>DASUFI010000204.1:0-30766 GCA_036274635.1 Planctomycetota bacterium
GAGCGCCTGAACGAGGAGATCCCCGCGGTGCTCCAGGCCACGGGCTGGTTCCGCTCGGTCGAGCCGGCCAAGGAGGGCGAGCAAGGCGACCTGCAGCTCGACCTCGTGCTGCAGTCGAGCGGCAACGACATGATCATGGTCGCGTCGGGCTGTCTGCTGTTCATCATCCCCACCTGGCGCACGGTCAGCTTCGATCTCACCGCGGAGGTGCGCGCCAAGGACGGCCGATGGAAGCGCTACGAGTACGTGGACGAGGCGCGCGACATCTACTGGCTGCCCTTCGTGCTGGGCATGTCCTTCGCGCCCTGGGGCCAGGTGTATCCGGAGCTGCGCGAGAACATGGTGCGCACGCTGGTGCTCGACCTGCACGCGGACGGCTTCCTCGCGCGTCCCGCGGCGCCCTGAGCCGCGCTCAGCCGGCGTCCGCCGCGCGCCGGCGGCCCACGCGCAGGTGCAGCGGCCAGCGCGCGCGCCGCGGCCGGTCCGCTGCGCCCCAGGCAGGCTCGAGCTCGCGCAGGCAGGGCTCCACCGGATCGCTGCCGCGCTCCTTCCGGAACGCCTGCACCGCGGACCACGTGCCGAGGTAGCCCGCCAGCGCCGGCAGCGTGAGGTCGTGCTCCATCGCGAAGCCCGGGGCCGCCAGCTCGTCGTACGGAAAGGAGAGGCCGCGGTAGCCCTCGTCCACGAGGCGCCGCTCGGGCGGCCAGTACGGGCCGACGACCTCGACGTAGAAGGCGCGCAGCCGCTCGTCGAGGCCGGGCTCGATGGCCAGCAGGCCGTAGCACCACAGCGCCACGACGCCGCGCGGCGCGAGCGCGCGGGCCGCCTGCGCGTGGAAGGCGGGCAGCTCGAACCAGTGCGCCGACTGCGCCACCGTGAGCAGGTCCACGCTCGCGTCGGGCAGGCCGCCGTCCTCGGCGCGCGCGACGCGGTACTCGATGTGCGCGTGCGGCGTGGCCTCGCGCAGCTGCTCCGCGCTGGCGTCCGTCGCGACGACGCGCTCGAAGCGCGCCGCCAGCGGCAGCGCCGCCTGCCCGTTGCCCGTGGCCGCGTCCCAGGCGAGACGCCGCGCGGGCGCCAGCGACGCCAGCCAGTCGAAGAGCGTCGCCGGGTAGCCCGGCCGGAACTCGGCGTACGCGGCGGAAGTCTGCGAGAAGTGGTCGCGAAAGGTCGTGGGCGCGGGTGACAGCCCGCGCGCGTCCGGCGCCGGCGCTGCGCCGGCCTCAGCCGGCATGCGCCTTGCTGGCCCGCTGCGCCATCTCCTCGGGTGACACGTCCTCGATGTGCGTCGCGATCCACCAATGGTGCCCGAACGGATCCTCGAGGCCCCCGGTGCGATCCCCGTAGAACTGGTCCGCCACGGGGCGCTTGATCTTCGCGCCCGCGTCGACGGCGCGCTTCACCGTCGCGTCGACGTCCGTGACGTACAGCAGCAGCGAGACGGGCGAGCCGTTGTAGTGGCGCGGACCCTGAGCGCCCATCTCCGGGTGCTCGTCGGCGAGCATGATGGCCGAGTCGCCGATGCGCAGCTCGGCGTGGCCGATGCGCCCGCCCGGCGCGGGCATGCGCATCGTCTCGGTCGCACCGAAGGCGCGCTTGTAGAAGTCGATGGCCCGCGCGGCGCCGTCCACGATGAGGTAGGGCGTGAGGGTGTGGTAGCCCTCGGGGATCGGCTTGACGGGCATGGCGATTGCTCCTCGCGGGATCGAGGGACGCAGCCTAGCACTGCCCTGCGCAGCGCGATGTCGCGGCGGCGCGCTCAGCGCGCGGGCGTGAAGTCCTGGTTCCCGAACCAGCCGGGCTGCGGCCGGCGCACGACGTTGAAGCCGTGGTCGCTGGCCTGATGGCAGTTGTTACATCCCGCCGTCAAGGCGTCGAAGGATTGCTCGAAGGCCGCGGGGTCCTGCTGATCGATGGCGGCGCGCAGGCTCGCGAGCGGCGGCTCCATCATGACCGGCACGAGTCCGGCGGGCGGCAGCGGCAGGCCGGGCTGCTCGCCGTGGAAGGCGACCACGTCGTCGAAGCCCTCGCGCAGCTCGTCCAGCTCGTAGGCGGCCAGCGGCCAGTTGTGCGCCTCGCCCGCGTACCACAGCTTGGCGTGCCGCATTTGCGTGAGCGTCATGAGCTCGCCGAGGCCGGACTGGCGCGGTGCGGCGCAGGTCGGCAGAAGGGCAAGGGGCAGCGCGAGAAGGGCGAGCAGCCGGCGTCCGTGTGTCATCGCCGCATCGTACGCGCGCGTGGCGCCCGTCGCCGCAGGGCACGTCGAGGGCGCTCGCGCCAGCGCTGAGGCCGAGCTCGCGCAGCAGGTAGCCCGCTTCCGCGCGCGTCAGGTCGGGCGGCACGACCGCGCGCCACAGGTCAGCGCGAGGCCGTGGAAGAAGCTGCGGTACCAGTCGGCGTGCGCGGCGAGGCCGGCCGCGTCGCTCATCCGCCACGCTTGAAGAACTGCACCGCGCGCTCGTGCTTCTGCGCCGCCGCGCGCGTGGCGAAGGTGCCGAGGTTGCGGCGCTTGCCGGTGCGGGGGTTGCGCTTGCGCGAGTAGAGCCGGTAGCGGCCGTTGGAGAGCTTGCGGATCATGGCGTCACCTCCGTTCCGAACAGCCGGCCCACGCCGGCCGTGAGCGCCATGGCTAGCGCGCCCCAGAAGGCGACGCGCAGCGTGCCGCGCAGCACGTGCGCCCCGCCCGCGCGGGCGGCGACGGCGCCGAGTAGCGCGAGGAATGCCAGCGACGCGCCGGCGACCTGCCACGGAAGCCGCGCCTCGCGCGCCAGCGCCGCCGCCAGCAGTGGCAGCGCGGCGCCCATCGCGAAGCTGGCCGCCGAGGACAGCGCCGCCTGCACCGGCCGGGCGGCGGCCGTCTCCGTGATCCCCAGCTCGTCGCGCGCATGGGCGCCCAGCGGGTCGAAGGCCATGAGCTGATCGGCCACCTTGTGCGCCAGCTCGGGCTCGAGGCCGCGCTGCACGTAGATGCCGGCGAGCTCGGCGTGCTCGCTCGCCGGCTCGGTGGCCAGCTCCTTGCGCTCGCGGTCGAGGTCGGCGCGCTCGGTGTCGGCCTGCGAGCTGACCGAGACGTACTCGCCCGCGGCCATGGAGGCGGCTCCCGCCACGAGGCCCGCCACACCCGCCACGAGCACGTCGCCTCGCGACGCGCCCGCCGAGGCCACCCCCACCACGAGGCTGGCCGTGGACACGACGCCGTCGTTGGCGCCCAGGACCGCGGCGCGCAGCCAGCCGATGCGCTGCGTGCGATGGCGCTCGAGATGGCGCGCGCTCACGAGCGTCTCACGCGGTGGCCGCGGCGGCCGCGCCACAGCGCGCGCGCGGGCAGGCCCCAGCGCTGCACCGGATCGAAGGGCACCGGCACGGCCGCACCCTTGTGGCCCTCGAGGATGATTCCGCGGAACTGGTCCATCAGCGCCTCTCCGTGGCGGGCGGCGCAACAGGATACGCCAAGCTTCGCGCCGCGATCCGCTACGCTGGCCGGCCCCGCCGACGGAGGACACGCCATGCGTCGCCGCGAGTTCCTGGCTGTTGCCGGCGCGTCGCTCGGCGCGGCCGCGAGCCTCGCCGTCGCGGCGCCGCGCGCGCGCGCCGCGGCCCGGCCGCAGGACGCCGCGCCCGCGCGCCTCAAGGGCCGCATCCACCACTCCGTCTGCCGCTGGTGCTACGGCGGCATCCCGCTGGACGAGTTGTGCGTGCAGGCCAAGGCCATGGGCATCGGCTCCATCGAGATCCTCGACGAGCCCGACTGGGCCGTGGTGCAGAAGCACGGCCTCACCTGCGCGATGGCCAACGGCCCGGGCTCCATCCCCGACGGCTGGAACCGCGCCGAGCACCACGACGCCCTCGTGCGCCGCTCCGAGGAGCTGCTGCCCAGGCTCGCCGCCGCGGGCCTGCCCAGCATGATCGTCTTCTCCGGCAACCGTGCCGGCCAGCCCGAGGCCGAGGGCGTGCGCCAGTGCATCGCCGGCCTGCGCCGCATCGCGCCGCTGGCCGAGAAGCTGGGTGTGAACGTGCAGCTCGAGATCCTCAACAGCAAGGTCGACCACGGCGACTACGACTTCGACCACATGCGCTACGGCGCGGACGTGATCGAAGGCGTGGGCTCGCCGCGCGTGAAGATCCTGTACGACATCTATCACGCGCAGATCATGGAGGGCGACGTCATCGCCACGATCCGCGCGCACAAGGACCGCATCGGCCACTTCCACACCGGCGGCGTGCCGGGCCGGCACGAGATCGACGCGACGCAGGAGCTGAACTACACGGCGGTGTGCCGCGCGATCGCGGAGACGGGCTTCACCGGCTTCGTGGCGCAGGAGTTCGTGCCGACGCGCGATCCGCTGACGTCGCTGCGGGAGGCGATCGCGATCTGCGACGTGTGAGGGCGCGCGGTCAGCCCGGGAACTCCAGCTCGAGCGTGCCCTTCGGCACGAGGGCCTGCCACTTCACCTGCAACTCGCGCAGCCGCCCTACCGTCTCGCCCAGCCCCACGACGGTCAGGTTGCCGGGCACCGGCAGCCCGACGCCCGCGTACGCCGCCACCAGCTGCGCATGCTGCGCCGCGTCGTCCAGGTCCGGCCGGTATCCGCCCGCGGCCGCCGCGAGCGCCTCGGCGATGAGCAGCTCGCGCTGATCCGGCCCGAAGCCCGCGTACTTGTCCTTGCCGCCGAGGCGGTTGGCTTCCTCGGTGATGCGCGCGGGCGCGACGCCGCGGTTCACGCGGCCCCAGAAGCCCTCGCGCACGCCGAAGTCGCGCTCGACCACGACGTGCACCAGGTCGTGCGGCAGGCCCTCACCGTAGCTCGCGAACTCCCAGGAGGTCTCGCTGCCGTCCGAGCGGCGCACGTACACGCGGTCGCGCTCGCCGACCGTCCGCACGAAGCGCGCGCGCAGCGGCGGACGGTCGGGGGCGCCCACGGGACGGCACGCTCAGCGCGGCCAGAGCCAGCCGAAGGCGCCCGCGGTGACGAGCGCGTAGGCCAGCCCGTCGATCACGAACTTGAAGGTGGTCTTGCTGGGCGTGCCCTTCCAGATGCTGTTGGGCATCTCGCCGATGCCGTAGGCCATCCAGGCGACGGCGCCCGTGATCTGGAAGACGTGCAGGTAGCTCGAGCCCGGCGGCAGCGCGTGCCAGGCGACGTAGCCGGTGATCGCGCCGACGATGAGCGAGAAGAGGAACCAGTTGACCAGCGCCTTGCCGATCTTCGGCACGCCCGTGGGCATCAAGGTCACGAGCGCGATGGGGCCCTGCTGGTACTTGGCCAGCATCTCGGGCGAGCCCATGTCCTTCATGCTGCCGCAGGCGGGCATCATGTACTCGCCGGCCGGCGTGCCGCGCAGCGCGTCGGCGACGCGCGCCTCGTTGGGCAGCGGCTGCTTGTCGCCCTTGTGCACGGGCAGCGCCATGTGGATGACCGAGCTGACCAGGAAGACCAGCACGGCCGCGACGACGATCGGCATCCAGAGCTGAGACAGGAAGTCCATGCGTGGATCTCCGGGGGGTCTCCCTAGTCCGCCGCGGGTCCCGTCCCGCGGCCGGCGGTGCCGCGAGTGTAGCGGAGGCGCGGGCGGTCTCAGCCCACGAGCACGGAAAGCATGGAGATCGAGCCCAGCACGACCTTGTCGGTCAGCAAGGCCACGGATTCGCCCTGCCGCCGCAGCGCATCGACGTACAGCAAGGGCAGGAAGTGCTCCGCGCTGGGAATGGCCAGCTCCGACTCCGGCCCCAGCTCGCGCGGCCGCGCCAGCGCCGCGCCGCCGCCTGCGACGATCGCCGCCCGGACGCGCTCGTGGAAGCGCCGCGCCCAGTCGAAGCCCGCGGGCAGGTTCCACTGCAGCAGCGCGAGGTTGTGCACGACGTTGCCGCTGCCCAGCACGAGCACGCCCTCGTCGCGCAGCGGCAGCAGCGCGCGGCCCAGGTCCGCGTGCTGCTCGGGCGTGCGGCCGCGGTCGAGCGAGAGCTGCACCACGGGCACGTCCGCCTCCGGGTACATCGCGCGCAGCACGGACCACGCGCCGTGGTCGAGGCCGCGCGTGTCGTCCAGCGTCACCTCGCCGCCCAGCAGCTCCGCGACGCGCGCCGCGAGCGTCGGCGCGCCGGGCGCGGGGTACTGCACCGCGGACAGCTCGGGCGGGAAGCCGCGGAAGTCGTGGATGGTCGCGGGCGCGGCGCCGCTGGTCAGCACCGGTCCCTGCGTCTCCCAGTGCGCCGAGACGCACAGCACCGCCGCGGGCCAGGGCAGCTGGCTGCCCAGCTTCGCCCAGGCGCGGTGGAACTCGTTGTCCTCGAGGGCGTTCAGCGGCGAGCCGTGGCCGACGAAGAGCGCCGGCATGCGCGTGGTCGCGGCCGCGGGCGTGGAGGCGAGCGAGCGGTACTGGGCCATGTCTCAGGCGCCCGGCGCGCACAGCTCCAGGTCGTGCCCGTCGGGATCGCTGAAGTACAGCGCGGTGGCCGGCATCCAGTCGTGATGCACGGGCCCCTCCAGCCTGACACCCGCCGCCCGCAGCGCGCGCGCCGCCGGCTCGATGTCGGCCGTTGCGACGGTGAAGGCGAAGTGCTGCGTCGGCCAGCTGCCCTTGTCCTCGCGCAGCACGAGCATGCCGGCCTCGCCGCCGGCTCGGAGGAAGGTCATGCGCCGCTGCTCGTCGCGCAGGCCGGGCTGCAGGCCCAGCGTGCCCTGGTAGAAGGCCTCGGCGCGCTCGAGGTCCTTGACGCGGATGGCCACTTCATACACGCCGCGGATGCCCAGCATCGCCGTCTCCGGTGAGAGGCCCGGTTGTAGCGCATCGGACCGGTGCCGCGCATGCCGGCGCGGCGTCGGGCGCGTGTCGCCGCGCGCCTCCGCCCGCCGCCTGCTCGCCTCAGTGCTGAGTGCCCGGCCGCAGGCTGCGGCGCCGCGTCACGGCCACCACGCGCTCCACGTCCGGCTGCGGGTGCACGCCCGTCGGGCTGACCGGCCAATCGTGCTCCGTGCGCCGCCGCCCGCGATCTTCGCTCGCCAGCGGGTTCGGCGGCGGCGCCTCGGTCGGCGGCTGGGGAGAGGACGGACGGGTCGTGCGAGGCGAGGCCTTGGCCGGCGCGGCCTTGCGCGCGGCCCGCTGGGTGGACGCGGCCGCGGAGGGCTTGCGCTTCGCGCGCTTCGACTTCGCGCGCTTCGCCTTCGCGGGCTTGCGCCGGCTGCCCGCGACCTTGCGCGCCGGCTTGCCGGACTTGGCCTTCGACTTCTTTCCGCGACGGGTCGGACTGCTCTTGCGCTTGGCCATGTTCACCTCCGGCGATGGGATGGGCGGGATGCGGGCCGCGCCGGCGCCCGCCCGAACTGCCGGCGCAGCTCGCGCTGCGCCGCCAGCAGGACGCGCCGTCGCTCGGGGCTGAGCCCGCGGCCCGCGCGATTGCGGAAGAAAACGAGCATGGACATGGCCGAGCGGAAGGCGGACGCCTTGCGCCGGCGGCTGCGCTCCGCCGAGCGCTTGAGGGACGCGGCGATGCGCCGCGGGTCGTCCCACGTGAACACGCCCGCATCGAGGTCGAGCGCGTTGCTGCCGCGGGTCACCCGCGCGGACCAGCGGGCCTCGCTCGCGGGCCTGCGGCGGGCCTTGCGGGTCATCGGCGCTCCCGGGCGCGCGTGCGTGCGGCGCGACGGGCGCTGCGACGACGGCTGGCGGCACCGCGCTGCTTGGCCGCGCTGCGCGCCTGGCGCGCGAGCGAGGCCCGCGACGCCGCCTCCGAGCCCTCGCGCCTCAGCGCGCGCGTCGTCGCCGCGGAGCGCCGCGGGTTCGGTGGCGTCGACTCGCCCGAGCGCCCCTTCTCCAGGTCGCGCTCTGCGCGCCGGCGCACGCTGGCGGACGCCGTGCCCTTGCGCGGCGGCGGCAGGTCCACGCCCGCACGCCGGGCCTTCGAGAGGCCGATCGCGATGGCCTGCCTGGTCGAGCGCGCGCCGTGCTTGCCGCTGCGGATGTCCTCCATCTCCTCGCGCACGAACTCACCCGCCTGCGTGCTGGGCGACTTGCCCTGGCGCTTGTCGCGGCGGGCACGCTGGATGGTCTTCTTGCGGGGCATGATGGGTCTCCCTCGGGTTTGCGCCGCACGACCGCGGCGCGCACGAGGGGCTACGCAAGCGGCGTGCCATCGTCGGGCGGCGCGCGCCTGTCGCCAGCCCGCTGGCGCGAGGCACGACGGCAGCTCGACGGCAGGCTGCGACCCGGTTCAACGCTGCGAGTGACCGTCGGACCGCTCGCGCTTCCTGGCGCCCTTGACCACGCTGATGTCCCCATTGCGCTCGAGGCGCGCGAGCCGCACCTGCTCGAAGCGCTCGACGCCGTGCAAGCGCAGGGCCTCCTGCAGGTCGTCCAGGGTCACGTTGGCGCGCCGCATCGCGTCGCGCTGAGGCTGGCCGTCGCGCAGCAGCGTCTGGGTGCTGCCTTTCACCAGCCACTCGAGGAAGCTCCAGCGCCGCGCGAGCCAGGCCGTGCCGGCGTGCATGCCGACCAGCACCGCGGAGGCGGCCAGCGTGGGCACGAAGGCCGCGGTCCCGTTGATGCCGCGGCTCACGACCGCGCCGAGGACGACGCTGAGCAGCACGTCCAGGGGCGTGCTGCCGCCCATGAAGCGCTTGCTGCCGATGCGCACGAGCAGCACGGCCACCACGAAGACCACGGCCGCCCGCAGGCCCATCTGCAGCAGCGTCAGCTGCGCGGGCTCGCCGTCGGGGCCGAAGGCGTCGCGGATCGCCGAGAGCAGGCCGTCCATGCGCGGCCCGGGGCGCAAATCGCGCACCGGTGGCCACGCGCAGGGTCAGCGGCGCTGCGCCGTCCCGAGCACGTCGCGCGCCGCGCGCTCGCCGCTGCGCAGCGCGCCCTCGACGGTGCCGGCGTGCTCGCCGTCAGTCGCCTCGCCGGCGAGGAACAGCGTGCCGCGCAGCGGCCGGGCCAGCTCGCGCCGCGCCGCCTCGCCCCCCACCAGCACCCAGCTGTAGGCGCCGCGCGCGAAGGGGTCGGCGGACCAATCGTGGACGTGGGCCGCGCGCAGGTGCGAGCCGATGCGCGCCGCCCGCCCGAACACCAAATGCAGACTCTGCAGCGCGAGTTGCACCAGCCGCTCCCGGTCGCCGGCCGGCAGCCGCGCCGCCCGCGGCCCGCCCGCCCACGCCACCAGCAGCGGCGCCCGCGCGGGCAGCGCCGTCCAGAATGTGGGAAAGGCCGCCTCCGGCGCGTGGAAGAACGTGGCCTCGCGGAAGCGCTCGCCCTGCAGCTCCTCCCAGAACGGCTTGTCGAAGCGCAGCAGCAGCTTGACGATCGGCCCCGACGCCAGCCGGGACAGCGCGTGACGCTTGGCGGCCAGCGGCGGCGTGAAGCGAACGAACGCGGCATCGCCGGGCGGCGCCTGCAGCACCCCCAGGGGCAAGGTCACGATGCAGCGCCGCGCGACGAAGCGCTGCGTGCGGCCGCCCCGCAGCGCGGTGCACTCGACGCCGCGCGCCGACCAGTGCAGCTCGCGCACCACCGTCCCGAGCGCGAGCGTCGCTCCGCCGGCGCGCAGCGCGCGCAGCAGCGGCTGCAGCGCCGCCGCGTAGCCACCCAGCGGGCGGAAGGTCGGCGAGTCCGCGCTGCCGCCGCTCGACCACTCGCGCGCGAGGACCCGCGCGCTCGCGCGCCGCGGATCGGCGGCGTCGAAGCCCTCGGCCAGCAGGCAGGCGAACTCCGCCACGCGGCCGGACAGCTCGCGCGAGCGGCTGCGCTCGAGCAGCTCGGCGAAGGAGCGGTCGCGGCCGTGCGTCGCGCGCGTCCGCGCGAGGGCCCGCTGCAGGCGCGGGAAGAGATCGTCCATGGGCGCGAGGCGACGGCCGCGGCGCAGCCAGTGCTTCTCGGGCAGGTCGACCGCCGGACGCCCCGCGCGCTCGAGCAGCGCGAAGGTGGAGCGAGCCTCCTGGCCGTGGATGAACTCGGCGCCCAGCTCGAGCGGCAGCCCCAGGCCCGGGGCGCTGCGCGACCAGATGCGACCGCCGACGCGCTCGCGCGCCTCGAGCACGACGACAGCCTGCCCCGCCTCGGCCAGCTCCGCAGCCGCCGCGAGGCCCGCCGCGCCGGCGCCGAGGACCAGCGTGTCACAGCCGCGTCGCGCTGACCGGCGTCCCGGAGCGCGCGCCATGGTCAGCGGCCGCGCGTGCGCCGGCCCGTGGCCCAGATGCCCGAGGGCTTCGGCGCGCGGGGCGCCGGCGCGTGCGCGCCGCCCGAGTGCCCGCCGCCATGGCCGGGCCGCGCGGGCCGCTTGCCGCGACCTCCGCCGCCGCCGTGCCGGCCTCCGCCGCGCCCCCCGCCGTGGCCACCGTGCCCGCCGCGCGGCCCGCCCGCCGGCCCGCCGTGGATGCCCCGCCCGCCGCCGCGCTCGCCGCGCGGCATCGCCGGCGCCGCGGCCTCGTAATCGAAGTCCGGCACCGTCACGCGCGGCAGCGACTTGCCCACCGTGCGCTCGATGTCGCGCAGCTCGCCCTCCTCCTCGCGCGACACGAAGGTGAAGGCCTCGCCCGTCAGCTCGGCGCGGCCAGTGCGGCCCACGCGGTGGATGTAGTCCTCGGGCGCCTTGGGCACGTCGAAGTTGACCACGTGACCGAGGGCCTCCACGTCGATGCCGCGCGCGGCGATGTCCGTGGCCACCAGCACGCGGTAGCGGCCGGACTTGAAGCCCTCCAGCGCCTGCGTGCGCTGGCTCTGGCTGCGGTTGCCGTGGATGCGCTCGGCGCGCACGCCGCCATGCACGAGGAACTTCGCCACGCGGTCGGCGCGGTGCTTGGTGCGCGTGAACACCAGCGCCTGCTCCATGTCACCGCGCTCGAGGATGGCCAGCAGCAGCGCGGGCTTGAGGTGCTGCGGCACCGGGTACACGGCCTGCGTGATGCCCGTGGCCGGCGCCGCCTGGCGCTGCAGGTTGAGGCGCACGGGATCGTGCAGCATCTCGCTGGCCAGCGCGCCGATGGGACCGGGCATGGTGGCGCTGAAGAACAGCGTCTGCCGCCGCGGCGGCAGGTGCCGCAGCACGCGCTTGATGTCGGGCAGGAAGCCCATGTCGAGCATGCGGTCGGCCTCGTCCAGCACGAGGTGCCGCAGGCCCGCCAGCTTCGCGTAGGGCTGGCGGAAGTGGTCCAGCAGCCGGCCCGGCGTGGCCACGATCACGTCCACGCCGCTGCGGAAGGCGTGCTCCTGCGGCGCCATCCCGACGCCGCCGAAGACCGCCGCCGCCGTCACCGGCGTGTGCGCCGCGAGGTCATCGAGGTCGGCTGCGATCTGCGCCGCCAGCTCGCGCGTCGGCGTCAGCACCAGCGCGCGCGTCGTGCCGCGCTTCTGCTCGATGAGGTGGTGCAGGATGGGCAGCAGGAACGCGGCCGTCTTGCCGCTGCCCGTCATGGCGCAGGCCAGCACGTCGCGCCCGGACAGGGCCGGAGGGATGGACTGCTCCTGGATGGGCGTGGGCTTGGCGAAGCCCAGGTCCTTGATGCCCTGCAGCAGGCTGGGGTGGAGCTCGAACTGGCTGAAGGGCACGGGCGGATCCTCGGGGCTGCCGGGCGCGGCGGGCCTCCGGACCCTCCGGTGCACGATCGCTGGGCGAGGGCGCCAGTGTGACAGGCGGCTGGCACCGGGCGCCAGAGCGGCGCGCGCCGGCGCCGCGCGCCGAGGGAGGAGACTCTCCTCGCGCGTACAGGACGAACTCAGTGATGAACTCCTGTACGTCCGGGCCACGGGACCCTCGCGGTCTCGCTTGCAGGCGGAGCGGCCCCGCCGCTAGTGCCTGAGCCGCTCACACGCGGGCTCGTAGCCCTGCTCGCAGGCCTTCTCGTAGAGCTGCGCCGCGCGCGCCGGATCCTGCGGGCGGCCGCGGCCCGACTCGCAGGCGAAGCCCAGCAGGAAGCAGGCCTGCCCGTCGATGCCCGAGGCGCACTGCGACTCGATGCGCGAGAGACCCAGCTCCACGGCCTGGTCGGAGGCCGCCTCTCCCATGAAGAGGAACTGCCGCGCGAGGTTGTCGCAGCCGTCGAAGTCGCCCTGCTCGCAGGCGCGCTGGAAGCAGTTGGCCGCCGAGGCGTGGTTCTCGGGCAGCAGCTCGCCCGTCAGATAGAGGATGCCGAGCTGGTTGTAGGCGGGGCCCGAGCCCTTGGCCGCCTCGGTGAGCAGCATCTTCTTGAAGTTGCGCTCCCCCAGCGGCTTGCCTTCCTCGTAGGCCCTCTTCCAGAAGCCGATGGACGCGCCGGGGTGCGGCGACTCGACGTAGCCCGTGGCCAGCATCGTGCCGAAGACCGCGGTCCAGCAGCCCATGTGCACCAGGTTGGCGCGCCGCGGGTCGAAGGCCGTCTCCCACCAGCGGTTGAAGCGGCCGACGAGGCCCGAGCGCGCGAGGCGGTCGATGAGCGGCACGGCCAGGTTCAGGAAGGGCACCGGCAGCAGCTTGTCCCAGAAGAGCGGCACGCCCAGGTTGTCGAGCACGCGGTACAGCGCGAAGTAGATCCCGCCGTAGAGGGCGCCGAAGATCACGCGCCCCGTGTTGCTGCGCGGCGACGTGGCCGGGTCGGTGATGAGCAGGTGCATGCCGAGGAAGACGGCCGCACCCATGTTGGCGTTGATGAAGTAGTAGACGCCGGTCTCGTGCGTGTACCCGATGTTGAGCGCGCACAGCGTGCAGACGGCCGACAGCGTCATGAGCGTCACGCCGAACAGGTACTGCACCACGAGGCCGACCAGGAAGAGCAGCGTGAAGATGTGCGGCGGGTTGTCGAAGCTGGCCGCGATCTCCTTGCCCCACGTGAGCTGCACCGTGCTGCCCGTGGCGATGAGGGCCACCGCGAACAGGAACTGCCCGAAGGTGGACGGGTTGAAGATGTGCGTCCGGCGCCCCTCGCGCGTCCACTGCACGAACTGCTTGCCCAGCGCGCCGGCGGCCACCATGGCGAACTGCAGGAAGAACCAGTCGTCGCGGAACCACAGCAGCAGGTTGGTGCTGAGGATGATGGGCAGAGGTCCGAAGCCCGCGCGCCACGTCGGCCCGCGCGACCAGGTCAGCAGCGCGTCGAAGGCGTAGAGGAAGACGAGCTGCGCGACGATGTTCGGGATCTGCTCGTAGGCCGCCGGCGCGTACCAGCCCCAGTAGGCCAGGATCGTGGCCTGCATGCAGCCCTGCACCCAGTGCGCCTTCACGACGCGCAGCTCGGTGCAGTAGAGGCGCGCGTCCCGCCGCCCCGCCGCCCACAGCGCCAGCGCCCACGCCGCGAGCACGCCGCCGGCGCCGAGGAAGGCGCCCGCCAGGCGCGGGTTCGCGCGCGCCGCGGGCAGCAGGGCGAAGCCGGCCAGCACGACCGCCGCCGCCAGCGGCAGCGCCGGGATGCGCTCGTGCCAGCGCGGGGCCACGGCGCGCGCGTCCACGACGCCAGCCGCGGAGCCGGCGCTGCAGGGCAAGGGCACGGGCGAAGCCGGGTTCACGCGGGTCCTCGGGCGGGAGACGCGACCGTCGCCGTCCGCACGAACGACTCGACGGGGGCCCGCGCGCGCAGTCCGGCCGAGGATCGCGCGCGGTCGCAAGCAGCTCAGACTAGGGCCGCTCGCCGCCTCGGGCCAGCACCGACCGCGCTTCCCGCGCAGACTGGTCCTTCTGCGAGGCGCCCTCAGCTGCCCGTGGGCACGATGCCGGCGCCCTCGACCATGAGGATGACCGTCTTCACCGGCGCCCGCGGACGGTGCGGCACGCCCCGGGGCACCACGAAGCCCTGCCCCGGGCCGAGGTCCACGGTGCGCTCCTGCAGGTCGATGAGGAAGCGGCCCTCGACCACGTAGAAGAACTCGTCCTCGTCGGCGTGGCTGTGCCAGTGGTACTCGCCCTGCACCACGCCGAGGCGCACGACCGAGTCATTCACGCGGCAGAGCGTCTGGTTCCACCAGGGATGCGTGACGGCGGCGACCAGCGCGGGCACGTCGATGGTCTGCAGCGGCTCGAACTTGACGTCGAGGTGGGTGTCGTAGGGGAAGGTGGCGTCGGGCATGGGGACTCTCCAGAGCGGGCCGCATTGTCGCACGAAGGCAACTGCCTACCGATCCGCGGACCACCAGCGAACGAGGCAGATCCGCCAGCCGTCGACGGACCGGCGACGTTCAGTCTCGGTCCCGCCGGGGCATCCTTGGTGTGGCCCGCGAAGTACAGCCCTGCGACGTGCGGGTCGTCGAGCTGAGTCATGAAGGCCACCATCTCGCGATCGACCGATCCGAGGACACATTCGACGTCCGGCCGTGATTCGGTCGACGCGTACCATCGCACTTCGATCCTGCCGTCGGCCTCGCCCTTCAACGCGCGTTCCGGCAAGACGGCGATCGTCAGGTATTCGCCCGGCGTCGCGGCCACCACGTGCTGGATGTCTTGCTCTGCAAGCTCGATTCTCCCTACGACGACGAGCGACGACATCGCGACGAGTCTCGCGAGGCTGCGGTCTTCGGCTCTCGGCAGAGTCGGCCGCGAGGCCGGCGCCGGCGAGCAGGCGGCGAGGCCCGCGAGAAGCAGTGCCGTGCGTAAGATCGGTGCGAGCACTCAGATCCTGTCCCAGTCCCAGATCGCGTAGCGCTCCTCCTGCGGCACCGCGTGCCCGCACTGCTTGAGCGTCAGCAGGATGTTGCCGCGGTGGTGGCTCTCGTGCGCCACGAAGTAGGCCAGGAACTGCACCGCGCCGCGCTTCGGCAGGCGGATGCCCTTCACGCCCTCGGCCGCGCGCGTGAACATCTCCTCGATGCGCCCCGCCGAGTCCTCCAGCGCGGCGACGAGCGTGGCGCGGTTGGGCTCGTCCTCCGTCGCGAACTTGTGCGAGCCGGGCAGCAGCGCCTTGGCCCGAGCCTCGAGGTGCATGATGCGCACGTTGTGCAGGTGCGCGAACTGCCGCGCCACGCTGCGCCCGCCGCGCGTGGAGAGCGTGTCGCGCAGGCCTTCGGGCGTGATGTGCTGCAGAAGGTGCAGGTTGATGCGCTGATTCGTGCGCCAGGCTTGGAGGATGGGCTCGAGCGTGGCGGGGTCGGGCATGATTCAGAGCGAGAGGGCCACGCGCAGTCCCTCGTCCACACGAGCCAGGCTTTCGCGGGAAAGCGTCGCTATTCGCTCCTTGAGTATGGCTCGGTCAAGGGTCATGAGCTGGCTGACATTGACCACGGACTTCTTCGGCAGTCCACTCTCCGTCTTCGTCAGCGAGACGTTTCCCGGGGCCGCCGCGAGCGCGAGGTTCGACGTGACCACCGCAGCGATGACTGTCGAGATGTCGCTGCGATTGAACAAGTCAGACTGCACGATGACGACAGGGCGGTTGTATCCGGGCTCGGAGCCACGCGGCGCGCGCAAGGCCGCCCACCAGACTTCTCCGCGCCGCATTACCAGTCTTCCTTCGGAAGCGACGCGAGTTGCATCTCGAGCAGCAAGGGATCGATGCCCCGAGGAACGTCTGGTCGCCGGTAGACAGCATTGAGCGCCGCTGTCACGTCTGCGCCCTCGTGTTTCTCGATGAGCATGGACAGCGCCCGCTGGAAGAGTTCGCTGCGGCTGATGCCCAGGCGCCGTGCGAGGCGATCGGCGGCCTTGAAGAGCGGGTCCGGAAGTGAGATGGCGGTCTTCATGGCGCAGAGTATAACCCAAGTCATACCAACGAACCCATGGCCGCGCAGGTACACGCGTCGTTCCTCGCCTGCGCGCCGCAGCTTACCGCTGCCCGGCTGGCCTCATGGGCCAAGAACGCCCGCGATCGGCCGCGTCCATCCCGCCGACGAGTACACCTGCACTCCGTATTCGAGTCCGGTCAGCGCCGCGTCGGCCGGCACGGTGGTCGACAGCGCACCGGGCGAGCTGAGGACGACTCCCAGGAAGAGCGGCGGCAACAGGTGCAGCTTCGGCGCGCCGAGCTGCGGCGCCATCCCGACGCCGGCCGAGACGAAGAGCACAGCCGCAGGCCCGGGCGTGCTCCACGCGAGCGACCAGGACTGACCGAGGCGTGCGGGCCCCGAGGACGTGAGGTCCTGCCCGAGCAGCGTGTGTGACGCCACGAGCAGCGCGGTGCCCGACGGCCCGTCGCAGCAGTCGCCAATGCCGTTCTCGCCGAGCCAGTGACTCCCGGCGCCAGCCGTGATGGTGCTGTTCGCCTGCACCAGGCTCGCGCACGCGATGCCGTCGCCGCCCGCGCCCCCGGGGCAGACGGGCGGGCAGCCGCCGGCGCCGCCGGCGTCCCACGACAGCGTCGGGCCGTCGCCGCCGCTGACCGTGCTGTCGAGCAGGACGACGCTGCCGGTCGCGATGACGGCGTCGCCGGCGTCTACCGCCTCCTGGTGGTTCGAGTTGTCGCCCGCCGCCGCGTCGGCGCCGCGCACCGTGCAGCGCTCGATCCACACCAGCGGCACGCTCACGTCGATCGCGTCCGCGCCGGGGAAGGTGAAGTTGTAGGCGAACTGCCACGGCGAGCCCTCGATCAGAGAGTCGAAGACGTGCAGCGCGTCGAAGCCGCCGCCGGTGATGCTGGGCGCGCAGTCCGAGTACACCGTGCCGTCCACTCCGCCGCCGAGCCAGACGTTCTGCAGGACGACGCGGCCGGCGCCCGGCCCGGCCAGCGTCACGATGGGCTGCGGCACGGGCGGCGGGCCGTCGGGCATGAAGAGCGGCTGCGGGTCGCCGATGAGCGTGAGCGGCTTGTCGATGACGATCGGCAGCCACTGCCCACCGTGCACCACGATGACGCCGCCCGTCGGCGCCGCGGCGATGGCGGACTGCGGATCGGGGAAGTCCTCCGGCACGAAGATCTGCGCTGCGACGGGCGCGGCGACAACGGCGAGCAGCAGCGTGGAGCGCAGCACGGGAAACCTCCGGGCGCGGGATCGGCCCGACGGCCGGATCCTATGCCGCTGCGCGCGGCCGTGGGGCCGGCTGGAGATGGCGAAACGGAGTGCGGCGCCTCAGCGCGGGCCGCGCGGGCTGCGCGAGCCGTGCACTGCGCATGCGTCGTCCGGGCACTCGCGCCCGAACAGCCGCCCGATCCGAAGGCGGTTGCGCGCGAACAACCCGTACGCGCGGTCCGCGATCCAGCGCAGGCCCGGCCAGGCGGTCCACGCCAGCAGCCAGCCGAGGCCCACCGCGCGGTACGCCTCGCGGAAGGCGGCGACGCGCTTCACGACCCGGCCGTCGGGAAAGACACCGTGCATCTCGGCCATGAGCTCGTCGTGCGTGGCGCCGTAGCGCGCAGGATCGAAGCCCGCCGCGCTGATGTCCTCGAAGGCGAGGCGGCCGGCGCGGTTGCGGCGCTGGAGGATGCGGACCTCGCGCGCGCACAGCGGGCAGGCGCCATCGTAGAGGAGCTTGAAGGTCCAGGTGGGTGCGTGCGCGAGCGAGATGGTTGCGGCGCGATCGTTCATGGCCAGTTCCCTAGCTGGGGCATCGCCGCCCCATAGCCCGTCGCGCGCCTCCCTCCGCCAAACCCGCTACTTCACGACCATCGCGACGTCCACTCCGAACAGCAGCATCGACATGATGACGTAGAGCACCGGGCAGGTGAGGTTCGCGGCGGCGGCGCTGCGCTGGAAGTGGGCGTTCATGCCGCGGGCGATCGAATCGACCAGCTTGGTCGCGCCGCGCGAGCGAGCCTTGATTTGGCCCGTTCCGATCCAGGATTGAACGGCCACCTGAAGCTCGGCTGGCACGCTGGGCAGGCGGATCGCCCCCAAGGTCTCCTCGTGCGGCAGCTGCATCTCCGCGAGCGCCGCGAACAGCCCTTCGCGCATCGAGCTTTCGGTGATGGCCATGGCCATGTAGCCGCGCATCGTGAGCCACAACATGATGACCAACACCACGAACATGGCGGGCAGGCCCAAGGTCAGGAACAAATCGGAGATCGAGTCGCGCCCGTGGTCCGGGAAGCGCATGAGCAGGGGCATGAGACTATTGGGCGCGAAGGCCAGCAGTCCGAACACGAACATCCACCGCGCCGGGAACACGTACGGCCGGCGCGTGATGAGGGCGCGCAACCCGAGGCCCATAAGGAAAGCCGCGAGCAGCGCGAGCACGATCGGCATGGCCCAGTCCATGTACCAGTGTGGCATCCGGAAACTCCGAGAGTGCGGGCACGCCAGCCCAAGACCTGCTGACTACCCGCAAAGATGTTCATGCGCCATGTCAGGCCGAGGGCGGCCAGGATCTCGGCCGGGTCATGGTGGCGAGAAGCGGCCGGATGGCTGGCCTCGACCGTCAGTCGCCCGCCTCCCGCCGCTGGGCCATGACCCTTTCGATGCGCGTGTCCGGCACCAGCCAGATCAGCGCGACCATCACGTAGAGACCGTCCGAGACCCACTGCTGCACGAAGGCCATCGGAATGGCCACCGCGTAGGCCACCAGCGACACCTTGCCCTTGAAGTCGCGGCCCACCGCGGCCTTGAGCCGCTCGCCGCCGTGCGACGCGACGATGACCGTCTGCAGGATGGTGTAGGCGACGCCCGCGCACAGCAGCACCACGCCGTAGATCGCCGTCGGAAGCGCCGCGAAGTGGTTCTCGCCCATCCAGCCCGTCGCGAAGGGGACGAGCGAGAGCCAGAAGAGCAGGTGCATGTTGGCCCACAGCACGTTGCCGTGGATGTGGTCCACCGCGTGCAGCATGTGGTGGTGGTTGTTCCAGTAGATGCCGAGGTAGATGAAGCTCATGACGTAGGTGAGGAAGACCGGCAGCAGCGGGCGCAGCGCCTCCAGGTCCGTGTCGTGCGGCACGCGCAGCTCGAGGACCATGATCGTGATGAGGATCGCGATCACGCCGTCGCTGAAGGCTTCGAGCCGGGTCTTGGGCACGGGCGGAGTATGACGCGCGCCGCTCGCGGCGCAACCCGCCGCTCAGGAGCTCCGGTCGAGCTCCGCGACCAGCTTCCTGCCGGCGACGTGGCTCCACGCCGACTCGAGCACGGACGGCAGGTCCGCCGGCTTCACCGCCGCGAGCCGCACGCACACGGCCGGGTACGTCCGGTAGTGTTCGGTGATGAAGAAGGCGCGCGGCGCGGCGGCCATGCGCGCCTCTCGCTCGTCGAGCTCGCAGCGCACCGCCAGCGTCCCGCCGTCCTCGCGCAGCCGCACGAGGAAGTTGCCGCGCACCTTGAAGGCTGCCGTGCCGTACGACGTCCCGTGCGCTCAGGCCTCGCGCCGCCGCTTCGCCGCGCGCAGCGCGCCCCAGACCAGCCCCAGCAGCAACCCCGCGGGCCCGGTGAAGAAGATGCCCAGCAGCGGCCCCTGGTTGGCCTCGGGCGTCACGATCAGCGGCCCGA
The DNA here is from genome assembly GCA_036274635.1 of Planctomycetota bacterium. GTDB lineage: Bacteria > Planctomycetota > B15-G4 > B15-G4 > B15-G4 > DASUFI01. The sequence goes on from DASUFI010000204.1 coordinate 19,297, forward strand.
AGAAGCCGGCCGCGAAGCCTGCGCCGCCGACCGCGGCCGCGAAGCCCAGCACGCTCTCTCCGCGCCACCACCGATTGCGGAAGGGCCCGTGCCGCACGACGTGCACGACCGCCAGCAACGGCACGAGCGGCAGCAGCAGCGAGAAGACGAGGGCGAGAGCGTTCATGCGGCCATCCGGGTAGCGCGCGGCGGGCGCGGGCGCCGTCACCTATCGGCTGCGACGTGGCGGAAGTGCAGCCGGCGTACGGCGGGTCTCGCCCCGCAGCGCGCGCCACGTCATGTCGTGCCAGGCATCGTCCATCTGCCGCGGCGACGGGCGCTCGTCGCGCGCGAGCCACCAAGGCAGCAACGCCACCAGCGTGTGGCGGGCCGGGTCATTCCTCGTCCAGCTTGCCGGCCAGCCGCTTCGGCGCCGTGTTGCGCCACGCGGCGGCGAGTGCGTGCCGCACGCTCGAGGCTTTGGCCGCGCGCAGCTTCACCAGCGTCGCGCCGCCGCGCCCCCAGCCGCCGGGCACGGCCTGGTAGACGGCCGGCTCCTTCCGGACGAGGGCCTTCTGCTGCGCGGGCGTGAGCTTCACCATGCCGTCGAGCTCGTCGCGGCCGTGCAGCGTCGCGAAGATCTTCCCGCCCACGCGGAAGTCCGGGTGGCCCATGTGCTCCTGCTCGACGGCCTCGGGCAGGCACAGCGCGAGGCTGCGGAACTCATCGGGCGTCATGGCCGGACTCCGGGCTGGACGGCGATACAGCATCGCACGGCGGCTCAAGCGTTCGGTCACTCCTCGTGGAGCGGGCCGGCACCGGTTCGAGGCGACAGACTCAGTGCTGTCCCAGGCACGACCTTACGATCGCAACAGCGCGCGGATCGGTGGGACTGACGACGTCCAGATCGGTGTCGCAATCAGGAGCCATGCGGTTCGTTGCCTTGCGCTCCGGGAACTTGGGAATGCTGCAAGCGAGAACGCGCCACGTTGGTGCATCCCTGACGTCGCCCACGACGAAGGCCGTGCTCCCGGCCAAGACCTCGTCTCCTGTGACGGGAATCGGAACGCCGAATACGCTCTTCGTCGACGTCACGGCCCGTGAGAGCCGATCGCCGAGCACCGTGCGGGCCACTGACAGGCCGAGTGAGTCGCCTTTTGCCTCGAGCATTCGATAGACGGCGTGCGCTGCCTCCAACTCACTCGAATCGGCCAGCAGGATGGCGTAGCGGGCCAGCACCAGGTCGCTCGCGATTCGTGGCCTGCCGAACAAGTCCGCCCAGGTGTCCTGTCCCCACCTGTAGTAGGCCTCGTGCAGCCAGCGCAGCGCTCCCGCTGAGTCCCCGGCCCTGTCGAGCTGATCAGCACGAGCCCGTGCGAGATAGAACAAGTCCTCCGAGAGATCGGACATGCAGCAGCCGTCCCAGGCCCGCTCGGAGTCGCCGAAGAGGACTGTCCTGGCTTGGTCACTGCGGCCCGCGATGTCCAGCAGGAGCGCGCGCACCGAGGTCCACGCCGGAGCGCACCAGCGATATCCGTAACGAGAGCTTCCCGGCGCCGGTGGGCAATACTCCTCGACGAGCCTGTCGTACGTCCGGCCTGCGAATGCCGCGAAGTCGTCCCAGCCGGGCACGTCGCGAAAGTTCATGCCATAGCGCACGCGAAACAGCGCGAGGCGCGACGAAATCTCGGGACACGGGTCTGCATCGAGCGCTTCAGAGAGAGGGTGATGGTCCTTGGCCACGCCGATCCCGGCTGGCCAGTCACTTCGACTCACCCACTGGAAGAGCAGCTCCCGCAGGTCGGCCAACTCGTGCTGCGCTCGCTGGACAGCCGATCCTGCCTGGGCAGGACCTGGCCGGGCCGTCGACTCATCCTGCGCCGTCGCATGGGTCGCGAAACACGCCAGCAGGCAGCCTAGCGAGGTCGCCCGGAGCAGTCCCTTCACGATGGCATCACCTCTCCCGACCCGACACCCGACCGCCTTCCTGAAGCTTTCCTGCGGCTCACCCCGGAAGCCGCTCTCCAACCGTCATGGCCGACCGGGGGTGCGCGGAGCTGGCACGGCGTCGCTGGCCATGAGCGCGTTTCCGAACTCGCACCGACCTGAGTCGGTCCCGTCGGGTCAGGCCGCGCCGGCGCCCTGCATGGCCACCAGCGCGAAGGCCAGCGCCGCCGTCAGCAGCGTGCACACGAAGCAGAAGGTGAACTGCGGCAGGCGCTTCATGCCGGGGCTCCTCAGATGTACTTGCTGACCGGGCCCATCGAGCGGCGGATCAGGTCGAAGGCCTGGAACTCGACGGGCGCCTTCCATACCCGATGCCGGAGGCGCGCGCCCGCGGATTTCCGCAGCATCATGCTCACCGGGCCGCGGCCGCCGGCGAGGCCGTCGAACCACGGCGCCATCTGGGTGAAGCGCGACCACACCTTCTGCACCTCGGGCGGCACGACGCCCCACCACGAGTTGAACTTGTAGTCGAAGAACTTGCCCCACTCCTCGAAGGTCTTCGGCACGGGGTAGGCGTTCTGCTCGACGGACGGCTTCCAGAACTCGCTGCCCGGGATCGGCCGGTACGGGAAGACCTCGACCGAGCACGACGGGTAGCGGGTCTTCATGTCCGCCGCCTCGTAGATGGTCTCGTACATCGACTCCACGGTCTCGTTGGGGTAGCCGATGATGTAGGTGAGACCGGACTTGATGTCGAGCTCGTGCATGCGGCGCATGGCCTCGTTGGTCTGGCCGTCCTTGATGCCCTTGCGCATGAGGCGCTGGGTCTCCTCCGAGGCCGCCTCCGCGCCGAACCAGTTGAGGTGGTTGCCGCTGCGCTTCATGAGCTTCAGCGTGTCCCAGTCGTACTGCACGATCTGCTTGATCTCGATCGTGCCGTTCCAGTTGATGTTGAGGCCCTTGCTCAGCAGGCCGTCGCAGAACTCGATCATGCGCTTCTTTGCGACGCCGAAGTTGGCGTCCTGGAAGCGCAGCACGTCGAAGGGGTCCTGCTTGTGGATGGCCGCGAGGCGGTCCACGAGGACGTCCGCGTCCAGCGCCACCCAGCGGCGGCCGGCGATCTCGGGGCTGCAGCAGAAGGAGCAGGGCTCGGGGCAGCCGAAGGAGGAGAAGTAGGAGAAGCCGCGGTGCGGCTTGTTGGCCAGGTGGTGCGGCGGCGGCAGCCGGTTGCGCACGCGGTTGCCGAACTTCGCCGTGCGCTTCTGCAGCTCGTAGTACTTCTGCAGGTCGATGAGGTGGAAGGACGGCTCGGGCAGCTCGTTGAGGTGCACGGTGGCGCGCCGGCCGGTGAAGATCATCTGGCCGTCGCGCTTGAGCGCGAGGCCCTCCACCTTCTCCAGCGGGGTGCCGTTCTCGACGGCCTGCAGGTACTCGCCGAAGGTGATCTCGCCCTGGCCGATGGCCACGGCGTCGCAGATCTCCGAGTCGAGGTACAGCTCCGGGATGGCCGAGGGGAACCAGCCGCCCCAGAGCATCTGGATATGCGGGAAGCGCTGGCGCACCGCGCGCGCGACCTGCGCGCCGTCCCACACCTGGTAGCCGAGGATGCACGAGGAGCCGAAGACGGCCGCGCCCTCGCAGGCGGCCAGCGTCTGCTCGAGGTAGTCGGGCTCGGTCATCGCGTCGACCAGCACGACCTCCCAGCCCAGCTTCTCGGCCACGGGCGCGATGTGCAGCATCTCGAGCGGCAGCAGGTCCGCGCTGGGCAGGTCGCCGATGGACGGGTCCACGCGCGAGGGCAGGAAGAGCACCACCTTCTTCTTGCGGCCGGTGCGGGCGGTCGGGGTGTGGGTCATGCTGGGGCTCGCGGCGTCAGCCGAGGACGGTGGGCTTGTTGCCGGTGAGGATGCCGCGGATCTCGCCCTCCTCCGGGAAGCGTCCGGCCGCGAGCTTGGAGAAGACCAGCGCGTCGTTCTTCTTCACCTCGAAGCAGCCTCCATCGGAAGGGACCAGGACCAGGGACGCGATGTCGCGCTTGAAACTCTTGAGCAGCTCCTCCGTCAGACCGACGGCCCGCGGCTCGTAGTTTCAGACCGCGCAGTAGCGGATCTCGACCTTCACGGCTCTCCTCATCGGCAAACGGGGGGCGGCTAGTCTAACAGCCCGGCGGAGATGTGCTTCGGGCAGGGGCCAGCCGGGTCCCGAAAGGGCGAGCGCCCCGGAGGCCTGGCCGCCGGGGCGCTCGCGACGTCAAGGCCTCATGCGCGACGCTCGTCAGGGGCGTCGCAGCGCGATGAGCCACTCTCCAGAGGTCAGGGAGTCGAAGAGGTTCGTGGAGCGCGTCGCGAAGGCGAGGTAGCGACCGCTGCGCGTGAGGCTGACCTGGCCGCTGTTGCTGTCGCCCTGCTCGCCCTGGGTGGAGACCGAGATGCGTGCCGTCTCGCCTGTCTTCACCTTGCGGCGGAAGACGTCGTTGCGGCCGTTGGTGTCGTCGGCCACGAGGTTGCTGGCGAGCGACGTGAAGGCGACCCAGCGGCCGTTGCCCGAGAGCTCCGGCTCCTCGGAGTAGTCGTTGGCCGCGACGCCGCCTGGCCCGGCGGACACGAGCGTGGTCGTGTGCTTCTTGCGGTCGCGCAGGAAGATGTCCTGCCCGGCGAACTGACCCAGGTCCGACACGAGGTTGCTGCCCATGGAGGCGAAGACCACGCGCCGGCCATTGCCGCTGATCGCCAGGCTGAGGCTGGCGGCGTTGGAGGGGACGCCGTTCGGGCCGACGGAGATCATCTCGATCACGCCGGTCTTGAGGTCCACGAGGAAGGCGTCGCGCGTGGGGAAGTCGGCCAGGAAGACGAGGTTGCGCGCCATGGAGAGGAAGGCGACGTAGCGGCCGTTGGCCGAGATGCGCGGCAGCGAGCTGTCGCCGTCCGGGTCCACGCCCAGCAGGCCCCGCGAGATGCGCTTCGTCTCACCCGTGAGCATGTCGTGCAGGAAGATGTCCTCGCAGCCGTTCATGTCGTTGGCGACGAGGTTGGTGGCGTGCGAGGCGAAGACGACCAGGCGCCCGTTCGCGGAGATCGAGGGCTTCTCGCTCGCGCCGTCGGCTTCCGTGCCATCGCTGGCCACCGAGGCGCGCACCGTGATGCCCTTCACCAGGTCGCGCACGAAGACGTCGGGCTCGCCATTCGTGTCGGCATCCACCAGGTTGGTCGCCGCGCTGGAGAAGGCCACCCGCCGGCCGGCCTTGTCCAGGGCCGGATCGGCGCTGGCCGCATTGCCCTTGACGCCCTCCGTGGAGACCGAGGCGCAGCGGACCTGGCCCTTGCGCAGGCCGACCACCGCGATGTCGGGGACGCCGTCCGGGTCGTCCGGCACGAGGTTGGAGGCCGCGGTCGAGAAGGCCACCCAGGCTCCGTTGCCGGACATCGCCGGCGCGTTGCTGGCGGCATCGGGTGCCGCGCCCTGCGCGGGCAGCAGCACCGGAACGGTCAGGCCGACCTTGGGAAGCAGGCCGGCGGCGAGGGTGATGGCGGGAACGAGAACGAAGAGGGCAATTCGCGTGGGCTTCATGGTGCAGCATATCCCGGACACGGAAGGGTGCCGTCTTCCCCACGGACGGGGCCGGTCGGACGGCACGCAAGGCCGGAATCCGGCACGAACGGCCCCCGGGACCGGTCGCTCAGTCCTGGGGTGGCCGCACCAGCGCCTGCTTCAGGGACTCCGTGATGGCCTGCCGCACAGAGGGTCGGCCCAGGTTGCCCAGGTGGCCACCCTCCTCGAAGAGCACCAGCCGGTCCTGCAGGGTGGCCTGCAGGAAGTCGACGTCGCCCGGCTCGAGCAGGAAGTCGTCGCGGTTGGCGACGACCCGCAGGCGGGCGTCGCTGGCCAGCGCCGGCTGCAGGGCGTGCAGGTCGCAGCGGTTGAAGAGGGTCGGGCCGTCGTACACCGCCGGGTCGCGCGCCTGCACCGCCGGCAGCATGAAGGCGAAGGCGTACTCCATGAAGCCGTACTCGCCGATCTCGCGGTAGGCCGGCTCGCGATCGAAGGTGTGCAGCGGCGTGAGCAGCACGCCCAGCGGGTCGCGCCGCTGGGAATCGAAGATCACCGAGCGCAGGGTCCAGCGGAAGGACAGGCCGATGAGGTACTCGGCCTCCAGCGGCGCGAAGGGCAGCTGCTGCGTGGGCTCCAGCGACCCGCCCGCGAGGGCCACCACCTTGAGCAGCAGGTTGCGGATGCGCGCCTCGCGCTCGGCGTCGGGCCACTTCAGCGGCGCGCGGTACAGGCGGTCGAGCTGCTCCAGCGCGTGCTGCACGCTGACCGGCGGATCCACGGCCACCACCGCGTCGAAGTCGTCGCCGCCGGGCCCGCAGGCCAGCGCCAGCGCGTCCAGCCCGCCCAGCGACAGGCCGGCCAGCGCGTGGCGCGTGAAGCGGCCGGGATACTCGTCCTCCAGGTCCGCCGCCACCGCGGCGAGGGCGCTGCGCAGGTCCTCCGTGTCCCACGGCAGGTAGCCCGGGAGCGGCGCCGTCGACGCGTCCTGCATGAACTCCGGGTGCATCACGCTGCTGATGGCCACCACCGAGCAGCCCGCGTCGAAGGCCATCTCCGCCAGGCCCACCGCCTGCCCCGAGAGGCGGTGCGAGCCCAGGCCCGGCAGCACGAAGACCAGCGGCGCCGGCGTGTCCTGAAGCCACAGCTCGTAGGGCAGGTCCCTGTCGGTGGCCGGCACGAGCGCGCTGCGCGTGCTGCGCCGCCCGAAGAACTCCGGGTCCTGCGCGTCGAAGCTGATCGCGCCGAGCGTCTCGACCTCCGGCGTCACGTCGCCCAGCCCGCTGAAGTCGATGATCTCCCGCGCGCGGTACAGCGCGTAGCCGGTGCGCACCACCTCGTACGGGTCCTCCGAGGCATGCTGCAGGCGCAGCAGGGTGTCCACGCGGTCCGACACGTCGTTGAAGTAGAGGAAGGCGTCCAGACCCAGGAAGTAGGTGGCCGGGTTGAGCGCCGTGTCGAAGATGAACCCCGTCGCGTCGCGGTCGCTGCTGGGGCCGACGAAGGGCAGCTGCATGTAGAACTGGCTGTCCCAGCCCCACGTGCCGAAGACCTGCCCGAAGTCCTCGGGCTCGGGTGGCGCGATCCCCCAGTCGACGGCCGGATCGAAGAAGCCCAGCAGGCCGACGGTGGTGTTGATGAGGAAGCGGCTGGTCTCGATGCCGGCGCGGCCCGGCTCCCCCTCCAGCAGGTTGGCGACGAGGCGGATCGGGAACTTGAGGTTGTCGCGGAACTGCGAGATGTGCCGGCGCACGCCGTGCGAGGTCACCGTGAGCCAGACGCTGGACAGCGGCGACACGACCCAGTCGAGCATGCCCACGTTGAACTCGAACATGACGCGGTTCATGGGCTGCAGCGGGTCGGGCAGCTCGGGCGGCGGCGGCGGCTCGGGCTTGTGGAACTCCTCGGCGCCCGGCCCGTCGTACTGCGACCAGTCGCGGTAGCGGGTCCGCGTCGTGCTGCACGCGGAGAGCAGCACCGCGACGACGAGCAGGAGCGCGAGGCGTACCCTCACCCGGGCGTCGCCAGCTCAGGCGTCGCGGGGAATGCACCTCGGATCGGCGGCATCTCGAGCGCTCCTGCGCGTGCGTCGGCCTGCCGGCGCATTGTCACCGACGCGGACGGCGACTCACCGCACATTTCCCGCGCGGCGACGACGTGGACCGCGCGACGCGCGGTCCATGCGGATCGCGACGCAGCCTCAGCCGCCGCTCTCCTCCAGCAGCCGCACGAACTCGTCCTCGCTCAGCACCTTGACGCCCAGCTCCTGCGCCTTCTTCAGCTTGCTGCCGGGCTTCTCGCCCACGACGAGCACGTCGAGCTTGCTGCTCACGCCCGAGAGCAGCGTCGCGCCCAGCGTCTTGACGCGCTCCTGCGCTTCGCGCCGCGAGAGCCGCGCCAGCGTGCCGGTGAAGAGGAAGGTCTGGCCCGCCAGCGGGCCGTCCGCGCGCCGCGTCGAGGCGGCCGGCTGCAGGCCTCGCGCCAGCAGCAGGTCGAGGTTCTCGCGCTCGTCCGGGTCGTCGAGGAAGGCGCGCACCGAGGCCGCCACCGCGGGGCCGATGCCCGCCAGGCCCCGCAGCTCGTCCACGCCCGCGGCGCGCAGCGCCTCCAGCGTGGGGAAATGGTCGGCCAGCTTCTCGGCCACGGTCTCGCCCACGTGGGGGATCCCCAGGCCGTTGATGAGCCGCGCCAGCGGCCGAGTGCGCGAGGCCTCCAGCCCCTCGAGCACGTTGCGGGCGGACAGCTCGCCCATGCGCTCGAGGCCGGCGAGCGTCGCCTCGTCGAGCGCGTAGAGATCGGCGAGGCGCTTGACGTGCCCGCCGTCCACGAGCTGGCCGATGAGCTTCTCGCCCACGCCCTCGATGTCGAGCGCGGCGCGCGAGACGAAGTGCTCGATGCGACGCTTCAGCACCGCGGGACAGCGCGGGTTGGGGCAGCGCACCACCGCCTCGTCCTCCACGGCGCGCACCGGGGTGTGGCACACGGGGCAGGCCTCCGGCATGCGCCAGGGCTCGCCGGGGCCCGAGTGCGTGACCCCCACGACGTGCGGGATGACGTCGCCGGCGCGCTCGATGAGCACGCGATCGCCGGGCTTGATCCCCAGGCGCGCCACCTCGTCGCGGTTGAAGAGCGAGATGCTGGTGATGGTGACCCCGGCCACGTGCACGGGCGCCACGATGGCGCCCGGCGTGAGCGCGCCGGTGCGGCCCACGTTGACGCCGATGTCCAGCACCACCGTCGTCCCCTGCCGCGCGGGGAACTTGTAGGCGATCGCCCAGCGCGGGCTGCGCGCGCGCAGGCCGAGACGCTCCTGCAGGCGGAAGTCGTCCACCTTGATGACCGTGCCGTCCACCTCGAAGGGCAGCTCGTCGCGGCGCGCGAGCAGCGCGGCGTGGTGCGCGAGCACGCCCGCCAGGTCGCCGCGCACCGAGAGCTCGAGGGCGGTGGGCAGACCGAGCGCGGCCAGCGCCTCCATGGCCTCGCGGTGACCGCGCGGCGCGGCGCCGGTGGCCGGCGAGCGCAGGCCCTCGACCTCGCCGAGCCCGTAGCCGAAGAACGTGAGCGGCCGCGCCCGCGCCAGCGCCGGGTCGAGCAGCTTCAGCGTGCCCGCAGCCGTGTTGCGCGGGTTGATGAAGAGCTCCTCGCCCGCCGCCTCGCGCGCCTTGTTCACGCGCTCGAAGGCGGCGCGGGTCATGATGACCTCGCCGCGGGCCTCGAGGCGCGCCGGCGCCGCGCCCTCCAGCGCGTGCGGCAGGCCGCGGATGGTGCGCACGGTGTGCGTGACGTCGTCGCCGACGCGCCCGTCGCCGCGCGTGACGGCCTGCGTCAGCCGACCCTGCTCGTAGATGATCTCGAGCGCGGCGCCGTCCAGCTTGGGCTCGCAGGCGAAGACCAGGCTGTCCGCCGGCGCGCCCAGGAACTGCGCGATGCTCTCCAGCCACTCGCGCACCTCGCCGTCGTCGTAGGTGTTCTCCAGCGAGAGCATGGGCAGGCGGTGCTCGGCCTGCTGCAGGCCCTCCACCGCCGCGCCGGGCACGCGCTGCGTGGGGCTGTCCGGGCTGCGCAGCTCCGGGTGCGCCTCCTCGAGGTCGCGCAGCTCGCGCAGCAGCGCGTCGTACTCCGGGTCGGAGATCTCGGGCCGGTCGGACTCGTAGTAGAGGCGGTCGTGGCGGCGGATCTCGTCCGTGAGCCACGCGACGCGCGCGGCGGGGGAGGAGGGCGGGCCGGGACGAGGACCGCGGGTCATTCCCAGACTCTACGAAGCCCGACTCCACCAGGGCAGGGCCTCGGGTGGCGGCCGGCTCCGTACAATGCCCCGATGCACCCCGCGCCTTGCCGCCGCGCGCGCCGACTGCTGCGCCGCGCAGCGTGCGTCGCGCTCCTGACGCTCGCCGCCTGTGGCGACACCGCCGCCGCTCCGCCGCCCGCCCCCTCCGCCGGCACGCCCACCGAGCTGGCCCTGCCGCTGGTCGACCTGCCGCAGCCGCCGTGGCTCGATCTCGAAGGCGCGAAGGGGATCTTCCCGGCCCTGACCAAGGAGAACGGGCGCATGGAGTACGACCCGCTGGCGATGATCGTGCTGCGGGCGGACAAGTCGTACACCTTTCCGTTCCCGGAGGCGGAGGGCGGCAAGATCAGCTTCGCGACCAACAACCTCGGCTTCCGCGAGGACGCGCCGACGGAGCTGCAGAAGAACGGCCGGCGCATCCTCGTGCTGGGCGACAGCCAGACCGAGGGCGTCGTGAACAACAAGGAGTCCTTCGCCAACGTGCTCGAGGCGCGGCTGTCGCAGCGCGGCCCGCCGGTGGAGGTCATCAACGGGGGCATCGGCACGACAGGCCCGCACAACTACCTGGGCCTGCTGCTCAAGCACCTCGACCTGCGACCTGACGTGATCGTGGTCACGATCTACGACGGCAACGACTTCGCGCACGCCCTGCAGGTCGAGGACACGCTGCGCGGTCGCAAGGTCGAGCCCTTCCCGCTCGCGGCGCGCGAGGCCAGCAAGACGCGCTGGCCCGAGCAGCTGCCGCAGTCCTTCAACCAGGCGGCCGTCTTCCACGCCGATCCGTCCGCCATCGACCGCGCGCTCGCCGCCACGCTCACCGCCTGCCGCGAGCTGGCGCGCCAGGCCGACGCGATCCACGCGCGCGTGATCTTCCTCGCGCTGCCCGCCAAGCCCGACATCGACCACGACGACGACGAGCTGCAGGCGACGATGCTCGAGACGATCGGCATCACGCGCGAGGACGTCGCCGTCAACTGCCAGCTCGGGGCGCGGCTGCTCGCCGCGCTGGCGGCCGAGGGGCGCGAGACGCTCGACCTGCTGCCGGTGCTGCGCCAGGCGCAGGGGCCGCTGTACTGGCGCAAGGACTACCACCTGAACGTCGCCGGGCACGCCGCGGTGGCGGCGGCGCTGCTCGACGTGCTGGGCAAGGGCGACTGAGCCCCGCTCACTCCAGCAGCATCGCGTCGCCGTAGCTGAAGAACCTGTAGCCGGACGCGAGGGCGTGGGCGTAGGCCGCGCGCACCGTCGCGAGCCCGGCGAAGGCCGACACCAGCACGAGCAGCGTGCTGCGGGGCTGGTGGAAGTTGGTGAGCAGGGCGTCGACGGCCGCGAAGCGGTGCCCGGGCCGGATGAAGAGCGAGGTCTCTCCGGGGCCGGCGCGCAGCGTGCGGCCGTCGGCGGCGACGGAGCTCTCGAGCGCGCGCACCACGGTGGTGCCCACCGCCACCACCCGGCGGCCCTGCGCGCGTGCCGCCGCGAAGCGCTCGGCGACCTCGGCCGGCAGCTCGTAGCGCTCGGCGTGCATGGCGTGCTCGTCCAGCGATTCGCCGCGCAGCGGGCGAAACGTGCCCTCGCCCACGGACAGCGACAGGCGCGCGACGTCCACGCCGCGCGCCTCCGCCGCCGCCAGCAGCGCGGGCGTGAGGTGCAGGCCGGCGGTGGGTGCCGCGGCCGCGTCGCCGGCGCCGGCGCGAGCGAAGGTGGTCTGGT
>DASUFI010000205.1:0-7861 GCA_036274635.1 Planctomycetota bacterium
GGCCCAGCCGCAGGAGGCGCTGCCGGCCCTCCAGCGCGCGGCGCAGCTGCTGCGCGCATGGCGCGACCGGCCGTGGCCTCTGCCGGAGGAGGCGCCCAACGCCGCCTCGCTGGCCGAGGCGCTCACGCTGCTGGGGCGCCACGCCGAGGGGGACCAGGTGCTCGTGGCCGCCATCGCCGAGCAGCCCCAGGTGCTGGCGCTGCACGTGCAGCGCGCGGGCCTGGCGCTGTGGTGCTGGGAGCACGAGCACGACGCCGACGCGCGGCGCCTCGCCGTCGCCGAGCTGCGCGCGGCCCATGACCACGCGCCGGACGACCCGATCGTGCAGCAGCTGATCCTGCGCGCGGCGCAGGGCCTGTCGGCGCCCGCGCCGGAAGGTCAGTGATCCCTGGAGCGCGGCCGACTCAGCCGCCGCCCGTGCCGCCCACCGACTTGCCACCGCCGTGCTGACCGCCACCGGCACCGCCGCCGCCCGCACCACCGCCGCTGCCGTCGCCATCCTTGGGCGGCTTGTCGAACTTCAGCGCCTTGATGGGGTCCTTCTTGAACTTGGTGGCCGACTTCGGCGCGAACTTCGGGGTCTTCAGCGGCACGGCCGGCAGCTTCTTGTACTGGGCCATGAGGTAGAGCGGCTCGCCGTTGCGGCCGACGCCCGGGATGAGGTCGCCGTAGTACAGCGTCGCGTCGCCCGTCTCGTCCTTGATCCTGAAGACGTTGGGCAGGACCTCCTCGCCGACCCTGCGGATCTTCGCCAGCTCGCGCTGGGCCTCTTCCATGCGGCCGCGCTTGCGCAGCTCGTGCGGGGAGAGGGTCTCGAAGGAGGCCTTCACGGGCTCCGCGGAGGCCGTGAGCACCTGGGCGTCGCCGGAGACCGGCTCGTCACCGCCGGAGGCGAGGGCGAGGCCGCCGACGAGCAGCGAAAGGGCCACCAGGACGAAGGCAGCGGCAATGGACGGGTTCTTCACGATTTGGCACCCTTATCGGGATTCGAGGTGACAGTCCGGATGGCCGGGGACCGATCAGTCTAACCCGGCCTGACGAGCGCAGCGAACCGGGTCCAGCACTGCCGTCGCGCGTGCGTCTTACGGTCCACCGGCTTCGGACTGATGGCTCGAAGACCCCGACGGAGGCGAAACCCCCATGATCCGCTCCCTGCTCCCCCCCGTGGCCGGCCTGCTGCTGGCCTGCCTCTCCCCCGCCACGCACGCGCAGGCGCTCATCCCGGAGCCCGCGGCGGTCGACTTCGGCGACGTGTTCGAGGGCGAGGCGCCCCGCACGACGGTGATCTTCACCAACAAGGGCGAGGCCGACTTCAAGATCCAGCAGGTCCGCACCTCGTGCGGGTGCACGGTGGCCACCGTGGCCGGGCCGGACGGGGTGGAGATCGCCCCCAAGTCGGCCGTGCCCGACCAGCCCATCCTCACGCTCAAGCCCGGCGAGGCGATGCGCGTCGGCGTGGAGATGAACACCACCAGCCAGCACGGCGCGGTGGAGAAGAGCGTGCAGGTCTACAGCATGGACCCGGGCCAGCAGCCCCTCCAGGTGCCGGTGCGCGCGCGCGTCAGCAAGGCCTTCGCCATCACGCCCGACCAGGTGAACCTGGGCATGATCGGCAAGCGCGGCACCATCGAGAAGGAGCTCACCATCCAGGCTCAGTCCATCGGTGACTGGTCCATCGACGGCTTCGAGTCGGGCCTCGACGGCCGCCCGCTGCCCGCGGGCCTGCGCTTCGAGGTGCTGGACAAGGAGGGCCAGACGCGGCGCATCAAGATGATCTCCGACGGCCCGCGCACGGTGGGCCCGATCACCTGCAAGGTGCGCATCAAGGTCACGCACGAGCGCGTCAAGAACATCGACTTCTACCTGTACGGCCAGGTGCAGTCGGACATCGTGTTCAGCTCGGGCAACGCCAACTTCCCCGAGACCATCAGCTTCGACCAGATGGAGCCGGGTAGCACGGTGAAGCGCACGCTCACCATCACCAACAACGACGCCGAGACGCCCTACACCATCACCTCGGTGGACATCCAGGCGCCCAAGCCGGAGTTCTTCAAGACCGAGATCCGCACGCTCGAGCCCGGCAAGAAGTACGAGATCGACGTGACGGCCGACTCGGCCATCGCCGAGAACTTCTTCCGCGGCAACCTCGTGATCCGCGCCCAGCACCCGGACGTGCCGTCGCGCGTCGTGCCCTTCCACGGCTGGGTGCGCAAGCCGCAGACGCCTGCGCCTGCGCCGGGCGAGGCCGCGGCGCCCACGCCGGCGCCGGCGGGCGACGACGCGTCCAAGCCCAAGTAGAGCTGCGGTGCGCAAGCGCTGGCTGCCCGCCGCGGCGGGATCCCTCGCTCGGCTCGTGGCGCTGGCGTTCGTGCTGCGCGGCTGCGGCCTGTCGGGCGACGACCTGACGGTCATCGTCATCTCGCTGGACACCACGCGGCCGGACCACCTCTCGGCCTACGACTACGACCGACCCACCTCGCCCAACCTGGCGCGGCTGGCGGCCGAGGGCACACGCTTCGACGCCTGCCACTCGGCCACGAGCTGGACGCTGCCCTCGCACATGTCGCTGTTCACGGGCCTGCCGCCCGGGCTGCACGAGGTCGTCATCGACTTCAACGTGCTGGACCGCAGCCGCCGCACCCTGGGCGAGATCTTCAAGGACGCCGGCTACCGCACCATGGGCGTCTTCTCGGCGCCCTACGTGCACGAGCACTTCGGCTTCGGCCGCGGCTTCGACTTCTACGAGCGCGCCACGAAGGACCCGATGCTCTTCGACCTGACGCGCGCGGAGATGAAGACCGCCGCCGGCCGCACCGAGCGCCGCAGCCACACCGAGGTGACCTCGGAGATGGTCGTGGACCGCGGCATCAACCTGCTGCGCAACAGCCGCGCCAGCAAGAACCTGCTCTTCCTGCACTTCTTCGACCCGCACTACGACTACAACGCGCCCAAGCGCATCGCCAAGCAGTTCACCGACCCCGCCTACCACGGGCCCATCACGGGCGAGAACCTGACCGAGCGCCCGGACCTGGTGAACGCCGACATGCCCGCCGCGGACCTGGCGCAGCTCGAGGCGCTGTACGACGCCGAGCTGGCCTGGGTGGACGAGAACATCGGCCGGCTGCTGAACGAGCTGAAGGCCGAGGGCCGCCTCGACCGCACGCTCATCGTGGTCACGGGGGACCACGGCGAGGAGTTCTTCGAGCACGGCCGCTACGGGCACCGCAACGGGCTGTCCGAGCAGACCCTGCGCGTGCCGCTCATCGTCTGGGGCCCGGGGCTGGGCGTGCCCGCCGGCCGGCACGTGCCCGAGGTCGTCGCGAACTACGACATCCTGCCCACCTTGATGGACTATGCCGGCGTCCGGCCCGAGGCCTGCATGTACGGCCGCAGCCTGCGACCGCTGGTGCAGGGGGGCACGCTGCCGCCCGTGCCGGCGTCCGCGGCGCTGACCTTCATCCCGCGCGTGCCGGAGGGCTTCTACACGCTGCACCGCGCGATCGAGGTCAACGACATGAAGGTCGTCACGCGCGTGCACGTGCGCTGGACGCCCGAGCACGAGCGCGCTCTCGCCGGCGGGACGATCCCGGGCAGCGAGGAGCTGGAGGTCTATGACCTCGCGGCCGATCCCCTGGAGCGCACGAACCTCGTCGACTCGCAGGACCCGGCCGTGCAGGCGCGCGTGCAGCAGGCGCTGGCGGCCTACCAGTCCGAGCAGGAGCGCCAGAAGGCGGCGCTGGACTGCTTCCATCCCGCCGGCGCGCCGGCGGGCTCGGACACGGGGCTCTCGGTCTACGAGACGATGAAGGCCCTCGGGTACTTCGGCAACGCCGAGCCGACGGCCGGCAAGTGAGCGCGCGCCGCCGTCGCTGGCCGCGGCGTCTGCTGGGCCTGCTGGCCCTGCTGGTGCTGCTGGAGCTCGCGCTGGAGGTCGCCGCGCCGCTGGTGCAGCGCGCCATGCTGCGGCGCGCGCCCACGCCCTCGCCCGACGCGCCGCTCACCATCCTGTGCGTGGGCGACAGCAACACCTACGGCCTCTACGTCCCGCAGTGGAGCTATCCGGCCCAGCTCCTCGCCCGGCTGCGGCCGCGCTTCCGCGGGCCGGTCGCCGTGGTGAACCGCGGGGTGCCCGGCCAGAGCGCCGCCCAGGTGGCCGAGACGCTGCCGGCCGACCTGCGCGCCGTGCACCCCGACCTCGTCCTCGTGCTGGCGGGGCTCAACGACGCCTGGAACAGCCCGCCGGAGAGCGGCCCGCTGGGCTGGCTGGCGCGGCTGCGCCTCGTGCGCCTCGTGCGCGTGCTGCTCTCGGGCGTCGCCAGCCCCGGGAGCTTCGAGCTGCGCACGGACGAGCAGGGCGAGATCGTCGTGGACCGCGGCGAGGGCGGTCAGCGCGTCAACGTGGCCGAGGCCGGCGCCGAGGCGCCGGGCGACGAGGCCCTGCGGGAGCGCGTCCGCGCCGGGCTGCAGCGCATCGTGGACGAGTGCCGCGACTTCGGCGCCGAGCCGGTGCTCATGTCCTACGCCGAGAACGGCGGCACGCACTCGCTGGTCTCGGGCGTGGGGCGTGAGCTGGCCGCGGCGGACCACGTGCTCTTCGTCGACCACGAGCGCGTCTTCGGCGCCGCCTTCGCGCGCGAGGGCCACGACGCGCTCATGTTCAACGAGCACCACCCCAACGCGCGCGGCTACGCGCTCATGGCGCGCACCACGGACGACGCGCTGGCGGCCGCCGGCCGCGTGCCGCCGCCCGGCCCCGAGGACGACCCCTCGGGCGCCCCCGCCGGCCCGCCGCCCGCACCGCCCACCCTGGAGGCCCTGGGCGCCGGCCGGCTGCGCCTGCGAGGCCCGGCCGGCTGGTCCTGGCAGCTGGCCGTGGCGCGCACGCCGGCGGCGGGGCAGTCCTTCCGGGCCGGCGCCTTCGACGTGCCCCTGCCCGACGACGACGTGCTGATGAAGTCGCGCGTCGAGCCGTCGTTCTCCGGCCGCTTCGGGCCCGACGGGCTCTCCGAGCTGGGCGTTCCGCCGCGCCTGCGCGAGGAGGCCGGCGGCGCGCCGCTCTCGGCCTGCCTGGTGCTGCTGCGCGAGCCCACGTCGCCCGACCCGGTGGCCGGCGTCTCGCCGGCCGTCGAGGTGCGCTTCTAGGGGCGGCTAGGTTGCGACGGCGACCGAGTCGCCGCCGCGCGCGGTGACCGTGGCCAGCGCGCCCTCGGCCTTCTTCAGCACGGCGTCGAAGAAGATCGTGTCCTCGTCATCCAGCGTGGCCACGCCCAGGCTGGCGGAGATGCGCAGGGGCCGGTCGTCCACCCGCACGTCGAGGCCGGAGATGCGGTCGTGCAGGCGCTGGGCCAGCAGCTGCGCGCCCTTGCGGTCCGTGTGCGGCAGCACGATCACGAAGCGCTCGCCCAGGCGGCCGACGAAATCGCAGCTGCGCGAGTGACGGTTCAGCAGCTCACCCACCGCGTGCTCGACCTGGTCGCGCACGACCGAGCCGTGCATGTCACCGATGTTGCCGAGGCGGTCCACCTCGACCAGCACACACGAGAGCTGGTACTGGTAGCGGCGCGCACGGGCGAACTCGATCTTCAGCAGGTGCAGGATCTGCGTGTAGGAGAAGATCCCGCTGTCGCCGGCGTCACCGGACCGATGGTCCATGCCCTGTCTCTCGCCTTTGTCCGAGCCGCGGAAAGCGGGCGAGGATACGAAAGGGCCGTATCAAAAAGTTGGTCCTGCCCGTTTCCGGACAGGACCAACACGTTCCAGTCGGTGACCCACGAGGCTGGAGATGGCGGTTGGGGAGGGGAAAACGGCTCTAGCCCCGCATGCCACCGACGTAGAGATCGGTGTGGCGCCGGATAGCCCGGCAGCCAGCGGTGCATCAAACCCCTCGCAAGGCCGCCTGTCAACTCACCCCACCGCCTGCCAACACGGTCTCCACAAGGCCACGGGGGCGGCTCGAAGGACAGGCCACAGCGCAAGACCTTGTGCGGCAAGGGGTTCGGGGCCGCCACGCCCTTCTCGGATGGGCCCCGAGGGGCCTATCGGGGGCCGTCCAGCGGACGGAGACCCTGTGGACCACGATCGGGCACGGGCCGCGGCGTCCCGGTCTTCTCGGGCACGGGTGTCTGGCCACGGATGGTCTGCACCAGGGCCTGGAAGTCCGGCCGCTCGCGCAGGCTGCGCAGGTCGCCGTCCTCCAGCATCCACGAGACGTCCGCAAAGCCCACGGCCCAGGCGGCCTTCAGGTGGTCCATGGCCTCGTCGGGCTTTCCCTGCAGGGCGGCGATGCAGGCCAGGTTGTAGTGCGCCCAGCGGGTCTCGCGCTGGCCCGGGAGCGCGTCGGTCAGCTTGCGGAACCACTCCGACGCGTGCTCGAAGTCGTCGAACTGCTGGTAGTGGTAGCCGATGTCGAAGGCCACCTGCCGCTTCCACGCCAGGTTGAGGTCGTCGTCCGAGTCGAGGGTGGGGTCGAGGATCAGATCCATCTGGCGCTGCACCCTGAACTCCATCTCGCGGATCTTCTCGAGCACGCGCTGCGGCTCGCCGTCCTTGGCGAGGGCGAAGCGCGCGTGCTCCGAGCGGTCGGCACGCTGCGCCTGCTGGATCGTGGCGGGCGAGTCGTCGCGGCCCAGGGCCTTGAAGAGGTCCTCGTCGATCCGCAGCTCCTCGTGCGCGGACATGACCAGCGGGTCGAGGGCGGCCACGACCTCCGCGCCGCTGCCGGCCTCCTGCAGGGCCATGATGGCCATCACACGCAGCACATGGTTTAGGTCGGGGTCGTTCGCCAGCCTGGCGAGGTCGTCGAAGCGGTCCACCACCGACACGAACTGGCCGTCGTAGAAGCCCGGCACCCCGCCGTCGCGCAGCAGCAGCGCGAGACGGAAGGCCGTGTCGGGCACGGGGTCCAGTGGCCCGGGCTCGCGGGGCTGGGTGCCGCGATCGGCGTACCACGGGGAGGGCGCGGGAGCCTCGGCCGGCGGCGCGGTCGGGGGCGAGCTGTCCTGCGCCGCCGCGACGCCCAGCCCGGCCACGACCAGCGCCGTCGCGAGCTTCATGCCGGCACCTCCACGCGGTGGAAACGGCGCTTGCCCACCTGCAGGAGCACGCTGGCGCCGCGCGGCAGGCGCGCCTGCTCGTCCGCGACGCGCTCGCCATCGACGCGCACGCCGCCCTCGCGCAGCAGGCGCCGCGCGGACGAGGCCGAGTCGGCCAGGGACAGGTGCTGGAGCACGCGCACGATCCACACTCCGTCCGCCTCCACCATCTCGGCCGGGAGACGCGCGCTGGGGATGTCGTCGGGCAGCCCCCGGTCGCGGAAGACCCGGTCGAACTCCTCCGCCGCGGCGCGGGCGGCCGGCTCGCCGTGGTAGCGGCCCGTGATGGCCAGGGCCAGCGCCGCCTTGGCGTCGCGCGGCGGCCCGGCGAGCAGCTGCGCCACGCGCTCGGGCGCCTCGCGCGTGGTCAGCCGGAAGTACTCGGGCATGACGGCGTCGGGGATGGACATGGCCTTGCCGTACATCTCGCGCGGCGGGTCGGTGAGCGCGATGGAATTGCCGAGGCTCTTGGACATCTTCTGCACGCCGTCGAGGCCAGGCAGGATGGGCAGCGTGATGCAGACCTGCGGCTCCTTGCCCGCCTCCCGCATGAGGTCCCGCCCCACCAGCAGGTTGAAGGTCTGGTCCGTGCCGCCGATCTCGATGTCCGCGCCGATCTCCACGCTGTCCCTGGCCTGCATGAGCGGGTAGAGCAGCTCGTGCAGGCCCACCGGCGTGCCGGCGGCCAGGCGCTCCGCGAAGGTGTCGCGCTCGAGCATGCGCGCCACGGTCATGAAGGCGCCCAGCTTGATGGCGTCCATGAAGCCCAT
>DASUFI010000206.1:0-2807 GCA_036274635.1 Planctomycetota bacterium
AGGTACGTGAGGAAGCAGGCGAAGGCGACGTCGGCCGGGGTCAGGCGGTGGTGCACCAGCCATTCGGCCTCGCCGCGCGCGGCGCAATGGCCCTCGAGCTCCGCCAGGCCCGAGCGCATCTGGTCGTCGCAGCGCTGCGTCCACGCCGTGCTGCGCGCGGGCACGCCGTTGAAGATGCGCTCGAGGTTGATGGCGACGCCCTTGTCGAGCACGCCGGTGAGCAGGCCGAGCCACTGGC
Source organism: Planctomycetota bacterium (assembly GCA_036274635.1). Classification (GTDB taxonomy): domain Bacteria; phylum Planctomycetota; class B15-G4; order B15-G4; family B15-G4; genus DASUFI01. Next base: position 239 of record DASUFI010000206.1, read on the forward strand.
GCACGGTGAAGCGCGCCTGCAGCTCGTTGGGCATCAGCGCGCGGCCGTAGCCGGCGAGGTCGTCGAGGTGCTCGACGATCTGCGCGGACTCCACCAGCGGCTCGCCCTCGTCGTCGATCCACGCGGGGACGCGCCCGACCGGGTTGACGCCGCGCAGCCTCGCCTGGTCGGCGCCCACCGACCACGGCTGCCGCTCGAACTCGATGCCGAGCAGCATCGCCGTCACCGCCACGCGGCGCACGTACGGCGAATCGAGCTGGCCGATCAGCGTCGGCACGTCAGGCCGCCGCGTCCGCGCGCCGCAGCCCCGGGAAGCCGAGCTTCTCGCGCTGCGCGTGGTAGGCCTCGGCGACGCTGCGCGAGAGCTGGCGCACGCGCAGGATGTAGCGCTGGCGCTCGGTGACGCTGATGGCGCGGCGCGCGTCCAGCAGGTTGAAGCTGTGCGAGGCCTTGCACACCTGGTCGTAGGCCGGCAGCGGCAGGCCGAGGTCGATCAGCTTCCGGGCCTCGGCCTCGCATTCGTCGAAGCGGCGCAGCAGCACCGCGACGTCGGCGTGCTCGAAGTTGTAGGCGCTCTGCTCCACTTCGTTCTGGTGGTACACGTCGCGGTAGAACACCGGCCCCTGCGGGCCGACGGTCCACACCAGGTCGAACACGTTGTCGACGTCCTGCAGGTACATCGCGAGGCGCTCGAGGCCGTAGGTGATCTCGCCGGTGACCGGGCGGCACTCGAGGCCGCCGGCCTGCTGGAAGTAGGTGAACTGGGTGACCTCCATGCCGTCGAGCCACACCTCCCAGCCCAGGCCCCACGCGCCGAGCGTGGGCGATTCCCAGTTGTCCTCGACGAAGCGCAGGTCGTGCACCAGCGGGTCGATGCCCAGCGCCACCAGCGAGCCGAGGTAGAGCTCCTGCAGGTTGTCGGGGTTGGGCTTCATCACCACCTGGTACTGGTAGTAGCGCTGCAGGCGGTTGGGGTTCTCGCCGTAGCGGCCGTCGGTGGGGCGGCGGCAGGGCTGCACGTACGCGGCGTTCCACGGCTCCGGGCCGAGCGCCCGCAGGAACGTCGCGGGGTGGAAGGTGCCGGCGCCGACCTCCAGGTCCAGCGGCTGGATGAGCACGCAGCCTTGCGCGGCCCAGTACTGGTTGAGGCGCTGGATGAGTTCCTGGAACGTCGGGGCGGTCATCGCGTGCGGGGCGGCTTGCGGGGGCCGGTAGTATAGGCAGACGTTCTCCGGCTTTTGGCGCGAAATCCCGCATGAAACCCTTCCTCATCCTCGAGACCGGCACCCCCGTCGACAGCCTGCGCCGGCACGGCGGTTTTCCCGACTGGATCCGCGTCGCCTCCGGCCTGCACCAGCGCGAGGTGCAGGTGTGCCGCGTGGCGTCGGGCGAGGCGCTGCCCGATCGCGAAAAATACGCCGGCGTGCTGGTCACCGGTTCCGCCGCGATGGTGACCGAGCGCCACCCGTGGAGCGAGAGCACCGCGGCCTGGTTGCGCGAGGCCGCGCACGCGGGCGCGCCGCTGTTCGGCGTGTGCTACGGCCACCAGCTGCTGGCGCACGCGCTCGGGGGCGAGGTCGGCGACAACCCGGCCGGCCGCGAGATGGGCACGATCACCGTGACGCTGCGCCCCGAGGCGCGCCAGGACGCGCTGTTCGCGCCGCTGCCCGACACCTTCACCGCGCAGGCCACGCACCTGCAGACCGTGCTCGCGCCGCCGCCCGGCGCGAAGGTGCTCGCGGCGTCGGACAAGGACGCCTGCCAGGCCTTCCAGTGGGGGGCGCGCACGTGGGGCGTGCAGTTCCACCCGGAATTCAGCACCGAGCACATGCGCGGCTACGTGCTCGCGCGCAAGGTCGCGCTGATGCGCGAAGGCGCGGACCCGAAGGCGCTGCGCAACGGCGTCGCCGCCACGCCGCACGCGCGCGGGCTGCTGCGCAAGTTCGTCCACCACGCGCGCCAGGGCGCCTGACGATGGCCGAGCACCGCACCGTGCCGGCCGGCCGCGGCCTCGCCTGGATCACCGACGCCTTCGCCGTGCTGCGACGGGGCCACGGGACGTATCTCGGCGCGTGCCTGTTCGCCGGCCTGCTCGCTTCGATGCCGCTCATCGGCCTCCTGCCGAGCGCGGCCATGCCGGTGTTGCAGGCCGGCCTGCTGAGCCTGCTGCGCACGTGCGCCGGGGGCGGGCGCGGCCGGGCGGGCCAGCTGTTCGACGGCTTCACCCAGCCCGGCGCGTTCGTGCGGCTGCTGCCCATCGCGCTGTTCAACCTCGGCTTCGTGCTGGCGCTGTTCGCCGTGCTCGGCATCGCCGCCGGCCCGGAGCTCGATGCCTTGGCGCGCGAGGCGCAGGCGGGCGGCAAGCCCGATCCCGGGCACGTGCTCGCGGTCTTCCGGCGCATGGTGCCGCCGGCGCTGGCGATGATGCCGCTGGCCGCCTTCGTCAACTGGATGCTGATGCTCGCCATCCCGCGCGCGATGCTCGACGGCGTGCCCGGCGGCGTGGCGCTGCGCGAGGCGGCGGGCGCGGTGTGGGCCAACCTCGGGGCGTTCGTGGCGAACCTGTTCG
>DASUFI010000207.1:0-5598 GCA_036274635.1 Planctomycetota bacterium
GGGAGCGGGCACGGCGATGGCTTGCAGCGTGGGCGAGCCCGCCGCGAAGCGCGGCGCCGCGATCGCCTGCATCGCGGCGCTGGGCGCCGGCGCCGCGTGCGGCGCGGGCGGGACGGCGGGCGGGCGGAGCCGCTCGCGCAGGAGGCGTCGGGCGCGCGCGAGGCGCGTCTCGACCGTGGTCTCGGGCAGGCCGAGGGTGGCGGCGATCTGCTTCTGCGACAGGCCGCGCACGCAGCGCAGCAGCAGAGGCTCGCGGTACTCCTCCGGGAGGGCGTGCGCGGCGGCCAGCGCGGCCTGCGCCTCGGCGCGCGTCTCGTCGGCGCGGCGGTCGCGGGCGTGCGCGGGGTCGGCCAGCTGGGCGTGCTCCTCCTGCAGCGGTCGCAGCGCGGCGCGGCGCAGGCGCACGCGGCGTCCGTCCATGCGGGCGGCGTTGATGGCCACGGTCCGCAGCCACGGGCGCAGCGCGCCGGCGTCGCGCAGCTCGTGCACGCGCGTGACGAAGATCATGGCCACCTCCTGCAGCAGGTCCTCGAGCTCGGCCTCGCGCGGCTTGTGCGCCAGAAGCACGGCTGCGACCCAGCGCCGGTGGTCGTGCCAGAGTGCCTCCAGCACGGCGCGCCCGGCGGTTGGATCGGCGCGGGCCTCGAGACGCTGGCCTGGCTCGCCGGTCATCGCTCTACAGGATGCTCCAGCCGCGCCGATCCGTCCCAGCAGCCCATCGAAGAAGCCCTTCTGCTGCCCCGCCCGTCCCGGCGGGCGCTTTTTGCCGTGGACCACTTCGTTGTCTCGGACTCGTTCGCCACGGCGAAAGGGCTCTGTGCAGGGATACCGTCGGGACCGAAAGGCCTAGTACGCCCCTCGGAACGGCAGCGGGTCTGCGGCCCTTGCCGGCTCCGGCACGCGGCGGCCCTTCGGCCGGCCGGCGGCGACCCGCCGCATGTCCGACCCGGACGCTCGCACTCCGCACCGATTCCCTGCTCCGAACCCTGTGCCACGAGGAGTCCCTCCATGACCCGCACGACGCTTGCCCTGGGACTGTGCCTGATCGTCTCCGCGTGCGGCGGCGGCGGCGGAGGCGGAGGCGGCCCGGAGCCGCCTCCCAAGACCGATCCCGGAGTGCCGCAGGTGACCACGATCGCGACCACCACCGTGAATGGCGACTACGCGCGCGTCGACCTCGTGGACGGCGGCAACCCCGACAGCAGCGCCTCGCTCGACATCGCGAAGGCCGCCTACCTCAAGCGCGTGACGTCCCTGGAGGGCGCCGACTTCGGCGGCAACGTCACCGACACGAACTTCGACGGCATCCCCGACGCCGGCTTCGACACCTACGAGACGGGCCTGCCGGCCAAGGACCAGCAGCTCATCCTCGGCGCCAACAACCTCTACGACCTGTTCCAGACATCGACGGGCCCGGCCAAGGCCTCGCTGGTGGACAGCCCGCCCGCCGGATTCCTGGCCACCTTCCAGGGTTTCACCGGCGGCGACCTCGATTCGAGCTTCGCGGGCGGTGACCCGGCCGGCGACGGCGGCCCGGGGCTGTTCTCCAACATCCCCGGCTCGCAGGTGCCCAAGCTGCCCGTGCTGCCCGCCGCCATGGGCGGCTCGCGCGGCCCCTCCGCCACCGACCAGCACGAGTTCGTGCAGATCGAATTCCCGTACGTGCCCGACCTCGACAGCCTCTTCAACGTGCTCAACGTCACGAACAGCTACCTCGGCGACTCGGCCGTGGGCGCGACGGACAACGTGGAGATCGAGGCGCGCTGGGTGCAGCACCCGGATGGCGACACGGTGAACGCCGTGGACCAGACCTTCCAGCACCGCCACGTGAGCGTGGTGGCCATCCTCGGCGGCGTGTCCGCGGTGCCCACGGGCCCCGGCCTGACGACGCTCGCCACGGTGGACCCGGCGCTGAGCAACCTGCCCCCGGGCAGCCTGCCGCGCGTGATGGACCCGCACGTGCTGACGCTGGTCGCCCACGAGGACCCGACGCTCATCACGCCGGCCGGCTCGGCGCTGGTGGCGGGCACCATCACGCCCGAGGGCGTGCTGGTGCTGCCCAGCCCCACGGCCTCGCCCGGCGGCGGGCGCGTGTTCGGCGGCAACCTGGCCGTGCCGGGCGCGGTCAACGACTTCGCCCTCTCGGGCACCACCGACGCGGCGGCCATGGGCTTCTTCGGCCTGCGCATCGACCGGCTGCGCGCCAAGGGCAAGACCATCGAGCACCCCTACTTCCACAGCTTTCCCGTGAGCCAGGAGCTGGTGGGCGCCGACCCGCGCGCCGTCAACGGCAGCTTCAACCGCGGCGCAGCGGTGGTGGTCGACGCGGCCACGGCCCTCCCCGACATCGACATCCTCGACCCGCAGGTGGACGCCATCGGCTTCTACGACCCGGTCCCGGCGTCCGACGTGGTCAACGTCATCTCCACCCACGCGCGCTTCCTGGTGCGCTTCGACCGCGAGGTCGTGCCCAACTCCGTGGGCTTCGGGCGCTTCGACACCGTGCACTCGACCGCGACGCAGGGCGTCATCTTCCCCTTCAACGGCAACACGCGGCCGGTCCACAGCGCGGCGTCGCAGTTCAAGCCGGGGGCCATCGGCAGCCCGCTCGCCCCCAGCATCACGCTGGCGGTCAACGTGCCGGCGGGCATCAACAAGCAGGCGGGCTCGCCGCTGTTCGGCTTCGTCCAGAAGGTCAACTCGCCGCTGGCGCACACGACGACGGGCGCGTGGGACGACGGCACGCCGCTCACGACCGCGGAGAAGAACGGCAACGGCCTGCTGCCGCAGGCCCACAACAGCCTGGCCACGCTGCCGCGCGGGCCCGTGCCGTGCGACATCCATCCGCTGGACCAGAACAACCTGGACGCCTACGTCGTCGAGCCGCTGGTCGAGCTGCCGCCGGACACCATCGTGACGCTCATCGTGAGCGCGCCGGGCCTCGGCTTCTCGGTGCTGGACCGCACCAACCACGGCAACTTCACGCGCGCGGGCACGGCCACCACGCCCTTCCAGGGCCTCTCGTCGGTGGGCCTGGCCGAGGACGCCAGCATCAAGACGGCCATCATCGGCGACGACACGATCATCAAGGTCAACGCCGGCGCGATGGACCTGCAGGGCCAGCTGTTCTACGGCGGCACGGCGGTGTCCGTGGACACGCTGCTGGACGGCGACCCGAGCGACGACCTCACCACCGGCGGCAGCAACGTCTGCCGCACCTTCCGCGTGGGCTCGGACAGCACGAAGCGCCACGTCAACGCGCCCGTCGCGCCGCAGGCCATGTACCTGGCCTACGCCACCGGCGGCCTCGGCGTGCTGGACCTCGCGGGCACCGGCTACAACACCAACAAGCCCGGCGGCGCGCTCGAGAACGAGGGCAACGAGAACTACCTCGAGGTCTCGGTCTACCTGCCGCCGGCGATCACCGGCAAGCTCACGCCCTTCAACTGGACCGCCAACGGCAGCGCGGCGGGCGGCGACCACGTGAGCGCCTTCGGCATCATCTCGCGCTACACCTCCGGCGGCGCGGCCTTCGGCGTGCCGGTGGGCACCGAGTCGGAGCACGCCTTGGGCAAGGCCATCCCCACCGGGCAGTTCACGCCGGCGCCCGGCATCAACGAGGGCTCGTCGGGCTACGAGACGCTGGTGCGCAGCGGCCTCGTCGGCGGCGCCCCGGGCAGCGCCACGAGCGTGCTGGCCCCGTCCTCCGAGGTGGGCGTGGTGCACGACGTCGAGGTGGGCAACTTCCTGGACACGGTCTACTTCGACCCCGAGAACCCCTTCGCGCAGGTGCAGCGCCACGTCTCCTTCAACACGCCGACCCAGGGCCTCGCGGGCCAGAACACCATCGCCGACCCGCCCCTGCCCAACCCCCCGCCGCTGCGCTCCCCGGTCGGCCTGCCGGCCACCGCGGTGCTCTTCGACCAGTCCGACCTGACCGCGGCCCCGTTCATCATCGAGGGCAACCAGGTCTTCAAGAACGGCGAGCCCATGTACTTCGACGACGGCACGGGCGTGCCGTCGACCGCCGCGGTGCGCCAGACCAACGGCATCATCCAGCTCAACCCGACGATCAACGAGAGCAACCCCTTCGAGTTCGACGTGCCGCACCTGCCCCTCGCCGGCTTCACCTCGCCCTTCCCGGGCCCGAGCGGCGGCACGGGCGTGGTGCTCAAGTACGTGCAGACCGGCCCCGCGCCCAAGACGTGCACGGCCGGCGCGGTGATCCTCACGACGCTCAACTCCACCGCGCCCGGCACCTTCGACTCGGGCGGCCTCGTGGCGCCGCTGTACCAGTCGCGCCAGCAGATCGGCAACTTCCTGTTCGTGACCGACACGGTGAACAAGAAGCTGCACGCGCTGAACAGCAACACGCTGGAGATCATCCACTCGCTCAAGCTGCCGGACCCGACGGGCCTGGGCCTCTCCGCCGACCTGAGCACGCTCTACGTGAGCAACGCGGGTGACGACAGCCTGTCCATCGTGGACGCCGATCCGACCAGCGCCACGTTCATGACGGAGCTCAAGCGCACGCCCGTGGGCAGCGGTCCGCGCGCCGTGGCCGTGACGCCCGACAATGAGGACGTCTTCGTGCTGAACCAGCTGGGCAACTCGATCAGCCTGGTGGACGTGGCCACGGGGAGCGTGCGCAAGACGCTGACGCAGAGCGGCATCTCGCAGCCCTACGACGTGGCCATCGGCATGCGCGAGGGCGCCGCCGCGCCGGGCTTCCAGAGCGGCACGTACCACGCCTACATCAGCAACCTCGGCGGCGACGACGTGCTGGTCTTCCAGTCCGGCCCGTCGGGGCTGGCGGGCATCGGCTTCGACAACATCATCGGCTCGGTGCGGCCCAACGAGCCGCCGCAAGGCGGAGACCCGCAGTTCCTGGAGATGTTCGAGCCGCGAGGCATCTGCTACGACCCCGTCGCGCCGTCGTCGGACGGCTTCGGCCAGACGGTGGGCTGCTTCGTGGCGCACAAGGACCAGAACGGCCACGCCGTCGTCTCGCGCATCGCCTACACCAAGGACAGCTCGCCCGGGATCGATCACCCCACAGGCTCGGCCGGCTTCGGCGCGACCGTCTTCGAGGTCACGCAGCAGTACGCGTCCACCTTCGCCGGCACGGCCTTCGACGTGGCCCTGCCCGACTTCAACCGCCAGCGCCTCGAGACCGAGACCTTCGCCTCGTTCTTCAACCTCTTCAATGCGGGGGCCGTGCCGAAGGCCAGCAACCCGGCCCTGCCCCGCAACTCCAAGTACCCGATCGGCGACAACCTCCAGCCCCTGTTCTTCAACGGCCCGCGCTGGGAGCCGGACCGTCTCTACATGTCGGTCGCAGGCAAGATCATCGAGGTGTTCGACCTCGACACCGGCATCCACCTGAAGACCGTCAGCACGCCGATCGACGTGCAGAACCTGGCTGCCTACTTCTCGCAGTAGGGCGCGGCGGATGAAACCCGAAGGGCCGGGTGGGCGGTCCGCTGGGCCGCGGCGGATGAAACCCGGAGGGCCGGGTGTGCCGTCCGCTGGGCGCAACGGACGCACATGTCGTTGCGCCCAGAGGCCGTCCCACCCGGCCCTCCGGGTTTCACCGCC
>DASUFI010000208.1:0-3349 GCA_036274635.1 Planctomycetota bacterium
ACGCTGCCCGGCGCCGGCGGCGACTTCGCCACCGCGCTCTCGGCCGCGGGCGACGTCGACGGCAACGGCGTGCCGGACCTGGCCGTGGCCGCGCCGCTCTTCGACCGCGTCGACATCCTCTCCGGCGTCGACGGCGATCTGCTGCGGCGCTTCGAGAAGCTGAGCGGCGAGTTCGGTCGCTCCCTCGCCCCGCTGGGCGACGTGAACAACGACCTCGTGCCCGACCTGCTCGTGGGCGCGCCAGCCGACGCAGTGGTCGACAAGGAGGGCGCCGGCACGGCCTTCGTGATCTCGGGCGCCACGGGCCAGAACCTGTTCAAGTTCACGGGACACTCGGCGGGTGCGCACTTGGGCACGTCCGCCGCGGCCGGGGACCTCGACGGCGACGGCCGGCCCGAGTTCCTGCTGGGCGCGCCCACGGACCTGGTCGCAGGCGGCGCGCCCGCGGGCAGCGTCGGCGTCTACGCGGGCATCCTCGCCGGCACCATGGTGAGCGTCGGCATCGGCTGCCCGGACGGGTTCCTCATCACGCCCAAGATCGACTGCTTCGGCGACCCGCTGCCCGACGGCGAGATCACGGTGGCCATCAGCCAGGGGCTCGGCGGCGCGTCGGCCGCGCTGCTCATCGGCGTCGGCACCACGCCGCTGCCGCTCTCGACCGGCTGCCTCGTGTGGATCAACCCGCTGCAGCTCTCCGTCGGCCTCGTGCTCGACGGCGACTTCCCCGGCACGGGCAACAAGACGCTCGTCGGGCGCCTGCCGTCGGACACGCCGCCGGGCTTCCTCTTCGGCGTGCAGGCTCTGATCCTCGGCTTCGGCGAGGACGAGGGGCTCGCGGGCACGTCGGCCGTCGTCGTCACGGTCCCCTAGGAGCCCGTTGAAGAAGTGCTTCGATGCCGGCAGCGAGAGATTTCGCGTCGGATCTAGGCGCGCGACCGGAGTCGGCCTAGAGGGCCGACGAGCATCGCGCAACGACGAGCCGGCGCGAAGGATCCGCTGCCCGGCGCGAATGACTTCTTCAACGGGCTCCTAGCGCGCGCAGACCTCCTGCAGCGTGCGGTAGAGGTACTCGGTGCCCCAGCCCAGCGCGGGCAGCGGCACGCGCTCGTCGTCGCCGTGCATGCGCAGCTCGTCGCTCATCTCGAGCGGGAAGGGCAGGATGCCGTAGGTCGGGATGCCCGCGCGGCGCAGCGCGGCGCCGTCCGTCGCGCCGGCGGACATGAAGGGTGTCACGAGGGCGCCGGGAGCCATCGCGCGCGCCGCCGCCTCGAGCGCGGCGTAGAGGGCCGTGTCCGTGGGCGAGACCGGCGGCGCCGTCTTGAGCTGGCCGTCCAGCGTGAAGGTGACGGCGGGCTCGGCGCCGGCAGCCTGCATCTGCGCCACGATCGCGGTCATGTCCTCGTCCGGCAGGGCGCGCACGTTGAAGTTGGCGTGGCCCTCGGAGGGGATGACGTTGTTGCGGAAGCCGCCCTGCAGGATGGTGAGCGCCGCGGCCGTGCGCACAGACGCGTTGAGCACCGGATCCTGAGCCAGCAGCGCGCCGGCCTGCGCCGCAGCCTCGGCGTTGGCGCTGACCAGCGCCTCCAGCGCCGCGCGCCGCTCGGGGTCGGGCTCGATGCCGGCGAGGCTGGTGAAGTAGCGGCGCGTCACGTCGTTGAGGCGGATGGGCGCACGCCACTCGTGCACGCGCGACACGGCGCGCGCCAGCGCCGCCAGCGCGTCGTCGGGCAACGGCACCGAGGCATGGCCCGAGGGCCCGCGCGCCGTGGCCTGCACGTTGTAGCCGATCTTCTCCGTGGTCTGCAGGTTGACCGAGTGCACGCGGCCGTCGACGAGCCGCACGCGCCCGCCCTCGTTGAGCGCGAACTCCGGGTCGCCCAGCAGCGCGCGGTGCTCGTCGAGCATCCATTCGATGCCCACTTCGGGGCCGCCCTCCTCACCGGCGGTGGCCAGCAGCACGATGTCCCGGCTCAGCCAGCCGCGCCGCGCGGCGAGCGCCTCGAGCGCGGTGACGGCCGCCGCCAGCATGCCCTTGTCGTCGATCACGCCGCGGCCGTACAGGAAGCCGTCGCGCTCGGTGGCCAGCAGCGGCGGGCTGCTCCACTTGCTCTCGTCCACGCCCACCGTGTCCATGTGGCCGAGAACGAGCACGGCGCGGCGCGTGGGGTGCGCGGCGTGCAGCTGCGCGACGAGGTCGGCGCGGCCGTCGGCGCAGGGCAGCACGTGCACCTCGAGGCCCGGCACGTCGGCGAGCTGCTCGGCCAGCCACTCCGCCGCGGCGCGCTCGTTGCCCGGCGGGTTGCGCGTGTCGATGGCCACCAGGTGCTCGAGTCGCGCGCGCGTGGCCGCCGCGGCGGCGGCGCGATCGAAGCCCGCGGGTGCGGGCGCGGCGACGCGCCCGGCGCCCTGCTCCCACCATGGCGTCCCCGTGACGGCGGGTGCAGACGGTGACGGCGCGGTCACGCAGCCAGCCAGTCCCGCGACGACGACGAGCGACAGCGCGCGTGGCAGCATGCGGGCTCTCCTCCGGCCGATCGATGGCGCCGGGCGTCGGGCGCGAGCGTATCAAAGGACTTGCAGCGGCCCCGCCGCGCCGGGCTGCCACCACGGTCTTGACGGCCCGCCAGCACGGGAGTGTGATCGTCGTCCCACAACACAGCTCCGAGCTGCGTGTTCGGGAGCCTCGTACGTCCGTCCTTCTCCCTCGGGAGGCAGATCCATGAAGACGCACATCACTTTCGCTCTCGGCCTGGCCACGCTCCTCCTGGGCGCCGGCGCGACGCACGCGCAGGACCCCGGGGACGTCGCCGCGCGTCGGCGCGCGGCCGCCGCCGAGGCCGATCAGCAGCGCGCGCCCGACGTCACGGACGTCTCCCCCGACGATCTGCCCGCTGTTCAGCGCGTGATCGAGGACGAAGCTGCGCACCGCGACCGCCTCGCCCGCATCCACCGCCTGCGCGAGCTGGCCCAGGCCGACGGCGACAGGCAGCGCCTGGCCCGCCTCGACGACCTCGAGCGCGAGGAGCAGCAGGTCTACCAGGCCCGACGCCTCCGCGCCCGCGAGCGGCTCTCGGAGCAGGACTGGAACACGGCCGAGGACCTCGTGCGCCGCGGCGGCAGGATGCGCGTGCGCATGGCCGACAACCAGGCCGCGCGCGAGCGCGCGGCGGCCCACAAGTCGGCCCGCGAGCGTGCGGCCGAGGCCGACAAGTCGCGCAACGCGCAGCGCAGCTCGTCCCGCAGCCCGTCGCGCGCGCCGTCGCGGTCGGGCAGCAACTCGAGCAGCAACTCGTCCGGCGGCGGACGGAGCCCACGGTGAGCGCGCGCCGATTCGCCCCTCTCGCCCTCG
>DASUFI010000209.1:0-4067 GCA_036274635.1 Planctomycetota bacterium
GCCGCGCGCGCCGAGCAGCACGCGCGCCGCGCGGCCCGAGGGCGCGACGTCCAGCACGAGCACCGAGACGCGCCCGCCACTCGGGCGGCGCGCGAGCAGCTTCGCGGGGCGCACGCGGGTCTCGTTGAGCACGAGCAGATCGCCGGGCCGCAGACGCGCGGGCAGGTCGCGCACTCCGGCGTCGCGCAGCCAGCCAGGTGACGCACCGCGCTCCACGGCACCCCGCGGCACGAGCAGCAGGCGGGCGTCCTCGCGGCGCGCGGCGGGCACCTGGGCCACGGCGCCCGGCGGCACGTCGTAGTCGTAGTCGGCAGCACGCTCGGACACGCGGCCCACTCTAGCGGGCGGGGGCTGGTAGGATGCCCCGCCAAGGGGGAGCGCCACGCGGCGCCACCCCACGCGACCCGTACCGGAGCTCTTCATGCGACGCCTTTCCCTGCTCGCCACGGCCGTCGCCGGCGTGGCTCTGTGTGCTGCGCCCGTGCCGGCGCAGGACAGGGTGAAGGCCGGCAACGTGCCGGAGTTCACCTTCAACAAGCCGGTCGACAACGCGCTGGGCATCACCAGCCTCGAGTCGTTCCGTGGCCACCCCACTCTCTTCGAGTTCTGGGGCACGTACTGAGGCTCCTGTGTCGGGACATCCGTGCCGATGTCCATCAAGCTGCAGGAAGAGTACGGCGACAAGCTCCAGGTGGTCTTTGTCTCCGTCGGCAACGACACCCCGCAGGCCGTGCAGGCCTTCGCCCTCGCGAAGAAGTGGCTGGGCGGCCACGCGATCTGGACCAGCGAGGAGCCCTTCGAGACGGGCCTCGGCTACATCCCCGCCGCGGTGCTGCTCGACAGCACGGGCAAGGTGCAGATCGTCGACAACCCGATGAACGCCCACAAGCAGATCGTGGACCTCATCGACGCCGACCTGGACCAGATCAAGAAGGGCCCCGAGGACGCGCCCGACGCCGTGCGCAAGGCATGGGCCGAGTTCGGCAAGGGCGGCTGGGCCAAGGCCATCTCGATGGCCCAGGCGCTGATCGACAAGCCGCCCACCACCGACGGCGAGAAGGTCGTGAGCGCGGCCAAGGCGGCGCTGGAGTCCTTCAACAAGGCCATCGACGCCAGCCTCGCGCGCGTCGACCTCGCCTTGGGCGCGGGCCGATTCGACCGCGCGCAGGCGGAGCTGGACGCTCTGGGCAAGGCCGTGAAGGGTGACGTCAACCTCACCAAGCGCGTCGCCGACGCGCTGGCCAAGGTGAATGGCGACGACCTCAAGGTCGAGCGCGACGCGGCCGTCGATCTGGCCAAGCTCGAGAAGAAGCTCTACGAGAACGGCCCCGAGAAGAACTCGGCCAAGTCGCTGATGGCCTTCGCCGAGAAGCACAAGGGCACCAAGGCGGCTGAGCGCGCGGAGGCGCTCGCCGACATCGCGGCGGTGAAGTAGCCGCGCGGAGCCGGGCGGCGGATGCGACGCCGCCCGGCTCCAGCAGCCCGTCGAAGAAGTGCTTCGAGGGCCGAAGCGATGGATTGCGCGTCGGATCGGGTCAGCAAGACTCGCAGGCGGCCGCGAGGCCGCCTGAAGTCTTGCCACGACGAGCTGGCGCGAAAGACGCGCTTCGGAGCCCGAATGACTTATTCGATGGGCTGCTAACCCACGAGGGCCAGCAGCCGGTCGGCCTCCGCGTTCGCCGCGCCGCCGCGGCCGTCGCGCTCGAGCACGGCCAGGTGGCCCAGGGCCACGTCGAGACCCAGTGGGTCCAGCCGCGCCGCGAGCTTGAACGCCTGTCCGCGCCGCACGCTCAGCAGGTGCGAGTCCGAAGGCAACCGGCACGCGGGCTGCAGAGCCAGCCGCAGCGCCGGCCGCCAGGGATCCTGGCGCAAGGCGGCGGCGCCGGCCAGCGCGAGCAGCCGGCGCGCGTCGTCGCGGCGCGCCCCGCGCGGCCGGGCCGCGAGCTGCCGCGCATCGTCCTGCAGATCGCGCGCGAGGCGCGCGGCCAGCTCGCGCACCAGCGCGCGACGGGCCTTCTCGGCCAGCACGCCCACGTCGGGCGGCAGCGGCGCGCCGGCCACCGCCTCGTCCAGCCAGCGACGCGCGTGGGCCAGGCTGTCCACCCACGCGGCGCAGGGCGGGCAGCCGCGCGCGTGCAGCGCGAGCGCCGCGACGGGCCGCGAGGGCATGGCGTCGGCTGCGAGGCGGCACAGGTCCTGCCGCATCGCGTCGCACAGCGCGGCCGAGGCGGGGCGGATTCTCTCCAGCAGGGTCAACATGACGCTCCTCTCCCGGTGAATGGCCCCGCGCTCCCGATGCGCGGGAACACCATGACACCGGCGAGGCGCGCGAGTCACCGCGGCCGCGGGCTCACCCGCCCTGCTGGGCGATCCAGGCCTCGAAGCGCCGCGCGCACTCCTCGAAGCGGCCGCCGGCGGCCGGCCCGCCCGTCGTGGCGATCTCCTCGTTGCCGTGGATGAGGCGCACGGTCGCGTCCAGCTCCACCGGCCCGTCGCGGCGCGACAGGCGGCGGCCGCGCTCGAGGCGCGCGCGGGCCTCGGCGACGGCCTCGTCCGCGCTGCGGCTGACCTCGCGCGCCAGGTCGCTGGCCGAGGGCGGCGCCCCGGTGAGCCCGGCCACGAGGTCGGCGAAGCTGCGGCTGTTGCCCGGTCGCCAGTAGGCTTCGCGCAGCGCGGGCCCGAGAGCGGGGTTGTCGGTGAGGAAGCCGTCGCGAGCGAGGACGTGGGCCCGCGTCTGCTGCACGGCCATCTCGGCCAGCACGTAGCCGTGGTAGTAGGCCGACGATTCGCCCGACAGCAGGTGCGGCACGGCGAGGATCGGGCGCGGGCTGCCCTCCATGAAGAGCAGGCGCCGCTCGACGTCGCGGATCGCGTCGAGGATGCGCTGCGGCGACAGCTCCGCGTCGGGGATCTCGTAGATGGCCTTCTCGCCGTAGCAGACCGAGAGCCGCTGCCGCAGCTCCCAGGCCGCGAGCGGCTGGCGCGCGCGCACGCCGCGCAGGATGAGCTCCTCGCCCATCGGCGCGCCGTCGCGCGTGGCGGCGTAGCGCGCCTGCCAGTCGGCGTCGCTCACCAGGCTGTCCATGAGCATGGACTGCGTCTCGGAGAAGGCCACCGAGGAGGGCGCGAACTCCTGGCTGAAGCAGGGCGCGGGCATGTCGATGTTGGCGTAGTGCGCCGCGTGGCCTCCCTCGTGGAAGAGCGTGTCCGTCGCGCGGCGGCCGGCGCCCACGACGCCCGGCACGGCGTTGGCCGTGAACTGGATGCGCGCCGGCCGCCAGCGGCCGTCCTCGCGCCAGGCGGGCACCGGGCCGTGCATGAAGCCGTTCTCGTACTTGCCCTTGCGGTCCACGAGGTCCAGCACCAGCGTCGCGCCGGCGTAGCGCACGCCCAGCGCCGTCATGCTGCGCCCCCAGCGCAGCAACGCCGGCCCGAAGGGGAAGTACGGGTCCTGCTCGCGCACGGTGTCGCCCGTGGACCAGGCGCGCACGTTCCAGGGCGTGGCGCGCGCGCCATGCTGCGCGGAGAGCTGCTCGATCGAGCGCCGCGCCGGCTCGCGCGTCGCGGCCTCCAGCTCGTCCAGCCAGCCGAAGATGCGCGCCTTGGTCAGGCGCTCCACGCGCCGCGCCGTGGCGTCGTAGAAGTCCTCGCCGCCCAGCATCCGGCCGAGGCGGTTGCGCAGGCGCACCAGCTCCACGAAGCCGTGCTCCAGCACGAAGGGCTCGATGGAGCGCAGGCCCTCCCACGCGGCGCGGCGGCGGGCCTCGTCGGTCTCGGAGAGCAGCATGGCCGCGAGGCGCACCGAGCTGGCCCGCGTGAGCTCTTGCGTGGCCGGGTCCGTGAAGCCCAGGGCCATGCCGCCGCGCTGGCCCGCCAGCGCGCCCTCGGCGGCGATGATCTCCTCGGCCAGCGCGCGCGCCTGCGGGCTCTCGATCGCGTGCGCGCCGAAGGTGGCCTCCCAGCCACGCAGCGACGTGAGCGCCTCGCCCTCCGCGCCGCCGCGCTCGGCCTGCTCGCGCTGCGCGCGCACGGCCGCGAGGCGCTCGGGGTCCTGCAGGAAGCGCTTG
>DASUFI010000210.1:0-18654 GCA_036274635.1 Planctomycetota bacterium
GTGCAGCTCCTGCACCGCCGGGACGCTGGGCCGCTCGAGCTGCTCGCACAGCTCGGACCAGTCGAGCAGGGCGTAGTCGCGCAGCAGGATCGCGTCCCTGTGAGCAGCATCGAGTTCCGCGACGCACGCGTCGTAGGCCGCGCGCAGCGCGGCGCGGCCGACGTGCTCGGCGGGCGTGGCGGCAGGAGCCGGCGGGCGCGGGGCCGTGGCCTCGCTCGACGCCGTGTCGCGGTCCGCGGGCCCCTGGCGCCGCTCGTCGCGACGCGCGGCGTCCAGACGGTCGGAGGCGTCCAGCACCTGGTTCTCGGCGAGGCGCGCCAGCCAGCGGATGATGCTGCCGTGGCTGCGCGGCTCGAGGCCCGCGACCTCGGACTGCGCGGCCGCCGCCGTGGCCTGCACGAGGTCGAGCGCATCGAGCACGCCGCGGAACTCCGCGCCCACGCGGATGCTCACGATGCGCCGCACGCGGTCCTGATACCGGCCCACGAGCTCGCACAAGCCGGCGTTGTCGCCGGCCTGGCCGCGGCGCGCGAGGTCGACCGACTCGGCCAGGGCCGGCGGCGGGTCCAGGACCTGGGTCTCGGAGCTGGTATCAGGCATGGCTACGGCGATCCGGCGCTCGTCGCGGGCCGATCGCTGCGTCCGGCCTCGCTCGCCCGCTACGATGCAGTCCTTCTTCGTCGCAAGAGGCCCAGCATCTTGAACCCGTTGCTGCACGAGATCCGCCACAGGCCCATGCTGTGGCTGCTGGCCTTCGTGCCGGCTGTGCTCCTGGCCGTGCACGCGGCGCCCGAGCGGCCTACGCTGCTCTTCCTGCTGTCGCTCCTGGCCAGCGTGCCGCTGGCGGGCCTGCTGAGCCATGCGACCGAGTCGGTGGCGTCGCGCACCGGCGACACGGTCGGCGGCCTGCTCAACGCCACGCTGGGCGAGCACGAAGGTGATCCGGCCGCCGTGGGAGGCCTTCGCCCCGGCCAATGCCGATCCGGTCAACAACGTGACCTGGGAGCTGTACGACCTGAGCAAGGACTTCAGCCAGGCCCACGACGTCGCGGCGCAGAATCCCGCGAAGGTGGAGGAGCTGAAGAAGGTCTTCATGGAGGAGGCCCGCAAGTACGACGTGCTGCCGCTGGACGCCTCGGTGGCGGCGCGCATCGTGTCGCCGCGTCCCAACATCACCGCCGGCCGCACCGAGTTCACGTACACCAAGCCGATGACGGGCACGCCGCAGGGCGACTCGCCCACGATCCTCGACAGCTCCTACACCATCACCGCGGACATCGAGGTGCCGGCGGGCGGCGCGGAGGGCATGATCCTCACCTCCGGCGGGCGCTTCGCGGGCTACGGCTTCTACCTGCTCGAGGGCAAGCCCGTGTTCCTGTGGAACCTCATCGACCTCGAGCGCATCCGCTGGGAGGGCTCCGAGGCGCTGTCGCCCGGGGAGCACACGGTCGAGTTCGACTTCAAGTACGAGGGCCTGGGCCTGGGGACGCTGGCCTTCAACGACATGAGCGGCCTGGGGCGCCCCGGCACCGGCACGCTCAAGGTGGATGGCAAGGAGGTGGACAGCAAGACCATGCCGAAGACGCTGCCCATGATCCTGCAGTGGGACGAGGCCTTCGACATCGGCTCGGACACGCTCACGGGCGTGAACGACGAGGACTACCAGCCGCCCTTCCCGCTCACCGCGAAGCTGATCAAGCTGACGCTGAAGGTCGACCGGCCGCAGCTGTCCAAGGAGGACATCCAGAAGCTCGAGGCGGCGCAGCGCGACAACAAGGCCAGCCAGTAGCCGGCGGCACGCGCGGCCTCAGGCGAGGTCGCGCATCCAGCGCTCGGTCGTCTCGACGCTGTCCAGCTCGGAGTTCCACAGCGGCGCGCGCTCGGGGTGGAAGCGCGAGCCGATGGGCACGGAGAGCAGGTCGGCCTCGTCGTAGTTGCGCTCGCGCTTGAGCGCCTTGCGGCAGGAGGCCAGCGCCTCGTCGCGCCCCTTGTGCCGCATGCCGCCGAAGATGCGGCCGGCGAACACGTCGATCATCGCCTCGCGGAAGCTGCGCGCGTTGACCAGCACGGTGAAGGCCAGCGGGTTCTCCCAGAACATGTCGATGACGTCTTCCAGGATGTCGACGCCGTGCTCGATGTGGAGCATGTAGTCGCGGAAGAGGGGATCGCCGGCGTCGCGGCCCTGGCCCGCGAGGTACCGGGCGGTGACGTCCGCCGCGAGGCCGGCCTCCACGATGGCGATGTACAGGCCGAAGGAGAAGATCGGGTCGATGAAGCGGTGCGCGTCGCCGAGGCAGATGTAGCCGCGCCCCGCGAAGTTGCGCACCTGGAAGGAGAAGTTCGGGATCACGTGCCCGGGCTCGACGAGCCGCGGCTCCGGGATGCGCGCCGACAGGCCCGGGCTCAGCTCGCGCAGCTCGCGCAGGATGAAGTCCTCCTTCGATTCCCTCGAGTCGATGAGGTATTGCGAGGGGATCACGATGCCGATGCTCGTGATCTGGTCGTCGATGGGGATCGCCCAGGCCCAATGGTACTTGTGCTTGTAGTGGATGTGCGTGTTGCCGGGGTGGCGGATGCGGTCCGAGCCGTCATTGCGGATGTAGTTGTCCACCTGCGAGAAGACGGCCACCTGCTTGTCGTAGGCGCCGAGATACTTCGGGCCCGTCACCTTGTGCGCCGAGAGGAAGCCGGCCTGCCCGCTGCAGTCCAGCGTCATGTCCGCCTCCACCTGGAGGCGCGAGCCGTCGGGCAGCTCGATCTCCGCGCCGCGCACGATGCTGCCGTCGTCGCTGCGCAGCGGCGCGACCGCGCGGCCGCACAGCACCTCGGCACCACGGCTCGTCGCCTCGTCCAGCAGCATCTGGTCGAAGGTGCTGCGGCGCACCTGGTAGGTGGGCTGCTCCTGGAGCGTGCCGTCCTCGAGCCGAGCCATGACCGGCACCCACCACTCGCTGCCCTTGCGGGTGCCCTGCACGACGACGCCGTACTTGGTCTGGTGGCCGGCGGCCCGGATCCGGTCCGCGAAGCCGAGCTCGCGCAGGATGCGTCCGCACTCGCCGGTCATCGACTCGCCGATGTGGTAGCGCGGGAAGCGCTCGCGCTCGACGATGAGCGGACGGATGCCCTTGGCCAGCAGGCGGATCGCCGCCGTGGAACCGGCGGGACCGCCGCCGACGATGAGCACGTCGACGTGCCGTTGGGGGGTCACGGAAGTGAGGATAGAGCGCCCACCACGACATGGTGGAGCGGCCGATCCAGAATGCCAACTCTGCGTGGCGGCGATCGGGCCATCCGGTGTCGTCGGCGCGAGCGGAACGCGGTTTTGCCTTTTTCACGCTGCACGGCCGCGGCGCGCTGCGGACGCCCCGCAGGCCGTGTGTCGGCGCCGGGCACAGACGTGTCGCTCGGCCTTCGCGGTCCGTCGGAGCCCCAGCGTGTGCGGCCCGCAGCGCACAGACAGGACACGAGGGACTGGTCGGCTCGTGGCGACTCAGGCCGGACCGGTCTCCACGACCGGCCCGGTCTCCTTGAGCTCGCGCGTCAGGAAGAAGTTCAGCATGGTGCGGATCACGGCGATGGCGCCGAGCTTGCCGATGCGGTCCCAGCTGGGCGCGAAGGCCGAGCCGAGGATGTCCGCCGCCAGCTGGAACTCCAGCGCCAGGATGAGGAAGCGCGCGAGCTGCAGGCGCACGGCGCCGAAGTCGCCCGGGAGCCGTCGGACGACTCCGCCGAGCAGCGCGAGCACGGCCCGCAACACGCCCACGGCGAGCACCGCAGCGCCGGTGAGCTCCACGCCCAGGCGCACCCACTCGATGGCGGCCAGCAGCGCCGACTCCATGCCTTCCGGTGTCATCGCCGAGCTCCGCGTGGTTCGTTTCCCGCCGCACGGTCGAGGAAGGGGGCCTGCGATTCAAGCCGGCGCTGGCCGGGCGGTGCGCGGAGCCCCAGGCGTCGACCGCCCCGCCCGCGCCTGCGATACTGAGACGACCGGGCCCCGGGACAGGGGGACGGGCCCGCGATGCGCGCGGGAAGGCCTCGCGGAGACGGACGTGTCTGCAAGCGCCGACGACCGGCCTGCCCTCGCCGGGCTGTTCGTGATCTCCGTCGCGATCCTCGCCCTGGAGATCCTGCAGATCCGGATCCTCTCGGTGCAGATGTGGTACCACCACGCCTACGTGGTGGTGACGCTCACGCTGCTGGGCTTCGCCGCCGCGGGCATGGCGGTCACGCTGCGGCCGTCCCTGGCGCGCGGCGCCGTCCGCCAGCGGCTGGCCGCGCTCAGCACGCTCTTCGGCGTCTCGGTCATCGTGGCGCACCTCGTGCTCTCGCTGGCCGCAGACCGCCTCAAGCCGCTGTCCGCTGAAGGCGTCTTCGGCCCGCTGCTCCTCTTCTACTCGGTCATGGTGCTGCCCTGGTTCTTCGGCGGGCTGGTCGTGGCCATCGCGCTCACGGCCGCGGAGCGCATCTACAAGCGCTACTTCGTCAACCTGCTGGGGAGCGCGCTGGGGGCCTGGCTGTTCATCGCGGCCATCACCCCGCTGGGCGGCGAGCGCCTGCTGGTGCTGTGCGCCGCGCTCGGGCCCGTGGCCGCGCTGTGCTTCCTCGGCCGCCAGCGCGGACTTGTGCTGCGCGGCACGGCGCTGGTGGCGCTGGCGGCCGCCGTGCCCCTCGGGCTGAACGCGGCGACGTGGCTCGAAGTGAAGATCGGCAACGGCAAGCTGCGCGACACCCAGCTCGCGCGCGTGGACCGGCGCTGGACGCCCCTGTCCTGCCTCGACCTCTTCGTCCAGGGCGGGAACAGCAAGACGCTCGCGATCCTGCAGGACGGCGGCGCGGGGACGATCATGTACTCGGACCGCTACTGGGAGCCGAAGAACCTGCTCAGCCCCCAGACCGTCGCCTACGTGCCGGCCGTGCGGAGGATGCGCGAGGGCGAGCCGGCGCCGCGGGTGGCGGCCATCGGCATCGGCGGCGGCGCGGACCTGCGCGTGGC
Organism: Planctomycetota bacterium; assembly: GCA_036274635.1. Taxonomy (GTDB): domain Bacteria; phylum Planctomycetota; class B15-G4; order B15-G4; family B15-G4; genus DASUFI01. The sequence continues at coordinate 4,994 of DASUFI010000210.1, forward strand.
CCACGACTTCGGCGCGCAGAGCGTGCTGGGCATCGAGATCAACCAGCAGATGGTGCAGCTGACCCGCGACGACTACGCGGACTTCAACGGCGGCATCTGCCGTCTGCCCGGCGTGCAGCTCGTCATGGGCGAGGGACGCAGCACGCTGCGCCGGCTGGACGACACCTTCGACGTCATCGAGATCTCGGGCGCCGACACCTACACCTCGCCCAACTCGGGCACCTTCGTGCTCTCCGAGTCGTACCTGTACACCACCGAGGCCATGCGGGACTTCCTCGGCCACCTCAGCGGGCAGGGCGTGCTCGGCATCATGCGCTTCAGCGACGATCCGCCCTGGGAGATGCTGAGGCTCTTCGCCACCGGCCTCGCGGTGCTGCGCGAGCGCGGCGTGGAGCAGCCCTCCTTGCACGTCGTCGCGCTGAAGACGCAGTACTCGGGCACGTGCGTGTTCTCGCTCGAGCCCTTCGACCCGCGGGACATCGCCTTCTACAGGCGCGCGGACGATCCGGCGAGCGAGAGCCACAACGTGTACTTCGTGCCGGGCCAGGAGGCCACGCGGCCCAACGACTTCACCGCGCTGGCGGGCGCGATCGACTCCGGCACCGAGGCGGACTTCTACCGGCAGTTCCCGGTGGACATCCGGCCCGTGTCCGACGACGCGCCCTTCTTCTACAACTTCCACCACGTCGCCGGATCGTGGGAGGAGCCGCCCTCGAGCTTCTCGCGCGAGTTCGACCTGCAGTTCCCGGTGGCGCCCAAGGTGCTGACCGAGCTGCTGCTGCAGGTCTCGATGCTGGTCGGCATCCTGGTGCTGCTGCCGCTCATCATGCTGCAGCGCGACGGGCTGCGGACGCGGCACGCGGGACGCCACCTCACCTTCTTCGCCTGCTCGGGCATGGCCTTCTTCTTCCTCGAGATCAGCACCATCCAGCGCCTGGCGCTCTTCCTCGGTCACCCCGTGTACTCCACGACGGTGGTGGTCTTCTCCTTCCTCTTCTTCGCGGGGCTCGGCAGCCTCTGGGCCGGACGCTACGCGGCGGGGCCGACGCGCGCGGTCCGCGTCTCGGCCGCGCTGCTGGTCGCCATCATCCTGCTCTTCAACCTGGCCGCGCAGCCGGTGCTGGACGGCTGCCTGCAGCTCGAGCTGCCCTGGCGCATCCTCATCGCCGTGGGCCTCATGGCGCCCATGAACGTCTTCATGGGCATGCCCTTCCCGCTGGCCCTGGGACGGTTGAAGCGCCTGCAGCCCGAGCTCGTGCCGTGGGCGCTCGGCGTCGGCGGCGGCGCGGGAGTGCTCGGGACCGTGCTCAGCGTGATGATCGCCATGGAGTTCGGCTTCACCGCGGTCAGCTTCGTCTCCGCGGGCCTGTACCTGGTGGCCTTGCTCGCCGCGACGACCGGGCCGCTGTCCGCGGAGCCGGCGGAGGCACCGGTCGCGACGAGCTGAGCGGCCGTCGAGCCGCGGCGCACGTCCGGCGCAAGGGGTGCAGCAGGGCATGGGCAGCAACAGCAAGCTGCACGTACAGTTCGCGACGCGCCCCTGGCTGGGCCTCGGCTGCAACGGCGAGACCTTCGCCGACCTCGGCTAGCAGGAGCAGCACGCCCAGCAGCTCCTCTCGCAGGTCGAGCCACACCAGCGTCGACGCACAGGGCTGCATGGAAGGCGCGGTGGAGAGCGGCGAGCGGGCGGCGGCGGAGGTGCTGGCTGCCTGACGTGACGTTCCTGCGCGTGCGGCGGCGCGCGCGGGCAGCCTCAGCCGACGAAGCGCTTGCGGCAGATGGTCTTGAACATGCGCCAGGCGGTGCGCGCGACCTGGGGGAAGGTGCGGCTGTGCTTGGACACGCCGCCGAGGCGCTCGCCGTAGTGCACGGGGATCTCGATCACGCGCATCCCCTGGCGGTAGGCCTCGCAGATCATCTCGGGCGAGAAGGACGGGCCCGTCTCGCGCGTGCCGGGCGCCATGGCCGCCCAGGCGTCGCTCCACAGCGCGCGATAGCTGCAGCCCACGTCGGTCAGGCGCGGCTCGTGCGGGCGCAGCCAGAACAGCTCGAGCAGCTTGGCCATGGCCACGTTGCCCCAGCGCAGCGCGAAATCCATGTTCGCGCCCTGCTGCACGAGCTGCTTGGTCGTGCGCGTGCCCAGCACCATGTTGCAGTCGGGCAGGTAGTGCAGCAGCTTGGGCAGGTCGCTGGCGCGGAAGCTGCCGTCGGCCTCGGTGACGACCAGGATCGAGCGTCCGTCGGCCGACGCCCCGTGCGTGAGGCCCGCGCGCAGCGCCGCGCCGTAGCCCTGGGCCGTCTCGCGCAGCACCTCGGCGCCGGCGGCGGCCGCCACCTCACCGCTGCGGTCGCGGCTGTTGTTGTCGACCACCAGCACGCGGTCCACGTGCTCCTCCGTGCGGAAGGCGGCCACCACGGCGCCGATGGTCGACTCCTCGTTGTAGCAGGGGATGACGACGATGACCGGATGACCTCGGAACATGGACTCCCCAGTCGACCGGGCCGCTGGATCGGTCGCGCCGCCATGATAGTGGGCGTGCCGCGCTGCTCAAGCGCGGCGAGCCGCGCACGGCGCGCAGGTCGGCCGCTTGGAAAGGCTCGCGCAGCGGCCCATAATCCGGATGCGATGGCCGCGACCGACAGCTCGACGCAGCAGGCCGCAGACGGGCAGCGCGCGCTCGTCGTGGGCGGGAGCCTGGGCCTGGGATCGGCCCTCGTGCGCCAGCTCGCGCGCGAGGGCTGCCGCGTGGCCGCGCTCTCCCGCAGTGGCGATGATCTCGAGGCGCTGGCGCGCGAGGTCTCGGGGGAAGCCTCCCGCGCGGGCGGCGCGCTCTTCGTCCACGTGCACGACGTCCGCGACACCGCGGCGGTCCCCGCCCTGTTCGAGACCATCGTGCGCGAGCTGGGCGGCTTGGACCTGCTGGTCTACACGGCGGCCATCATGCCGTCCGTCGGGCGCACGGAGTACGACACCGAGAAGGACCTCGACATCCTGGCCGTCAACTTCGGCGGCCTGCTGGCCTGGGGCAACCAGGCGGCGCAGCTCTTCCGCACGCAGCGTGCCGGCGCCTTGGTCGGCATCTCGTCCATCGCTGGCAACCGCGGGCGCAAGGGCAACCCGGCCTACGGCGCCTCCAAGGCCGCCATGGACAACTGGCTCGAGGCGCTGAGGAACCGCCTGGCAGGCGAGGGCGTGCACGTGTGCACCGTCAAGCCCGGCTACATGGCGACACGCATGACCGCCGGGATGGACAAGCTGTTCTGGGTGGCCAGCCCCGAGCAGGCAGCCGCCGAGGTGCTGCAGGCCGCGCGCACGGGCGTCAATGTGCGCTACGTGTTGCGGCGCTGGCGCGTCGTCGGCACGCTGCTGCACTTCATCCCCTCCTTCGTGTTCCGCCGGCTGGAGTTCTGATGGCGCCCGGCATCGCGACCCGGGGGCCGCGACGGAGCTACGAGCTGGTCGAGGGCTGGGGCATGGCGGTGGCCGCGCCCGCGCGCGTGCTGCGCCCGCGCAATCTGGACGAGATCCGCGCCAGCTTCGAGCTCGCGCGCCGCGACGGCGTGCCGCTGGGCCTGCGCGGCGCGGGCAACAGCTACGGCGACGCCTCGGTCAATGCGACCGGCCACGTGCTCGACATCTCGCGCATGGACCGCATCCTGCGCTGGGACCCGGCCACGGGCGTCGCCGAGCTGGAGCCGGGCGTCACGCTGCGCCAGCTCTGGCGGCACATCCTCCCCGACGGCTGGTGGCCGCGCGTGGTGTCCGGGACGATGTTCCCCACCGTGGCCGGCGCCCTGGCCATGAACACCCACGGCAAGAACAACTACGTCGCGGGCACCTTCGGCGACGCCTGCCTCGAGTTCGACATCGTGCTGCCGTCGGGCGAGGTTCGCACCGCCAGCCGCGAGCGCGAGCCCGAGCTGTTCCACGCCGCCATCGGCGGCTTCGGCATGCTGGGCTGCTTCAGTCGCATCGTGCTGCAGACCCACCGCGTGCACTCGGGCAACCTGCGAGTCAAGGCGCTGCGCGGGCGCAACCTGCGCGAGGTGCTGGATCTGATGGAGTCGCGCCGCGAGACGGCCGACTACCTGGTGGGCTGGATCGACGCCTTCCCGGCCGGCGCGCGCAGCGGCCGCGGCCTGGTGCACGCGGCCAGCTACCTGCAGCCGGGCGAGGATCCCGAGCCGGGCAAGACGCTGCGCGTGAGCCACCAGGAGCTGCCACCCACCATCCTGGGTTTCCCCAAGTCCGACGTCTGGCGCATCCTGCGGCGGTTCAACAACGACGCCGGCATGCGGCTGATCAATGCCGCCAAGTATCTGGCCGGCTACGTCGAGGCGGCGCAGGGGCCGCGGCTGCAGAGCCATGCGGGCTTCGCCTTCCTGCTGGACTACGTGCCCAACTGGAAGTTCGCCTACGGCACCGAGCCCGGGCGGCGCGGGCTGATCCAGTTCCAGTCCTTCCTGCCGCACGCCGCGGCGCACGACACCTGGCACGGGATGCTCGTGCGCTGCCGCGCCGCGCGCCTGCTGCCGTACCTGGGCGTGCTCAAGCGCCACCGCAGCGACCCGTTCTGGATGACGCACGCCGTGGACGGCTGGAGCCTGGCCCTGGACTTCAAGGTGACGCCCGAGAACCGCGCGCGCCTGTGGGAGCATTGCCGCGCGATGAGCGAGACGGTGATCGCGGCCGGCGGGCGCTTCTACTTCGCCAAGGACCTCGTGCTCGGGCCCGACGCGGTGGCGCGCTTCCTGCCGCCGGCCGACCTCGAGCGCTTCCTCGCGCTCAAGCGCCGCCTCGACCCCGAGGGCCTGCTGCAGACCAACCTCTCGCGGCGCGTGCTCGGCGCGCTCGCGGGATCGCGCTGACGCGACGCGCCGCCCAGGCCGCGAAGTCGCCGGGTACGATGAGGCGATGCCCGGCCGATTCCCGGACGGCAGCCGCAGGAGCGGATCCCGATGAGTCGTGAGTCACTCGCCAAGCTGGCGATCGTCCTCGTCACGGCCGCCGTGTGCGGCGGGCTGCTGTGGTGGTCGCAGGCGCACGCCCCGGCGGGCGGGTCGGGCTCGGCGTCGGTGTCGGGCGGCGCGGGCGGGGCCCCGGGCGACGGGGCGGGCGAGGGCATGGGCGGCGCGCTGCCGCCGGGCGCCGCCGACACCCGCCTGCTCGACCCCGCGTCGCTGCCCGGCACCGTGCTGGACGAGGCCACGGCCACCACGATGTTCCGCGGCCTGCGCATCGGCGAGCGCGAGATGTACGACCCTGTCGCCTACGTGGTCCTCAAGCCCAGCCACACCTCGGAGTGGAAGTGGCCCGAGCACCCCACGGGCAAGATCCTCATGGTCGCCAACAACCTCGGCTTCCGCGAGGACACCGACACGCAGGTGGAGAAGCAGGGCCCGCGCGTCCTCGTCGCCGGCGACAGCCAGACCGACGGGCTCGTCTGGAACACGGAGTCCTTCTCCAACGTGCTCGAGGACCGGCTCAACGCGCGGCCCGGGGCGGTGCGCTGCGAGGTGATCAACGCCGGCGTCGGCGGCTCGGGCCCGCAGAACTACCTCGGGACCCTGAAGCGCAACCTCTACCTGAAGCCCGACGTCTTCGTCGCCGTGCTCTTCACCGGCAACGACTTCGTCAACGCGCTGGCCGTCTCGGACTTCTTCACCAAGCGCAAGGAGGGCCAGGGGAAGCCGATCAAGGACTACCAGGTCACGATGATGGCCGCCAACAAGAAGTGGGGGCCTGTCGTGCTGGACCGCTTCAACCAGGCGCTCAAGTTCCAGCGCTTCCCGGAGGACGCCGACATCGCCCTGAAGGCCGCGGTCGACGCCTTCCTCGAGATGGCGCGCATCTGCCGCGACGAGCACATCGAGTTCCTGGTCGCCATCCTGCCCGTCAAGGCCGACGTCGACACCGACGAGCAGCAGACCTTCCACGACCTCATCGCGTCGCTGCACATGACCGAGGAGGAGTTCCGCATCAACCAGCGGCTGGGCGACGCGCTGGGCGAGGCGCTGCGCGCGCAGGGCGTGCGGGTGCTGGACCTCGCCCCCGGGCTGCGCGCGGACCCCGGCGTGTCGCACTACTGGGTCAAGGACTGGCACCTCAACGTCAACGGCCACGCGCTGGTGGCGAGGCTGCTGCAGCCGGTCGTGGAGCCGCTGCTCCCGCGCTGAGGCCTACTTGGAGAAGATGGGCTGGAAGTCGGCCGGCAGCGGCACCTTCAGCAGCGTCCAGCTGGCGGCCGCGTCGCGCGAGAGCCAGGCGCCCTCGTAGCTGCCCACCAGCAGCGCGTGATCCCGCTCGAAGGTGGGCGAGCGCTCCATGCACAGCACGAGGCGCGGGCCGCCGGGGGGACGGCTCCAGGTGGCGCCGCCATCGCGCGTGACGAGGACGCCGTCGGTTTCGGAGCCGGCGAAGGCCTGGCCGTCGCGCGCGAAGTCGGGCGACAGCTCCACGTACTCGAAGCGCATCGGTCCGGCGTCGAGGTGCTTCCAGGTCGCGCCGTCGTCGCGCGAGAGGTGCAGGCCGCTCTGCCGCGAGCACACCAGCAGCGTGTCGGGCGGCGGATCCGCGCCGTCGCTGGCGCCGTCGGGCGCCGCACCCGGCGCGAGCGCCACGCTGGCGAGGTCCGTGGCCTCCAGCGTGTTGACGCGCTGGAAGCCCTGGCCGCGGTCGTCCGAGCGCAGCAGGCCGCGGGGGCCGGCCAGGTACATGCGGCCGCGCGCCTCCCAGTCGCTGGCGAAGACCATGTCCTCCACGGCCAGGTCGTCGCGCTGGGTCCACGTGGCGCCGCGATCGGTGCTGCGCGCGAAGTGGCCGCTGATGGGGATCGCCGTGTCCACGTAGGTGGCGAGGTAGGCGAAGATCTCCCCGCTGGTCGTGAAGTCCGGCGCGAGCAGGAGCGCGCGCGCGAAGGCCTTTTCCATCGGCAGGATGGGGCGCGCCTTCGCGCCGCCTTCGCTGCTGAGCAGGACGCGGTTGGGAGTGCCCACCAGCAGCATCCCGTCGACGTGCAGGTCGGGCGAGACGGCGATGCCGTCGGGGAACATCCAGCCCAGCGTGTTGAGCCGCTTCCAGGCCATGCCGTCCGCGACGCCCAGGTCGAGCTCGCTGGCGAGCGGGAGCTTCGGGCCCGTGGGCTCGCTGGCGGGCGGCGCCGGCTCCGCGCCGGCGGGCCGGCCCTCGACCAGTCCCAGGCCGTAGGTGGACAGCCAGAGCGTGCCGTCGTCGGCGAAGTGCTGCGAGAAGGCGAGGTTGCGCACGATGCACGGCTGCAGCACGTCGAGCCACTGCCAGCCCTTGCCGCCTTCGTGCGAGACGTACAGGCCCTCGAAGGTGGCGGCGTACACCGTGTGGTCGTGCGCGAAGTCGGGGGACGGCATCGTCCCGAAGTAGTGCCTGGGCGACTGATCGGTCTGCGGGCGGAAGCCCGCGCGGTCCTCGCTCCAGCGGCCGTCGGGCGCGCGCACCCAGACGCCGTCGGTGGCCGTCGACGCGAAGACCAGCGTGGCGCCGTGCTCGTCCTGCGCCAGGGCCAGCTGCAGCACGTGCCACGCGTTGCCCGCCGCGCCATCCCGCTGCCAGGTGACGCCCCCGTCGTCGCTGCGCTGCACCCCCGCGTGCGTGCCCAGCCAGAGCGTGCGCCCGCCAGCGTCGGCCTGGACGACCTCCAGCCCGCCCACCGCCGGCGACGGGAGCTGACTGAACGTGGCGCCGCCGTCCGTGGACGCGACGAGCCGGCGACCCTCGAGCACGGCCCACAGCGTCTGGTCCGCGGAGAAGCCGGGCGAGAAGTGGATGTCCTGCACACTGCCCGCGATCGAACCGGACACGGGCTCGGTGGCGGCCGGCAGCGCGGCCGGCGTCCACGTCGCGCCGCGGTCGTGCGAGAACCACACCCCGTCGCGCGCCGAGCCCAGCGCCAGCAGCCCGTCCTTCACGAAGTCCGGAGACAGGGCGAGCGCGCGCACCACGCGCAGGCCGGGAGGCAGCGGCAGGTTCTCCCAGTGCTCGCCGGCGTCATGGCTGACGTAGAGGCGCGTCATCTCCGCGCAGTAGAGCGTGCGATCCTGCGCGAAGCCGGGCGACACGGCGATGAACCGGACGCTGCCGGTCTCGAGGCCGGCGTTCATGACCTCGTAGCTCTGCCCCGCGTCCCGCGAGCGCAGCAGCACGCTGAAGCGGCTCAGCGAGAGGAACAGCGTGCGATCGCGCGCGAAGTCGGGCGAGATGGCCCAGGCGTCCACCGCGTCGTGCGGCGAGTGCCAGAACCAGGCCCGAGCCGGAGCCGCCAGCAGCAGCGCCGTCAACAGCAGCGTGCACGTGCGCCATGGCCGCATTCGGCGGAGAAACAGGGCGCGCAGCATGGGATCGCGGATTATGTCACATCGTCAGCACCCCGCCAATGCGCACGCCGCGCGACGCGGACAAGGACGCCGCTCACCGCAGCCGCGGCAGGAACATGGGCACGCGCTCACGATGCGCGGCATACTCCGGATGCAGGGCGACGAGATCGCGCTCCTCCCAGCGGATCGCCGCGAGGATGTAGAGCGTGCAGACGCTCGCGAACAGCAGGTGGGCCGCGGTCATCGTCGGCGCCGCCCAGAACACGATGAACCAGCCGACGTACAGCGGGTGCCGCACCATGCCGTACAGCCCCGGCGTCGCGAACGGCAGGTGCGTGCAGGCCCATCCGCGGAAGTGCAGCCACGTCTGCCGCACGCCGAAGAGATCGAAGTGGTTGATGAGGAAGGTGCTGGCCAGCAGCAGCGCCCAGCCGGCGCCGTAGACCGCCAGCACCACGCCGCGGGCCAGGGGGCTCTGCACGTCCCACACGACGCCGCCGAGCGGCCTCCACGCCACGAACAGCGCGCCCATGAGCAGGCACGAGAGCAGCACGTAGGTGGGGCGCTCCGCCGGCTGCGGGATGTAGCGCGTGATCCAGGCCTTGAACCAGGGCCGCGCCATGACGCTGTGCTGCACTGCGAAGGCGAGCAGCAGCGCGAGGTCGACCAGCAGCGCGGGGCCGGTCGGACCCGCCGCCGGAGCATCGAGCCGCGTCGGCGTGAGGATGTTGCCCAGGTAGCCGAAGGCGTACGCGAAGGTGGCGAGGCACAGCGCGTAGCACAGCAGGCCGTAGACGAGGATGCCCACGCGGTGCGCGGACGACGCCGCGACGGGCGCCCCCGGCAGGGCCTGCAGGCCCATGAGGTGCCAGCGCGACGGCGCCGGTTGGCTGTCCGCCGGCGCGGCGGCCGCCAGGCAGGTGCGGATGGCGTGGGCGCTGCGAGGTGATTCGGTCGGGGTGGTCATCGGAGCTCCTGCGGCTGAGGCGGGTTGCGGCCCGCGAACGGCGGCACCATGCCGGCGTCGCAGGCGCAGAAGCTATGGGGTCCGGCGCGCTCGGACGCTTGACTGCCGGTCAACCTGCGGTGTACTTCGAGTCAACCTTGCGCGCGGATGGCCGCCGCGGTGGGCCCCACGGCGAACGGAGGTGCGATGGCGCGGTCGATCATGGCGGTGACGGCGGCGGAGAAGCCGGCCTCGACGCGCGAGCGGCTCATGGACGCCGCGGTCGTGCTGTTCTACCAGCACGGCTTCCATGCCATCGGCCTCGACCGGATCCTCTCCGACGTGGGCGTCACGAAGACCACCTTCTACAACCACTTCGAGAGCCGGGACGCGCTCATCGTCGCGGTGCTCGAGCACCGCGACCAGCGCGACATGGACCAGCTGCGCGAGGAGCTCGGCCGCCGCGGTCGCGGACCCCGCGAGCGCATCCTGGACGTCTTCGACATCCTCGACGAATGGTTCCGCGACGAGAGCTTCCGCGGCTGCCTGTTCATCAATGCCGCGGCACAGTACCCCAACCCCAACGACCCGGTGCACGTCATCGCGGCCCGGCACGGCCACAACCTGGCCGGCCTGTTCGCGGAGATGGCGGTCGAGGCCGGGGCCGCGGAGCCCGCGCTGCTCGCCCGGCAGCTGGCCATGCTGGCCGCAGCCGCGATCACGGCGCGGCAGGTGAACGGCGACGAGCGCGCCGCGCGCACGGCGCACGACATGGCGGCCGCACTGCTCGAAGGCTCGCTCCGGCGGGGCTGAGCCGCGCGCGGGCGATCAGGCCGCGATCAGGCTGGCCAGGGCAGCGGTCGCGCCCGCGACCAGGAGGAGCAGGACGACCCAGCGCGCAGAGAGCCGCACGGGAGGCGCCGGCGCGCCGGCCGCCCCCGGCCCCGCGCTCGCGGGCGTCGCGGCATCGAGCCGACCGATCGCCTCGCGCAACGAGTCCCTCGATCCACCCAGGTCTCTGCGGCTGGCCTTGCTCATGTCGCCAGCTTGGACGGCGGGGGCGTCGTGGCCTTCCCGGACCACGACAGGCGCGGAGCTCGTGTCACGCCTGTCATGAAGATTCGGCAGTGACTTACGCACTGAGCCTTATGTATCCTCTTGTACAGATGGAACGGTTTGGTGCAGCGCTGTTCGAACGTCGTCGCTGGATCCACCCAGCCCTGCTGGTCACGGCCATCCTGCTGGGCGACCCGCAGCGCGTCGGGATGATCGTGGGAGGGATACTGCTGGCGCTGCACCTCGCGGCGCGACTGTGGGCCTGTCGCTACATCCGCGGCGCGGCGCGCGTGCACGCGCGCAAGTCGCAGGAGCGCAAGGTGCTGGTCACGGGCGGGCCGTTCAGCCTCGTGCGCAACCCGCTCTACGTCGCCAACACGGCCGGCATTGCGGGCGCCTGCCTGCTGTTCGGGCCGGCGTGGTTCGCCGTGGTCGCGGGCGTGGCCTCGGCCACCTGGTATGCGCTGGTGGTGCGCTGGGAGGAGACGATCCTGGCCCGCCTCTACGGTGACGACTACCGCGCCTACTGCGCGCTCGTGCCCCGCTTCGTGCCGCGCCTGCGCGCGCCGGCGCAGCTGCCGCGGCCCGACACGCGCGACCTCTACCCCTGGCTCAAGGTGCTGCGGCGCGAGCGCGGGGCGGTGGGCCTGGGGCTGCTGACGGTCCTGCTGGCCATCGTGAACGAGATGATGTTCTGACCGGGCCCGTCGGGGCGCCGCCCTGACGGCTTCTGGCCCCCACACGATGCAGGCGCTGCGGTCGGCGTGGTCGGCGCGCGAGACGCCCAGGCCCCGTGCCGGATCTCTACGGGCGGGTCCTTGCCCTGCATCCCGGAGGTCACACATGTCAGCGCCCCTCGCGTCGTCCCGCCCCGGCCTGCTCCTGGCCGCCCTGCTGCTCGGCGCGCCGGCGCTGCGGGCCGCCGACTTCAACGGCGACGGCTACCCCGACCTCGCCATCGGCTGCCACGGCGGGTGGGTCGCCGCCCAGCAGGAGGCCGGCGCCGTGCACGTCTTCTACGGCGGCCCCACGTGCTTCGGCAGCTTCACCGAGCAGGTCATCGACGAGTCCTCCTTCGGGGGCTTCGCCTTCCCCGACGACTTCGAGCTCTTCGGGCTCAGCATGACCAGCGGCGACTTCGACGGCGACGGCTACGACGACCTCGCGATCGACGCCGGGAACGAGGACGTCAGCGGCTGGGACGCCGCCGGCACCGTGTTCGTGATCTACGGCTCGCCCTCCGGCCTCGACCTCGAGCGGCACGACGCCTTCAACCAGGACACCAAGGGCATCAAGGACAAGGTGGAGCCCGGGAACTTCTTCTTCCCGGACCTCAGCGCCGAGCAGTTCGGGCGCACGCTGGTGTCGGGCGACTTCGACGCCGACGGCTACGACGACCTCGCGGCCTTCGTGCAGGAGACCTTCGGCAAGGGAAAGAAGCAGAAGTCCTTCGCCGGCGCGGTCCACATCATCAAGGGCAGCCCGACGGGCCTCACCGTGAAGGGCAACAAGCTCTTGCGACAGGGCAAGGCGGGCATCCCGGGCAAGCCCACGGCGGACGCCAAGTTCGGCTGGGGCATGGCCGTCGCCGACTTCAACCAGGACGGCATCGACGACCTCGCGATCGGCGCGCCGGGCGAGCTGGTCGAGGGACACGTCGTGATCCTGCTGGGCAAGGCCAAGAAGGGCCTCACCGGCAAGCACTCGGTGCTCATCGGCGAGGCCGACTGCGGCGGCGTGCCGGACCCGACCAAGGCGCACCACTTCGGCGAGATGCTCGAGGTGGGCGACTTCACGGGCAGCGGCGTGCCGCAGCTCGTGATCGGCGCCCCCGTGCTGGACGTGGGCGCCGCGGAGTACGCCGGCGGCGTGTACGTGCTGACGCTGGACCCGGCCGACCTCTCGATCAGCGACGCGCAGCTCATCACGCGCGAGACGCCCGGCATAGCCGGCGGCGTGCAGGCCGGCGCCGACTTCGGCTACGCGCTCGCGGCGGGCGACTTCGACGGGGACGGGGATGACGACCTCGCGATCGGCGTCCCGCGCGACGACATCGGCGAGGCGACGGACGCCGGCACCGTGACCGTGCTCACCGGCTCGCCGGCCGGCCTCGTCGCCGGCGACCTCCTCGTCGATCAGGACGTCACGGGCGTGCCTGAGGTGGCGGAAGATTACGACGTGCTGGGCGGTGTGCTGGCCGCCGCGGACTACGACGACGACGGCGACGCCGACCTCATCGTCGGCTGCGCCGGCGAGACGGTGGGCGGCGCGTCCACGGCCGGCGGCATCCTGGTCTTCGAGGGCAGCGCGGGCTCGCTGCTGGACCTCGCCGGGGGCCTGTGGCTGGACAAGTCGCTGACGGTGGTGGCCGGCAATCCGGGCAGCAACGACAACTTCGGGTCGGCCCTGGGGCGCTGAACCGCGGCCTGCGACTAGGATGTTGGCGAGCCACCCTCAGGAGCTCGCCCCTGCGTGCCCACGCGCCCGGCTGACCGACCCAGGGTCCCGCGATGAGCGGCGCCGACGACCCGGCCCGCTGGCAGCGGCTCAAGGACCTGTTCGCCGAGGCGCTGGAGCTGGACGGCCGCGACCGCGACGCGCTGCTCGCACGCACGCGGGCGGCCGACGCGGCGCTGGCCGACGAGCTGGCCACGCTGCTCGCCGCGCACGCCCGCTCCGACGGCTTCATGGACGCGCCCACGCTGCCGCCCGAGTCGTGGGAGGACGCGAGCGACACGCAGCGGCGGCCGGCAGGCGAGCCCCTGCCCGAGACCTTCGGGCGCTACCGCATCGTGTCGCTGCTGGGAGAAGGCGGCATGGGGCGTGTCTTCCTCGCGCACGAGCCGGCGCTGGAGCGGGAGGTGGCGCTCAAGCTGCTGCCGGCCACGCTGGCCAGCCGGCCCGCCTACCGCGAGGCCTTCCTGCGCGAGGCGCGCGCGGCGGCCAGCCTCAATCACCCCAACATCACCACCATCCACGAGATCGGCGCCGTCGACGGGCGCGACTACATCTCCTTCGAGTACGTCCGTGGGCGCACGCTCAAGCAGGGCATCCCCGAGGGCGGGCTGCCGCTGGGCGGACTGCTCGCGCTGGCCCAGCCGCTGGCCGATGCGCTGGCCTACGCGCACGAGCGCGGCGTCGTGCACCGCGACGTGAAGCCGGGCAACATCATGGTCAGCGACCGCGGCCGGCCCATGCTGCTCGACTTCGGCCTCGCCGCCAGCCGCCGCCCCGCGGCCGCCGGCGAGTCGGCCGAGCCCGGCTGGACCGGCGTCGCCGGCACGCCCGCGGCCATGTCACCCGAGCAGGC
>DASUFI010000211.1:0-7738 GCA_036274635.1 Planctomycetota bacterium
AGGTCGTGCAGCGCGTGCTGGCCACGCGGACCGCTCCCGCCGGCAGCCGATGACGGGCGAGCTCGTCGCCGACCCGGCCGATCCGCGCCTGCGCCCCTTCCGCGACCTGCAGGCCGCCGTGCGCCGCCGCCGCGCCGCGGACCTGGGCCGCGTGCCGCGCGCCGCGGGACCCGACGAGCTGCTGGTGGTCGAGGGCGCGATCCCCGTGGGCCGCATGCTCGCGGCCGGGTGGGAAGCGCGCAGCGTGCTGCTCACCGCCAGCCACCGCGACGCGCTGCAGCCGCTGCTGGCGGCCGCGCAGTCCCGCGGCGCGCTCGTGCTGGTGGGCACGCGCGAGCTGCTGGCGCAGGTGACCGGCCTGTCGAGCGACCGCGGCTGCTTCGCGACGGTGACGCGGCCGCGCTGGCCACCGCGCACCGAGCCCGCCCGCCTCGCGGCGCTGGTCGAGCGCGGCCGCAGCCTCGTCGTGCTGGCCGAGCGCGTGACCGACCCCGCCAACCTCGGCGCGCTCATCCGCAATGCGCGCGCCTTCGGCTGCGACCAGGCGCTGTGCGACCCGCGGGGCGCCGACCCGCTGGACCCGCGCGCCGTGCGCGCCTCGGCCGGCCAGGTCTTCGAGCTGCCGCTCGTCGTGCCGGACGGCTTGCTGGTCGGCGCGCTCGCGCTGCGCGAGACGCTGGGCGCGCGGCTCGTGGCGGCGACTACCGACCGCGACGCCGTGCCCATCGAGCGCTTCCGCCGCCCACCCCATCTGCTGCTCGCGGTGGGCACGGAGGGCGAGGGCCTCTCGCCCGAGCTGCTGGCGGCGGCGGACGAGCGCGTGACGGTGCCGCTGGCCGCGGGCGTGGACTCGCTCAACGTGGCCGCGGCGACGGCGGTGCTGCTGCACGCGCTGAGCTGACGACGTCAGCGCTTCTGCGCCGTCGGCCTGGTCGACAGGCCGAACAGCTGCTGCTGCACGAGGCAGGCCATGACGACCTCGGCGTGGCGGCGTTCGCCCCGGTCGGTGAAGTGCATCCAGTCCTTGTACAGCTCCGGCTGGTCCTGCAGCCGCTCGGCGGCGGGCACGATCGGCACGTCGAGCTGGACCGCCAGCGCGCGCAGCGTGTCGTTGGCGGCCTTCATCGCCGGACCGAGGTCGTCGGACGTCTCGCCCTCCGAGTTGCGCACCGCGAAGGTGCTCAGCACGGGGACGATGTCGTGCGCGCGCGCCACCGCCACGATGTTCGTCAGGTTGCGCGCCAGCGTGGCCAGGCCTGCCTCGTTGATCCACTGGCTGGACGGGACCAGCCTGTCGCGGAAGTCGTCGACGAAGACCCAGGCCGACAGGGTCCCGAACTGCTCCTCCGGGTCGGTGCCGCGGGCGAGGTGGGCGTAGGTCCGCACGTGCGACAGCAGGAAGTGCTCGAAGGGCGTCACCTTGACGATGGGCGGGGAGCGCCGGATGTTCGAGTAGTCGGACACGAAGTCGCTCGACTGGGTCAGCAGCAGGTCGTTCACGGCCTCGTAGTCGAGGATCGCGTCGGGCTGCAGGTCCAGCAGGCGCAGCTCGAGGTTGATCAGCGAGTCGGCCGAGTTCCAGTTGCCCACGCCGGCGTTGAGGACCTCGAAGGTGCGTCCTTCGACCACCCGGCCGTCGGTCACGGCCTCGTCGAGCAGTCGCTGGAGCTGCCCGGGATAGGTCGCCGCGTCGCCGCTGGCGCTCCTGCCGAACGTCGTCGAGCCACCCAGGCACACGATCCGGAACACGCCCGGGGCCTTCACCCGATCGACTTCCGGACCGCGCATGCCCAGGGCATTGATGTGGACCTGGTTGCCGACCGCCGCGTCGTAGCCGGGCCGCAGCATGAAGCCGAGCGAGGGATGTGGCATGAACATGCCGGATGAGAAGTCCCGCGGCAGGAAGAAGGAGGCGTCTCGCCCCGCGCGCCAGTCCGCGATGCGGAAGCCGACCTCGGTGGCGAGCAGCGTGACCAGCGCCAGCGCCGCGAGCAGCGAGAGCAGGCGCCGGGGGCGACGACGACGCGGGTTCGGTGTCGAGCTCGTCAAGCGACTCCACGACTCCGGCGACACGGGACGCGGGCACCCTATCGTACAGCCTGCCGAGCGGCGCGCCTCGCCCTGACCGTCGTCCCTCACGCCGGCGGTTATGCTGGCCTGCTTGTCGACCGCATCGCTCCTCCTCCACGACCGCTGCACGCTCGCGACGGGGACCGAGCCGGGTCGGGCGCGATGAAGCGCGCGCTGAAGATCACCTCGCTCGTCGCGGGCGCGCTGCTGCTGCTGCTGCTCGCCGCCGAGCTCCTGGCCAGCTTCACGCCTTCGGGCAACGCGGCGCCGTACGTCGAGGACCCCGTGATGCTGTGCGTGCGCAAGCCCGACACCGAGGGCTACAGCTGGGGCAATGGGCGCTGGATCGCGTGCCACATCAACAAGCAGGGGCTGCGCGGCGAGGACCTGCCCGTTCCGCGTGACCCCGCCGAGAGCTGGGTGCTGTGCGTGGGCGACTCGTTCACCTTCGGCGGCGGCGTCGAGACCGCGGAGGCCTGGCCGCAGCAGATGCAGGGCCTGCTCGGCGCGCCGGAGCAATCCGGCGTGCGCGTGCTGAACGGAGGCGCCAATGGCTGGTCCACGCACTGGCAGCGCGTCTGGCTCGAGCAGCGGGCGCTGGACGAGTTCGATCCCGACGTCGTCGTGCTGGGCTGGAACTGGAACGACCTGAACGGGGCGGAGGGCGGGCCCGACGACGCGCTGAAGGGCTTCATCCATGCCGAAGGGACCTGGCTGCAGCCCTTCGCGCAGTTCGAGCTCCTGCGCGAGTCGCACCTGTTCCGCTGGTTCTTCTCGCGCCGCATATCGTCCGGCGACGAGCGGCCCACGGACGCGCAGCTCCGCAAGCGCCTGCAGAACTACAAGGCCACGATGGACAGGATCGCCGTCGAGCCCGAGACCAAGCTGCTGCCGGTGCGCGCGAGGCTCTTCGGCGACGGCCCGACGGACGAGGAGTTCTGGAGGTCGACGGACACGCAGGCGTGGAAGGCCGCGCGGGAGGAGCTGGGGCGCATGCGCGATCTGTGCGCGGCGCGCGGCGCGGTCTTCGTGGTCGCGATGCTCCCCGAGCCGTCCTGGTTCGGCACCGGCACCTATCCCGGCGTCGCTCGGCTCGGCTCGATGCTGGATGCGCTCGGCGTCCCCTGGGTGGACCTCATGCCCGCGTTCATGGGGCACGGGCCCGACGGCTCGCCGCAGGGCCGCGATCCGGATCTCTGGCTGCGCTACGACCCGGTGCACCCCACTCCCGAAGGCCAGGCGCTGTTCGCGGAGGCCGTCGCGCGACTGCTGCGCGAGAAGGACCTGCTCGCGCCCCGCTCTCGCTGACGGCCGCCGCTGGCCGCGCGGCGCCCGCGGCGCCGCCGTCAGGCCGCCGCTCGCGTGCTAAGCTGCGTCACCTGACCATGCGCGTCTCGAGGCTTCTCCGCTCTGTCGCCGTGTGCGCGCTGGTCGTGGTGACTTTCGAGCTCGCGGCGCGTCACTTCGGGTGGCTGGATCCGACCGAGCAGGACGATCCCTACATGGGATTCCCGGGCACGAGTCCGCTGTATCGCGTGGAGCGCGCGGCGGACGGCAGCGAGGTCTTCAGCCGCTCGCCCAACAAGGTCAACTACCGCGCCGCGAGCTTTCCGGTGGAGAAGCCGCCGCGCGAGTTCCGCGTCTTCTGCGTGGGCGGCTCGTCGGTGCGCTCGGATGCCTTCCTGGCCCCGGACGCCTCGTTTCCGCACCTGCTCGAGATCTACCTGAGCGGCCTGCTGGCCGACAGGGTTCCGCGCGTGATGAACTCGGGCGGCGGCGGCACGGGCAGCATCCAGAACCTCGAGGTCGTGCGCGAGGTGCTGGACGACCAGCCGGACCTGCTCGTGATCTATCCCGAGGGGGGCGAGAAGAACTTCGTGCCGCCGCTGCCACAGGGGATCATGGCCCGCGCCGACGATGACAGCCCGCTGCGGGTGTTCGCACGCCGCTACCTCGCGCGATTGCGGGTGTACGACGCGGTGCGTCTCGCCTACCAGGAGCTGCTGCCGCGTCCGCGCAAGGGCACCCTGTCGGCTTCGGCCTTCTCCGCGCTGGCGCTCGCGGCCGTGGCGCAGCCCTTCTCGCCCACGACCTTCACGCGGCTGTTCGAGCTCAAGCAGGACCGCGCGCCGGCCCTCATGCCGCATCCGATTCCGGCGGAGGAAGTCGAGCACGCCCACGAGCGCTTCGAGCGCAACCTCGCCGTGATGGCCGAGCTCGCGCGGGAGGCGGGCGTGCCGATCCTGTTCGTGCAGCCCCTGCGCAACACCAAGTCCTCGTTCTACCTCCGCTTCCACATCGATCCGTCGGAGATCCGCGGCGGCGACGTGGACGGCTGGCGCGCGGCCTACGAGGCGGGCCTCGCCGACAAGCGCGCGGGGAGATGGGGCCGGGCCGCGGCCGAGCTGAGGGGCGTGCGCGCCTTCTACGTCGAGGACCGCGACGAGATCCTGGCCTTCGACATCGCCGAGTGCCTCGAGCACCTGGGCCGCTTCGACGAGGCGCAGGCCGAGTACGCCAAGCCCTACCTCGAGCACCCGATGCACGAGCTGATCTCGCAGGCCGGCGCCGAGCAGGGCGTGCCGATCGTGGATCCCTTCCCCGCCCTGGTCGAGATCGCCGATCACGGCATCCCCGGCTACGACCTCTTCACCGACGCGTTCCACCCGATGCCCGCCACGAGCCGCATCATCGCGCTGGCGATCGTGGACGAGGTGCGCCGGCTCGGCCTCGGAGGTCGGCAGCGCCCGGAATCCGATGCCGCCTTCGAGGTGGCCGAGAGGCAGGTTCAGGACATCATCCAGCGCAGCCCGACGCCCAAGGCCAACCTGATGCTGCGCGCGATCCTCGCCGGCGACTACGACCAGGCCGTGCGCGTCGGCCGCAGCATTCCCGAGGACGTCCTGCTGGAGGCCTCGCTGACCGAGAGCCTCTACCTGGGGTGGGCCCTCTCGAAGTCCCCCGACTTGACCGCCGCGCGCGCCTTCTTCGCGAGGCTGCGTGCGAAGCAGTGGAAGCCGTGGCTCGTCCCGCCCAAGCTCGACACCGATGAGGACATGGTCCGCAACGCCTTCGCCGGCGACAGCTTCGCCTGGTTCTGAACGATGACCGACGCCCAGCCATCACCGTCGCCTCCTCCCACGCCCCCCGGCGCGGCACCCCGGCCGAAGCGCCGCTGGCTGCGCGGCCTGCTGCGCGAGGTGCTGCTGCCCACGGCGGTGCTGGTCGGACTGCTCGCGATCGCCGTCGCCCTCATCGAGGGCCCGCCGCTGCAGCAGTTCCTGTACGCGATCTTCTAGAGCCCGTCCGAGAAAGGCTTCGAGTGCGAAAGGAGCGGAATTCGCGTCGGATCGAGGCGGGACCCAGCGCAGGGAACTGCGGCGGGCGCAGCCCGCCGCAAGCCCGTCGAGGGCGCTCCCGAATGGAGCGCCCGTCGCGGGGCGGCGATTCGCCGCAGGGCCGGCAACCAAGAGCCGGCGCGAAGGACGCGCCTTTCGCGCCGAATGACTTCTCGGAAGGGCTCCTAGGAGAATCCGAACAGCACGCGCAGGTAGGCCGACGTCGGCGCCAGGCTGTGCGGGTCGATCGAGACCAGGGTCCAGGTGAGCGCCACGAAGTGGAAGGTGATCAGCACCGCGACCACGCGCACCACCCTGGACTGCGCGAGGCGACGCTTCCAGGCGAAGTGCTTGCGCAGCCAGACCGTCCAGGCCTGGTGCACGGACAGGCCGGCGCCGTGCGCGAGCCCCCAGCAGGCCCAACCGATGTTCGGCGCGTGCCACAGCCCGCACAGCGTCATGCTCCCGAGCGCCGCGAGGTGCGGCCGCAGCGTCGACCTGCTGCGCCCGCACATCGGGATGAACAGGTAGTCGCGGATCCAGAAGGACAGCGACAAGTGCCAGCCGCGCCAGAAGTCGGCGATGCTCGGCCGCAAGTAGGGATTGTCGAAGTTCTCGGCGAGGCGGATGCCCATGAAGTTGGCGACGCCCAGCGCGAGGTCGCTGTAGCCCGCGAAGTCGAAGTAGGCGTACAGCGCGATGGCGTAGAGCGCGACCCAGGCCTGCCACCAGTGCAGCACCGAGCCGGCGGGCTGCGGCTGGCCGAAGGCCGTGATCGGCCCGGCCCACTTGAGCGCGATGCCGCCCAGCACGACCTTCTTGAGCAGGCCCGTGAACAGGCGCCGGCACCCGGCCGCGAGGTCGTCGCGCGTCGGGTGCCCGAGCCGCCCGAAGCTCTGCGCGAAGTGATCCGCGCGCTCGATGGGCCCCGACACGATGGTCGGGAAGAAGGAGTTGTAGACGAGGAAGTCGAACAGGCCGAAGTGCAGGCGACGCTGCCGCCGCGCGTCGATGACGCAATGCAAGGCGCGCAGCGTGTAGTAGGACGCGCCGATGAAGTAGGCGAGCCGACTGCCCACCACGTTGCCTACGCTCTCGGCCCCGGCGGCGGCCGCGCCCGGGCCGGACAAGCCGCTGAACCAGGCCAGCTTGGGCAGGAAGAGCGGCAGGAGCAGTGGCGCGCTGGCGATCAGCAGGCGAGCCCGCCCCGCGCCCTCCGCGGCGAGGCGCGCCGCATACCAGCCCAGCAGCGACACCGCGAGGAACAGCACCGGCGCCAGCGGATGGAACAGGTACAGGAAGGCGCCGTTCCCGAGCAGCAGCAGCGTTCGGCGCGCTGCCACGGGCAGCGGCAGCAGCAAGGCCAGCACCACGGCGCCCACGAAGAGCACGGCCTGGACGCTGATCAGGTCCAAGGCGCCTCGGTCGACCGCGCGATCGCAGGGCGGGGCTGCCCGCTCCGCCCAGTCATCGCCGCGCGGCCACGATCCAGGCCGCGATCTTGTCGATGGATTCGAAGTTGGCCAGCGCGAGATCGGCGTCGGGCACCTTGACGCCGTAGCTGCGCTCGATCAGCGCGACCAGCTCGGCCAGCCCGAAGCTGTCCAGGATGCCTTCGTCCACCAGGGACTCGCCATCGGAGGGGAGCAGCTTGGCGTCGCCCCCGATGATGGCGATGAAGTGCTCGCGCAGCGGAGCGCGGTCCACGTCGCCCGGACCACTCACGGTTCGGCCAGCTCGCCCGCGACCGGCGACAGCTCGGAAAGCCGCTTGAGATTGGGCTGACGCGCGATCTTGCCGCTGGATGTCTTGTACAGCCACTTGTGCGGCGCGATGTACACGCGGTCGCAGCGCACGTTGAGGCGCGCGCTCACCTCGCGCCGCACGAACTTGATGATCTCGCGGTGCACGGCCGGGTCCTCGGACTTGCTCTCCGCGATGACGATCAGCTTCTGCGTGCCCAGCTCCTCGTCCTCGACGCCGATCGCGGCCACGCGGCCGTTCACGACCTCGGGGTGCTCGCCGACCATGTACTCGATGTCCTGCGGATAGATGTTCTCGCCGCCGATGATGATCAGGTCGCTCTTGCGGCCGGTGACGTACAGGATGCCGTCGGCGCGGTAGCCGAGGTCGCCGCTGATGTACCAGCCGTCCTTCACGCGCGCGGCCGTGGCCTCGGCGTTGTTGTAGTAGCCGTGGAAGAGACAGCGCGACTTGATCGAGATCTCGCCCACGCTGCGGTCGGGCAGCTCGCGCAGCGGGTCCTCGACGTCCACGATGCGGAACGTGGTGCCGCGCAGGCCGCGGCCGACGCCGAGCATGGGCAGCGC
>DASUFI010000212.1:0-6504 GCA_036274635.1 Planctomycetota bacterium
CATCCGGTCAGGGCCGCGACGACGGCGACAGTGAACAGGTAATGCGGACGCATGGCTGCTCCTTGCGGGGGGTCTGCCGCGACCTCATGCGCCATTCCGCCTTCCGACCGGCCACGGATTTCGCTTGAACCAAGTCACTCGCGCAGCGCCGGCCAGAATGGCGCGATCGTCGCTCGGCTCCGCTCCGCGATCCGCCGCGCCTCCTCGCTCACCGGCTGCTCCGCCACGCGCGCGATGGCCGCCTCGTCCGCGCGCGGTGCCGCCAGCGTCGTGAGCGCCGCGCGCACGCCGGCGGCGACGCCCGCCGGGTCGTAGCCGCCCTCCAGCGCACACGCGAGCCGGCCCGGGCAGTGCGCGTCGGCCCACGAGCGGAAGAGGTGGAAGAGCGCCGCGAAGCCGTCGGCCGTGAGCTGCAGGTCGCCGATCGGATCCGCGTGCCAGGTGTCGAAGCCGGCCGAGACGAGGATGAGGTCCGGCCGCCAAGCGTGCACCACCGGCTCGACCGCGCGCCGCCAGACGTGCAAGAAGTCCGCGTCGCGCAGGCCCATCGGCAGTGGCAGGTTCAGCGTGAAGCCGGCGCCGCGCCCGCGCCCGACCTCGTCGAACCAGCCCGTGCCTGGATAGAACGGATAGCGGTGGCTGCTGACGTACAGCACGTCGTCGCGCGCCTCGAAGGCGTGCTGCGTGCCATTGCCGTGGTGGATGTCGGGGTCGAGCACGAGCACGCGCTTGCAGCCCAGCTCGCGCACGGCGTGCTCGGCGGCCAGCGCCACGTTGTTGAAGAGGCAGAAGCCCATGGCGCGCGTGGGCTCGGCGTGATGGCCGGGTGGGCGCACGAGCGCGAAGGCGCCGCGGGCCTCGCCGGCGCACACGGCCTCGGTGGCGCGCAGCGCGGCGCCGGCGGCCAGGCAGGCGACTTCGTAGCTGTCGGGGCCGGCGACGGTGTCGGCGTCGAAGCGCGCGCGGTGGCCGGCGGTGGATTGCACCAGCGCGACGTGATCGGCGTCGTGCACGGCCAGCAGCTCGTCGCGCGTGACGTCGCGGTCGGCGGGCGCGACGGTGACGCCGGAGATGGGGTGCACATCGAGGTCCGCGAGCGCCGCGGCGAGGCGCGCGGCGTTCTCGGGATGACCTGGGCCGGCGTCATGCCGCAGGAAGGCCTGGTCGCGGATCAGCAGAGCGCGAGGATGCATCATGGAATGATGCTTATGGGCGGAACTAAGGAACACGGAACCCCGTCGTCGTTGCTAGCGGTCGCGGTGGGGGAGAGGAAGCTCGCCGCGATTGCGCGCACCTGCGTGCGCCCCGCCCCCCTCACTCCTTCAGCAACTCGAACTGCCCGCCCGCATACCTCCAGAACCCGCTGAAACTATCCAGCACCACCCGCTGACCGTCGTGCCACAGCAACCCGCTCGTCGCGCGGTGCCCGCCCGGATTCAGCGCCGCCACGCACCCCGTGAGCGGCGGCTGCGACAGGAAGGCCGCCACGTCGTTCACGGGGAACACCACCAGATCCGGCGCCGCATCCCGCCGAAACGTGTCCGCCCCTTCCTCGCTGGTGAACAGCAACCCGTGCGGCAGCGAGTCCTCGGTCGGCTCCGCGCCCTCCTCGCCGTCCGCCTGCGGCTGGATGACCGCCGGCGTCCCCAGCCGCGGCCCGAGCGACCACAGCCGGTTGCTCGTGGGCCAGTCCACCAGCGCGACGCGCCCGAGCGCCTCGACCAGGCGTGCGTCGCAGTCGTCGCGGTTGTCGATGAACTCGATCTGCTCCTCCCCGTCGTAGGGGTGGAAGCGGTTGTCGGGGCCGAGGATCTCGAAGACGGGCTCGCCGCCGTCCTTCTCGGGGGGCGAGACGCGCAGGTACTGCAGGTCCTCGCGCTCGTCCACGCAGAAGAAGAGGGGGCGCTCGTCCCACACCACGCCGGCGTAGCCCTCGCGCACGAGGTGCGTGAGGAACATGGCCAGGTTGTCGATGGGCACGATCTCCTGCGCGCCGTCCTCGGCGGCGGCGGCCTCGCGCGTGTCGTGGCAGTTGGCGGCGAAGCCCATGGGCAGCGCGGGGTGCAGGCCGCCGGCGAAGCCGCCCTCGCGGCGCGCGGCGAAGGCCAGCGCGGGCTGCGGCGGGCGCGCGGCCACGTAGCCTTCGATGAGCGACTGGATGAGCGGCGTGTGCTCGGCGTGCCCGGCGTCGGGCACGTGCAGGCTGCTGGCGTTCCAGCGCGCGACGGGCGTCCACTCGCCCTGCGCGCCCCACGAGACGGGCCGGCCGCCCTCGGGCAGAGGGAAGAGCGGGTCGCCGGGGCGCGCGAGGAAGATGACCGCGCGCGTGTCGGCGCTGTAGCCGCCCTCCACGAGCAGGTAGTCGCGGCCGTCGTGGCTCACGATGGTTCCCGGGGGTTTCACGAAGCGGACTCCTCCAGCGCGCGCTGGAGGGCGCGGCGATGACGGGCACGGGTGAACAGGAAGATGACCAGGTGGAAGGGCGTGGACAGCAGGTCGAGGGCCAGCTTGCCGGCGAGCAGGGCCTGCTCGGCGCGCGAGCCTTGCGGCGCAGGGGCGGGTGCGGGCTGGGGTGTGCTCACAGGTCCTTGGCGCAGCGGAAGCCGATCGGGCGCGTATAGCGCGGCGAGGCGAAGGCGTCGTTGCCGGGGGCGGTCCAGCGGTAGCGCGTGGCCAGCTCCTCGCGCCGGCTGTCGAAGGCGCCGCCGCGGATGGCCACGTTGACCAGGCCCTCGGGCGGGTGCTCGAGGTTGGTGCCGTCCTCGAGGGTGGCCGTCCACTCCCACACGTTGCCCGCCATGTCCAGCGCGCCGCAGGCGGCCGGCGCCTGGGGGAAGCTCTCCACCGGCAGCGGGCGCGTCGCGCCCTCGGCGCCGTTGCACAGCCCGGAGTGGAACTCGTTGCCCCAGGGATAGGCGCGGCCGTCGACGCCGCCGGCCGCCGCCTCCCACTCGTCCTCCGTGGGCAGGCGCTTGCCGGCCCACGCGGCGTAGGCCGCGGCCTGCGTCCAGTTCACGTAGCAGACGGGCAGGTCGCGCTCGTCGGCCTCCGGCGTGTAGTCGCCCGTGTCGAAGGGCACCCAGCCGCGCGGCGCCAGCGCGGCGCGCTTGTCGACCGGTTGCGCGTTCAGGAACAGCGAGTACTCGCCCTCGGTCACCTCGTGGCGGTCGATCGCGAAGGCGTCCAGCCGCGCGTGGCGCGCGGGCCGCTGCCAGCCGGCGTTGGGCCCCAGCTCGTAGCTGCCGCCGGGGACGACGACCATGCCCGGCGGCGCCGCCTCGCCGCGCGTGCCGTAGCGCTCGGGGTGCTGCAGTCGGTCCAGCTTCACGCCCGCCGCCTCGTAGGCCGTGAGCGCCGTCTTGAGGCGCTCGGCCTCGGGCAGGCCCTCGTGGAAGACCTGGTTCCAGAACTCGTACCAGTTGCGGCCGGCGGGCAGCGTGGTGTCGATGGCCTGCAGGATCTGCTCGCTGGTGATGTCGTCGAAGCGCTCGTGGCCAGCCAGCGCCTCGGCCACGCGGCGCAGCAGGAAGGCGGCGAAGCGCGGGTCCACCGGCGTGGCGGCGGCCACCGGATCGGAGAAGGCCTCCTGCAGGATCTGTCGGCGCGTGCCGCGCAGGATGGGGCGGCCCTTGGCCAGCTCGGCGGTGAGGCGCGCGGAGGCGGAGGGCAGCGCGTCGTGCATGGCGAGGACCAGCGTCTGGCGGCGGGCGGGCGCGTCGGCGTCGGAGGTGAGCGCGGCGTAGTCGTCCGCGAGGTCGTAGACCAGCGCCTCGAGGCCGGCGGAGGCCAGGTCCTTCTCGTTGCGGGCCGCGACCACGGCGGCCTCGGCGGCGGCGAGCGCCTCGGGCGAGGCCGGCTTCTCCTGCGCGCCCGCCGGCGCACGGAGCATCGCGAGCAGCGCCCCGCTGAACAGCAGGCGCGCGCAGGTCATGATGGTCCTTCGTGGTGTCTTCCGCACGACAGCCCTCCATGGTGGCACGGCCGGCGCGCACGGCGCCACCGCCGGCCGCCGCACGCACGGACCTCGACGGTCCGTTGCTCGGCCTGCCCGGCGTCGCCGCGCGCCGCGCCGAGCTCTATGCCGCCGCCGGCCTGCGGACACGCCGCCAGCTCCTCTATCACCTGCCCGTGCGCTGGCGCCTGCGCCCGCCCGCCGGCGCGCTCGACGCGTTGCGGCCGGGTGAGGTGGTCGCGGTGGTGGGGCAGGTGGAGCGCACCTCGCTGCGGCGGCGCGGCCGGCGCAGCACGGTGTCGCTCGCCCTGCGCTGCGAGGGCGGCGGCCAGCTCACCGCGCTGCTCTTCAACCGCAGCTACCTGGCCAAGGGCCTGCGCGGCGTGCGGCTGTGGATCGCAGGCAAGCTGGCCACGGACGAGGCGGGCGTCACGCGCCTCGTCGCGAGCGACTACGAGCCGCTCCCGCCGCGCGACAAGGACGCGCCCGCCGAGCTGCCGCTGCAGCTGCCGCCGCTGCCCATCTACAGGCTGCCCGCCGGCATCCCGCCACGCGTGCACCGCAAGCTGCTGGCGCAGCTGCTGACGCGCGGGCCGGTGCCCGACTGGCGCGCCGCCACGCGCGTGCCGGGGCTGGCCTGCGCGCAGGGCGAGCCGTCGCTCGACGCGGCGCTGCGCGCGATCCATCTTCCGGGCTCGCTCGAGGCGGCGCGCGCGGCGCGCCAGCGGCTGGCGCACGACGAGGCCCTCGCGCTCTCGCTGGACGTGCTCGCGCGCCGGCGCGAGCTGGACGCGGGGCGCGCCGTGGCGCTGCCGCTGGACGACGCGCTGCACGCGCGGGTGCTGGCCGCGCTGCCGCACGCGCCGACCGGCGCGCAGGCGCGCGCGCTGGCGGAGCTGCGCGCCGAGCTGTCCGCGCCGCCGCGCGGCCGCCCGATGGCGCGCCTGCTGCAGGGCGACGTGGGCAGCGGCAAGACGCTGGTGGCCTTCTACGCGCTGCTGGCCGCCGCGCTCTGCGGCCGGCAGGCGGCGCTCATGGCCCCGACCGAGGTGCTCGCGCTGCAGCACGCACGTGGGCTCGCCGAGCTGCTGCGGCGCGCGCTGGGCGAGGCGGCGCCGGCCGTGGCCTTCGTCGCCGGCGCGCAGGGCGCGGCGCCCGCGGGCCTGCTGGGCGGCGTCCAGGCACGCCGCGCCCTGGCCGACGGCACCGCGCGCCTGGCTGTCGGTACCCACGGCCTGCAGGGCGCGCGGCTGCGCTTCGCGGACCTGGCACTCACCGTGGTGGACGAGCAGCATCGCTTCGGCGTGCTGCAGCGCACGCGGCTGCGCGAGAAGGGCCGGGCGCCCCATCTGCTGGTCATGACCGCCACGCCCATCCCGCGCACGCTGGCGCTCACGGCCTACGGCGAGCTGGACCTGACGCTCATCGACGAACTACCGCCCGGTCGCGCGCCGCGGCGCACCGAGATCGTGGAGCGCGCGGCCCAGCCGGCGCTGTGGCAGGAGCTGCGCGCGGCGGTCGCGCGCGGCGAGCGCGGCTACGTGGTGTGCCCGTCCATCGGGGCGACGTTGCGCAAGGTCGAGGCCGACGATGCGCCGGTGGCCGCCGAGCCACAGGCCGCGCCCATTCTCGATGCCGCCGACGACGCGGACGACGCCTCGGTCGCGCGCACCCTGGCCCGCGTGCGCGCCGCTCTGCCGGCCGCGCGCGTCGGCGTCGTGCACGGCCGCCTGCGCGCCGAGGAGCGCGACGCGGCCCTGCAGGCCTTCCGCGAGGGCGTGCTCGACGTGCTCGTGGCCACCGTGCTGGTGGAGGTGGGCCTCGACGTGCCGCAGGCCACGTGGGTGGTGATCCCGGACGCCTCGCGCTTCGGCCTCGCCACGCTGCACCAGATCCGCGGGCGCGTGGGGCGCGGCGGGCGGCCGGGCCGCTGCGTGCTGCTGGGCCCGCTGCGCGAGGAGGCGGCGCGCGCGCGCGCCGACGCGCTGGTCGCGAGCGAGGACGGCTTCGCGCTCGCCGAGCAGGACCTGCAGCTGCGCGGCCCGGGCGAGTACCTGGGCGAGCGGCAAAGCGGGCTGCCGCTGCTGCGCTTCGCCGACCTCGAGCGCGATGCGCCGCTGATCGAGGCGGCGCGCGATGCCGCCGCGCGCCTGATCGCCGAGCAGCCGGACGCGGCGCGGGCGCACGTGCAGCGCTGGCTCGGGGCGCGCGAGGAGCTGACGCATGCGTGAGCTATCCTAGGCCGTGGACCGGGCGACCCTCACGTTCCTGGCGCGGCGCATGAGCGCCTACGAGCGCCTGATCCGCCTGGACAAGCCGATCGGCACGCTGCTGTTGCTGTGGCCGACGCTGTGGGCGTTGTGGCTGGCGTCCGAAGGGCAGCCGCGCTACGACCACCTGGTCATCTTCCTCACCGGGACGCTGCTGATGCGCTCGGCGGGCTGCGCCATCAACGACTACGCCGACCGCGAGTTCGACCAGCACGTGGAGCGCACGCGCGGACGGCCGCTCGCCGCCGGGGAGATCGAGCCGTGGGAAGCGCTCGTGGTCGC
>DASUFI010000213.1:0-8129 GCA_036274635.1 Planctomycetota bacterium
GAGCTGAAGTGGCCGGCCTACACGCGCGGCTGGGTCATCCCCGTCGCCGGGCGCATCGTGCGCGACAGCGAGCAGCCGGCGCTGGTGCCGCAGCTGCTGGATCGCGACGTCATCGGCATCGACCCCGGCGCGCTCGCGACGCTGGAGCCGGCCACCACCGGCGTGGGCACGACGCTCTTCGACATCGAGCGCGACCCGGCCACCGGCGAGCTGTGGATCGCGAACACCGACGCCCGGAACCGCCTGCGCTGGGAGCCCAACCTGCGCGGCGACGCGCACGAGCACCGCGTGACCATCGTGGCGCCGGGCGGGGCGGTGCAGGCCGTGCTGGAGCTGGCGCCGCCGCTCACGACCCGCGCCCACGCCCAGCCGGCGGTGCTGGCCTTCAGCGACGGGCCGGCCGGGCACTTTGCCTACGTGGCCTGCCTCGGCTCGGCGTCCGTGGTCGTGCTCGACGCGGTCACGCGCACGCTGGTGCGCGAGCTGGACGTGGGCGAGATCCCCTCCGGCCTCGCGGCCGACGGCGCGCACGGCGTGCTCTGCGTCCTCTCGCGCGGCGACGAGTCCATCCGCGCCTTCCGCATCGGCGGCGCGTGGAACCAGCTCGGTGCGCCGCAGCCGCTGCCCTACGATCCCGAGCCGGCCCTCGTCGCGGCGGGCCGGCGTCATCTGTACGACGCGCGCGCCAGCAGCGGCCACGGCAGCGACCGGCTCTCGTGCGCGAGCTGCCACGTCTTCGCGCACGACGACCAGCTCGCGTGGGACCTCGGCGACCCGGGCGGCGGCCTCTCGTACTACTACCCCGACGAGATGACCGACGTGGCGGGCTTCCCGGGCCAGATCGTGACCGCGCCGAACGTGCCGATCCTGAACCCGCTCAAGGGCCCGATGGTCACGCAGTCCCTGCGCGGCCTGCTCGACCCCGACGCCAGGGACGACCTGCCGGGCCACTGGCGCGGCGACCGGCGGACGCTGCACATGTTCGGGCCGGCCTTCGAGCACCTCAACGGCGCCGCCGCGCCGCTGCCGCGGGCGCAGATGCAGGAGCTGCAGGGCTTCCTGCGCCGCTTGCGCTACGCGCCCAATCCGCGCGAGCCGCGCGACCGCGTGTACACCGGCCAGCTGGCCACCGGCCGCAACCTCTACGGCCTCGATCCCGACCTGCCCGGCAAGGAGTACAGCGCCGGCACGGGCCTCGTGTGCGCCATGTGCCACAAGGCGGACTTCACCGGCGAGACGGACTTCACCGGCAGCCGCCCGACCGTCTCGGCCGGCTCCTTCACGCAGATCTTCAACACCGCGCACCTGCGCATGATCTACGAGAAGGACTTCAAGCTCGTGTCGGGCTTCGGCGCGCTGCACGACGGCGCGGTGGACGGCGTGCGCGGCTTCATGGACTTCGTCGTGCCCAACGGCGGCCTGCCCACCTTCGGCAACTTCACCGATGCGGACAAGGACGCGGTGGCGGCCTTCGTGAAGGCCTTCGACACCGGGCTGCCGCCGTGCGTGGGGCGGCAGTACACGCTCTCGCCCGACGCGCTGCTCGCGCCCGGCGGCGCGGCGGCGGCCGAGGCCGCGCTCGACCTGCTCGAGGCGCAGGCGCGGCCGAGCCTCGGCGCGGTCAGCGCGGGCGGGCCCGTCTGCGACGACTCCGTGCCCGACATGGACCTCATCGTCAAGGGCTTCCGCTACGACGTCGACGGCTCGATCCTGCCCCGCGGCGGCCTCTTCGTGCAGGACCCCGGCTCGGGGCAGTGGGGCTACCTGTTCGACACCGGCGCCTTCGCGGACCGCGCGCTGCTCGAGCTGGCCGTCTCGATGGGCCTCGCGACCTTCACCTTCACCGGCGTGCCGCACGGCGAGGGCGCGCGCCTGGGCCTCGACCGCGACGAGGACGGTCTGTGGGACCTGCAGGAGACGCTCGCCGGCACCTCGCCGGTGCGACCCGACACGGACGGCGACGGCTGGCTGGATGGCGCGGAGCTGCAGCTCGGCGGCAACCCGCTGCTGCCCGACGCCTGGCTGCCCGACGCGACGCCGCCGCAGGTGCTCGACGCGCGCGGCCTCGACGTCTTCGCCGACGCGGCCACGCTGGCCTGCCGCACCAGCGAGCCGGCGCGCGTGCACGTCGAGCTGGGCCTCGAGCCCGGCGCCTACGACCTGCCCGCGGTGGACGGCCCTCCCGTGCTCGCCTGCACGCACGACGTCGTGCTCACCGGCCTGCCGGCGGGCGAGACGATCTTCTTCCGCGTGACGGCCACCGACCGCGCCGGCCTGGCTGGCGTGTCCACGGGGCAGTTCAGCACGCTGCCGGTCATGTTCCACGTGCAGGACATCACGCTGCAGAAGAGCGGTGGCGGGCCGACCACGCTCACGGCGCGCGTGCTCGTGCGCGACCAGGGCGAGTTGCCCGCACCCGCCGGCGTGCCGGTGCGCGCCTTCTGGGCCGGCGACCTCGGCGGCCAGCCGTGGGAGCAGGAGGCGCTCACCGACGGCAGCGGCTGGGCCACCTTCGCGCTGCAGCCCTACACGCCCGCCACGCCGGGCCTCGTGACCTTCAGCCCGATCTACGTGGGCACGCCGTACCCGAACAAGACGTGGTTCGTGGGGTTGGGCGGCGACACGCCGGGGCACTTCTACGACTCGACCGCGAACCGCGCGAGCTACTGCGAGGTGACGGTGCCGTAGCAGCGCCGCGTCAGCGGCTGCCGTCCCACACGGCCTGCCAGGGATCCAGCCGCGCCTGCAGCGGGTCGGGGCCGACGACGACGCCGTCGTTGCCGAAGGTCGGCACCACGTTCGACGCCGGATCGAAGCGGGGCCAGGCGGGCCGGCCCGGGCCGTTGGGGTCGCCGGTCTTCGCGAAGCCTGGTCCAGTAGGCGCTCAGGGTGTGGCCCATGGCGTTGTCGGCCGGCGTCGCCTCGTCGCCGAAGAGCGCGGCGGGCCGGACCATCGCGCGGCAGTGTACGGATCGCGGAGGCTGCATTCGGCGTCCGGGTGGGGCGCCGGGCGCGGCGCCGTCAGCGCCTCTTGCGCGATCGACCCTCCCGTGCGACGAACAGGCCATGAGTGCAGGCGTGGTCGTGCATCGAGCCGTGCCGATCCGTTGCGAGCGGCCCGCGCCGGGGCGCGCGCCGGCCCTCCTGCTGGCGAGCTGCCTCGCGGCCTGCGCGCCCGGCACGGACGGGCCCGCCCCGAGCGTGTCAACAGCCCCCGCCGCCCCGGTCCCCGCGCCCGCCGCCGCCGCGCAGCCGACGCCCTCGACATCCGCGCAGCCGGTCGCCATCCTTCCGCGCGACATGGAGTTCCGCGGCAAGCGCCTGCACATGCTCACCGGCGGCCCCGAGGGCGCGCAGGCCGTGCTCCTGCTGCACGGCGCGTCCTTCACCTCCTCCACCTGGCAGGAGCTGGGCACGCTGGACCTCCTCGCCGGCCGCGGCCTGCGCGTGGTGGCCATCGACCTGCCGGGCTTCGGCCAGTCTGAGGAGACCGACCTGCCACCCGAGGAATTCCTGGTGGCCGCGCTGCCCGCGCTGGGCGTCGCGCGCCCGATCCTGGTGTCGCCCTCGATGAGCGGCGCCTACACCTTCCCGCTGCTCGAGGCGCACCCGGAGCTGCTCGCGGGCTTCGTCGGCATCGCGCCCGCGGGCGTGCCGCAGTGGGCGCCCAAGCTGCAAGGCAGCCCGGTGCCGGCGCTGGTGGTGTGGGGGACCGCCGACCGCGTGTTCCCGGTGGAGCAGGCCAAGACGCTGGCGACGTGCTTCAAGGTGAGCACGGAGCTGTATCTGGAGGGGGCGAGACACCCGGCGTATCTGGATGCGCCGGATGCGTGGCACGAGGGGCTGGTGGAGTTCATCGACAGCGTGGGGCGCTGAGCGGCCTTAGTGCTCGCGCTCGAACCTCAGCGTCGCGGAGCGACCCGAGTACACCTGCGCCTGGAGTGGCGGGATGAACCCATTTTCGAGATCGGGCCACACCCAGTAGAGGCCCGGCTCGAGCCCGGTGAATGTCCGGCGACCGCTCGCATCGGTCTTGCCCTCGAGTGACGGCCGGCTCTTGTCGCCTTTCTCGTCGAAGTCACTGAGATACTCGAGGCTGACGTCGGCTCCGGCGATCGGGGCTTCGTCGCTGGCGAATACGAGGACGTCCAGATCACCGGGAATCCAGCTCTGGCGAAGGGTGAGCGTCGTGCGGCCCGTGCCGCCTGAGGAAACGTCCAGTCGCACGAGGTCCGAGGCTTGGCCGAGAGCGCGCGCCTGAACGACGTAGCGTCCCGGCGCAGCGGCACCGAAGTGCGCGATGCCCGAAGCGTTGGTCCATTCCAGGCACGGCTCGTCATAGCGATCGAAGGTGTCGCTGAGGGCGCCAGCCTGCATGACGAGCGCCCGCGGCACCGGCGCGCCCTCAGCGTCGACCACCGCCACGTCGATGCTGCCTTCGCGACCGAGTCGTGCCTTCACGGCCGCTCCGTCCTTCGCCGCCAGCACGGGGCCAAGCTGCAGCTTGGCGTAGCCTCGGGCGTGGATCACGAAAGCGCACTGCGAGCCGATGCGCGCGTGCTCCCAGATGAAGCGACCGCGAGGGTCGTCCACGGTCGCCTTCTTCGCGCTGTAGTCGGCGAGCCCGTTGTTCCAGTCGCCATACTGGACTTCGTACGAAGGGACCGGCGCACCTGTGTCCGTGTCGACCACATCCAGGACGAGAGTGGATCCCTCCGCGGCCTCACGGTCGAGCACGAGCTGGACATCCATCGTGCCTGCAGCGATGCCGTGAGCAGTCGTCTCCACGCCTGGGGGGACGTAGACCCAGATCGCCACGGGCAGGTCCGGGTGCAGTGAGTCGATGAGGAACGTTCCATCCGGCTCGGTCGTGTCCATCCACCAAACGTCGGGCAGCGAGGCACGGTCGGCTTCGGGCACTCCCTCCGAATCGATGTCGGCCCGAACGAGTACGTGATTGGCTGGCTCGCCAGTCGACCAGAGCACCTTGCCGCCGACCCTGGAGCTGGGGAGAAGAATGATCTCCGTGTCGGCCTGAGGCACGCTCTCGCTGATGACGGCTGTGACGGCTCGGGACTGGACGAGTACCGGTCTGCCGTTGCGCTCGGCCTTGAGCGAGTACTCGCCCGCCTTGGCGAGCGTG
Organism: Planctomycetota bacterium; assembly: GCA_036274635.1. GTDB lineage: Bacteria > Planctomycetota > B15-G4 > B15-G4 > B15-G4 > DASUFI01. The sequence continues at coordinate 5,144 of DASUFI010000213.1, forward strand.
AGGACGAAGGCTCCCTCGGCATCCGTCGACGTTTCGATCTCCCTGCCGTCGGCGCGCGTGCTGACATCTGCGCCGGGCAATGGCGTGCGATCGGCGCTCAGGACATGGCCGGTGATCGAGTAGGCGCCGGGGAAGGTCAGAGTGATGGTGCCGTGCTGCCCGGGCTCCAGGCTCAGCGCGAGTTCGAGGGAACTCGAATCACCCAGGAAGGCCTGCACCGTCGGATGGCACGGCGCATCGAGCTGCAGCGCGAACCGGCCCTCCTGGTCGGTCACGACGGGAACCGGTGTGCGCGACACGAGGGGCTCAAGTCCCAATCGGTCGAGCATCTCGGTCACCTCGACGATCGCGCCGCTGACGGGCAGGTCGCGGGAGTCATGGACGACGCCGGTGAGGCTAGCCGGCGGTTGGAGCGCCAGCGTGACTGTCGACGAGTACTCACGAGTCTCGGCGGCGAGATTCGTGAGGTTGGTGCGCTCGCTCCGGTAGCAGGTCCACAGACCCGACGTGCCGATGCCAGCGCGCTCCGCAAAGATCCGCGCCTCGGCGTCGGGAAGTTGAACGCGACACGACCCTTGGGCATCCGTGAGGCATGTGCTCAGCGGATGTTCCCAGTCGATGGGCGGGTGCATCGCGTCGCGCATTGTGGCCCGCATGGAATCCTTCACGGCTTGTCGGGCGGCTACGGGCGAAGTCATCGACTTGAGGCGCGCCTCAATCGCCGCCCGGGCCTCTTCGGGCGATCGCGCAGGCAGGCGTTCGCAGACTGTGACCGTTGCAGCCTCGACAGGACTCCCGCTCGCGTCCACAACCGTGACATCGATGACGTCGGGTGGCGGTGGCTTCGCGGGAGCACCGGATGGGGTTGCGGCCGAGGCTGCTGGCGCGATGGGCTGAGCAGGCTTGGTATCGGTCGGATCGGCCACCAGCGGCGCAGGCGCCGCGGCGGGGGCGGCCATGACGCCTCTGTCCGGGACATCCGCCTGCGACGGGGACTGTTGCGGCTGGATGGCTGATGCCGGCGGGTCGAACTCGCGTGCAAGAAAGGCGAATCCGGCGCCCAGTATCACCAGGGCCGAAACGGCGAGGAGCCAAAGCCGCGCGGCACCGCCGTGCTGAGCTGGAGCCCTGAAGGCGTCTTGCACGAGGCATCCTGATCTGCACTTGGTGGGCGCAGCTCGACCGCGATACTGCCGCCTGGTACTCATGCGACAAGGTACTCATGCGACAAGCGGCCCAGGCACCGGCCATCGGCATTTCGAAATTTACTGAAGTTCGAGGCTGGCGACAGCTGCATCACGTCCTATTTCCGGCGTCGATTCACTGACGCCCCTTGGGCCCAAGCACCAGCCGTAGGTTCAGAACACCGACGTGCCAGTCAACTGCGCTTCGGGGACGCGTATCGCGGCCAGCTGCCACCGAACTCGTAGAACGCTCAGCTTGGCGCCGGCGCCATCCGCGCTAGCGCTCGTCGACGAAGTCGAGGCGTGCTCGCTCCCCGGCGAAAACCTGCGCTTGCACGGGAGGAATAAAGGTGTCGCCCGGCGAGACGTAGATCCAGTAGAGGCCGGGCTGGAGGCCCTGCATCACGCAGTAGCCGTTTTCATCCGTGAGAGGCGACGCATCGAAGACCCCGGCATCGGCCCAGCCACGTCCGGGCCAGTACGCCGTCTGCCACGTCACGTCGACCTCGGCCTGGCGATAGGGCGCACCCTTCATGTTGCGCGCGGTGATCTCGAGCTCGCCGGTCTGCGAGGACGTCCCGAGCGACACATCGATGTTCGTCTCCCGACCCGAAGCTACCTCGGCGCGCAGCATGCTCGATGCACCGGCAGCGCCTGAGGCGAGCACGACGTAGCGGCCTGGCGGCACGTCGTCGAGCACGACGCGGCCGTCGTCCTGCGTCGGCTCGTCCGCGAACGGATCGAAGCGATCGAAGGCCGTGCTGTAGGCCTGAGCGACGAAGACGTGGGCTCCCAAGGCGGGCAGGCCATCGGGGTCCAGGACGCGGATGTGCAGCATCCCCGTCCGCCCGAGCCGCGCGACGACGTGCGCGCCGTCCGCCGCTGGAGCGATCGGGCCCAGCTGCAGCCGTGCGTAGCCCTCGGCCTCGATGTTGAAGCCATAGCGGACCGTCGTGCCGCAGTGCTCGAGCTGGAATCGCCCGTCCGGATCGGAGACCTGCACACGCTTCGCATCCTCATGCAGCCCGTTGTTCCAGAAGTCGTGCCAGAGAGTGTAGGCGGGCACTGGCTGACCTGTGGCCTCGTCGACGGCTTCGACTTCGATCGTCACGCCATCGGCGGTGGCGCGATCGATGACCAGTTCCACGTCGTCGCGCCCGGGCTGTACGTCTTCGACCCTGGCCGACGCGCTGATGCTCACGAAGCACGACACGCTCAGGGGCAGATCAGGGTGAAGTCCCTCGACGCGGAACGCACCCGACTCGTCGGTGTACGTGCCCCGGGCCATCTCGCTCAGCAGCGACAAATTGCCCGGACCGAGACTCTTGCCCTCGGCCGAGGCATGCATCATGGCATGGACAACGGGCTCGCCGGTGGACCACCGCACATGTCCGGACAGGTGGCTCGCGACGAGCATCGGAATGTCCGCCTTCGCTTGCGGCGCCTCGGAGCTGACGGTGACCTGAACGACCGAGGCCGTGACGAGACCCTTGCTCTCTGCCATCAGCACGAACGAGTCCGGCTGGGTCAGCGGCAGGGTGAACGTGCCATCTGGCGCGCTGATGACTGGTGAGACCTTCTCACCAACTTCGCCGGCCACGTGCACCTTGGCCGCAGCGACAGGCGTGCCGTCGGCCTGGAGCACTCTGCCCGTCACCGCACAGGCGCCGGGTACGCGGAGCTCGACAGATTTCTCCTCGCCGGGATCGAGGTGCACGCGGACTTCAGCAGTGCGCAGCAAGCCTTGCCGCGCCGTGAGCGTGGTGAAGATTGGCGCATCGAACAACATCTTGAAGCGGCCG
>DASUFI010000214.1:0-8217 GCA_036274635.1 Planctomycetota bacterium
AGGTCCTGGCCGACCCCGACACGCTCCTGCCCGAGCCGCTGGCGACGCTGGACGCGACCCGCACGCTGGTGCGCGAGGGCTTCCACGTCCTGGCCTACACCAACGACGACCCGGTCCTCGCGCGCCGCCTCGAGGAGGCCGGCGCCACCGCCGTGATGCCGCTCGGCGCGCCCATCGGCAGCGGCCTGGGGATCCTCAACCCGCGCAACATCGCGCGCATCAAGCTGGCGGCGCGCGTGCCCATCATCGTGGACGCGGGCGTCGGCACCGCCAGCGACGTGGCCGTCGCGATGGAGCTGGGCGTCGACGGCGTCCTGCTCAACACCGGCATCGCCCTCGCCGACGACCCCGTGCTCATGGCTGGCGCGATGAAGCACGCCTGGATCGCCGGGCGCGCGGCCTTCCTCGCCGGCCGCATGCCGCGGCGCGAGCAGGCCAGCCCGAGCTCGCCGCGGGCTGGGACCATCGCGCCGTCGGCCGCGGCGCCGCCCGCGCCCCAGCCTGCACCGTCGCCCGCCCCGCGTCGCACGTCCAGCGCTCCGTGAGCGCTGCGCCATCCGGCGGCCGCGCCGCCGCCGCCCGCAGCCTGTCGCGCGCCGCGCTCGAGGCCAACCTCGCCTCGCGCTCGCTCGAGGCGCTGGGCTTCGCCGGCCTCACCGAGCTGTGCCTGCGCAGCGCCGCCGCGCACGCGCCCGACCCGCTCTTCGGCCGGGACCCGCGCGGGCTGCCCATCGCCTACTCCGAGCCGCGCGCGCGCCGTCCCATCGGCCGCACCGATGGCTGCGCCGTGTGCGACGCCGAGACCTGCCCCGCCGCCGACCTCGCCGACCTGCCCGGCGGCGACGTCGCGTGGCTCACCCCGAACCTCTATCCCATCCTCTACCCATTCCCGTCCGCGCCGCGCGGCGGCGCGCCGCCGTTGCACGGGCTGCACCTCGTGCACTGGTCCTCGCTGCGCCACGACGGCGGGCTCACCGGCGCCGACGCCGCCACCGCCGCCACGATCGTCGCGCAGTGGTCGCGCTCCGAGGAGTTCCTGCTGCACCACGCCGACGCGCGCTTTCCCGCGGCCGGCGAAGGCGCCGACGGCCGCCCGCACCGGGGCTTCTGCGGCCTGGTGAAGAACCGCGGCCGGCGCGTGGGCGGCTCGGTGGAGCACGACCACCAGCAGGTGCTGCTCTCCAACGTCCCCTTCGCCGAGCCGCCAGCCACCGTGGGCCTCGGCGAGCTGCTGCTGCGCGACGCGACGCCGGAGCGCACGGTCGACCGCGTCGGCGACCTCGCACTCACGCTGGTGCCGTCCTTCATGCGGCGGCCGCTGCACGCCTTCATCGTGCCGCTGGCGCCGGGCGTCACGCCGGGCGGCCCGCCGCGCGCGCAGCGGGCCGGCTGGCTGCACCACCTGCCGGAGCCGGCGCGCGACGCCTTCGCGCTGGCGCTGGCGCGGCTGGCGCGGGCGGTGAGCACGGAGATGGAGCGGCGCGGCGGGGAGCCGGCGTGGAACATGATCCTGCACACGGGACCGGGCTGCGCGCCGCTGCTCGAGCTGCGGCCATTCACGCAGCCGCTGGGCGGGTTCGAGCAGCTCGGGCTTTATCTGTGCGAGGAGAAGCCGGAGACGAGCGCGGGGCGGCTGCGGGAGGGGCTGGGCTAGGCGACGACGCTCAGCGACTTCGGCGCGTCGGGATCCACGACGTGCACGAAGTAGCGCGAGTGCGTGGCCTTCAGCGTCGCGATCGAGTCCGAACCCAGCAGCACGATCTCGATCTCCGGCTGTAGCCGGTACTTGAGTTCGAGGTCGTTGCGCAGGGTGTTGGCGGATGGCCAGTCGCCCTCGGCAAACTGGCGGAAGAGCAGCAGACTCGTGCTCGGGCGATCGTAGACGACGACGAAGTGCTTCATGGCGGGCGACTCACCGACGGAAGTGCTCGAAGGCCAGCAACAGTGTATCCAGGCGCACAGCGAGTCGCTCTGGCTCGAGCAGCCGCTTGACCGGGTCGGTACCCGCAGACTCCTCCGCCTGCGCCACGTCCTGCTGAAGCGCGATGAGCAGCGAGGTCCAGTCTTGCCGTGAGCGCGGCTGCAATCCGGGCAAGGACATGCGCTCCTCGCGCCCCGCGTCCTCGGGCTCGCCGCCGTACCGGATCGCGCGGCCCCAGCAGTCTCCCAGGTGCTCCATCGCTTGGGCCCAGCGATCCTGCCATTGGGTGCGGATCTGGATCTCGACGGCCAGCCCGTCGATCCGGGCCACGAGATGGACGGCGCGATAGCCGTGCGAGGGCTCGCGCCGGCGATCACGGACGCGATGGTCCGGAAAAAGCTCGCCGATGCGTCGCACGAGATCGTCCTGCTCGCTCAGCGTCATCTCGCGCACGATGCGCGCACCCACCACGTCCTGGACCCGGCTGAGCCGCATGTCCCGCTCGCGTCGCAACTTGTCCACCAGCGTTTCACGGTTCTTCTCGCGCACGGTGGGCTGCAGGCCGAGGCGCTCTCGCAGCTGCGCCTGGACGTGCTGCAGCGACGCCAGGAAATGTGGACGGACCATCCCCCACAGGTGCAGGTCCTCCTCGGACGGCACGGGCGCGTCGCGCAGCCGGTCGCCGAGGCGGTCGAGTTCCTTCTTGCTCATGGGGAGTCCCATGGCGGGCCAGTCGGCTGCCGGGGCCGTACGTTACGGGGCCGGCACGCTTCGTCCCAGCGGAACCCTGCGCCCAGGCCCCGGCCCATGTCCGCCTGGTAGGCCAGACGACGCATGATGTCCGGGCCGCACCGGTGACCGCCGGCGCCGGTTTCCGCCCGGAACTCCCATGCGCAACCACTTCATCATGGCCATGGCACTCGCGATGGTCCTCGCCGCGCCAGCGGGTGCGCAGACTCTGGACCAGGTCCGCCAAGCCGTTGCCGACTACTTTGCCGAAGGTGCGGCGGCGCAGGAGTCGCACGATGACCTGAAGGGTTGGGGCAACGCAGCGCTCCCGTTCCTGCGCGACATCGCGGGCAAGCCGGACGAAGCCGGAGCCTTCAACCGTTCGGCGCCGGTTCGCCCCGGCGACTGGGCGATCCTCTGCTCGATCGAGAAGATCGACACGCCGGAGGCCATCGAGCTCCTCATCGAGATCCTCGACGGAAAGACCGCTGTCTCACGGAGCGAGGTGCTCTGCAGTCTACTGGCCGCGACGTATTCGCATACGGCGCTGTTGCGCGAGAACGTGCGTTTCGAGCAGCTCGTGTTCAAGGTCGCCCACGACGACTCAGGCACTTGGTCCAGCGGCAGCCGCGCCGTCGCGGCGAGCATCATGGGGCGCATGGGCTGGGAGGACGGCGGACCGCTGCTGGAACTCATGCTGCACGACGACGACCTGAGTGTGCGAAAAAATGCCGCGGAGGCCTTGAGCACGCTGATCGGTCGCCACGTCGACGTGCGCAAGCCAGAGCTGTCGTTTCCGCACGCGACCGAGAGCGCGGATCTGAGCCTGCTCGCGGAGCTCCCGAACAGCGATATCTGTGGACGAATCGACACGTGGTTCGACGGGAAAGCCGCAGTCATCCTGAGTCAGGGCCGCCAGCTCACGGCGCTTGCGCCGCCCGGCACTCCGGCCCGCAACGCTGGCTTCGCAATGAGCATTGATGACATCCTGTCGCTGCCCCGCAAGGACGGCGGCATGCGCTGGATACTGCTCGCGCCCGCCGATCGACCACTCATGCTCCAAGATGACTTGGCAATCTGCGTCGACTGGGAGCTGAGCGAGGTCTGGCGTTACGTGCCGCGTGATCAGGGCATCGAGAGCCAGTGCAGGCTGTACGACGCCACCGGCTGCACGGGAGTGGCCTTCGGGACTGCTGGCGACGAGGGTGTCGTGGCCTTCGATACGGAGGGACGCGAGCTCTTTCGGGTGCCTCATGCCCGCGTCTTCAACGAACTCGCATCGAATCCGCGCGTGCCGGACCGGTGGCTGCACTGCAGTGGCCAACTCCTGGTGTTCGACAACGGCGGCCACCTCGTGCGCGGCCCGGCGACCGTGGGCCAGCCCTCGGGCGGCTTCCTACGTGCCACTCACGCTGTTCTGGCTCAGGGTCGCGACGGGCCCAAGATCCTCGCCGCCGGCAGTGATATCCGTTCCAATCCCACCATCGTGTGCTGCGGCCTGGACGACCTGCACGAAGCCTGGCGAGCCTGCGTGCCTGACGCGATCACCGGACTGGCGATGTTGGAGCCGCCCACCGGCGAACAACGCGTCGTGGCGACGACCGAGGGCGACCAGCTGCTGGTCTTCGACCTCGACGGCGGTCTGCATCAGCAACTCCTGCTGCCGCCTGACGCCCGCGACCCCGCAATTCGCCGCTATGGCTTCCCCGTCAACCCGATGTCGGCCGGCGCGTTGCCCGGCGGGAGCTACGGCCTCTCGATCGGCGTCCGCGCGAACACGGTCGTGTACGGGATGCAGTAGGCCTCACTGGACTGGCCAGGCCGCTCGCTGAACAGCGAGTCACCCGAGCGCGACGCCTCGGCGCAGGCCAAGGTCGGTCGGCAAGCGCCCCCCGCCCCTCACCGCTGCAGCATCGGCAGATACCCCAGCGGCACCTGCAGCGTGAGCGACACGATCGCCGTCCCGAACACCGAGCCGTGCTCGCCGCCGTCGAAGCGGCCGTCGTCGCGCTGGCGCTCTTCGCACGAGACCACGAAGGCGGGCCACCAGCGCTCGAAGGCCTTCTGGTCGCGGTTCTGCCAGTAGGCCTGCGCGGCGTAGAGGGCGCCGTAGTCCACGAAGGCCTCGTTCCAGCTGGAGGTGCCGGTGAAGGGGTCGGAGCGCTGCAGCGCCTCGAAGCCGCGGTCCAGCGCCTCGCCCGAGTACTGGCCGAGGCCGTTCAGGGTGGCCAGGGCGGCGGCGGTGAGGGCCCAGCTGGTCTTGGTGTCGTTGAGCGCGTAGCGGAAGCGGCCGTCCTTGTCCTGGCTGCGCTCCACGTAGCCGAGGGCGCGGTCGATCACGCCCTTGTTCACGGCGAAGCCGATGTCGCGCGCGGCGCGCAGGGCCTGGATCATGCAGACGGTGATGGAGCCCTCGTGCTCGGCCACGCGGCGCGGCTCGTACCACCAGCCGCTGGTCTCGCCCTGGCTGTCCTCGATGAGGCGCACGCCGCGCTCGATGGCGGCGCGCAGCAGGTCGCGCTTGCCGCGGTCGCCCGCGTCCATGCCGTAGACCTGCGTGAGGGCCAGCACCGCGTAGCCCTGGCCGTGCATCTCGGACTTGTCGCCGTCGGTGGTGAAGTAGCCGTCCTCGCCGCAGTGAGCCACGAGCCAGTCCACGGCGCGCTGCACGGCCAGGCGGTGGCTGCCGCGGTCGGGCAGGTGGCCCGAGGCCATGAAGGACATGATCGCGAGGCTGGTCACCGCCACCGGCGCCGAGGTGCTGGCATCGTTGCGCACGATGGAGAAGCTGCCGTCGGCGTTCTGGTGGTCGATCAGGAAGGCGTGCGCCTTGTCCACCATGCGCTCGACGCGCGGCGTGAGCAGCCGGTCCGGGGACGCCTGCTTGTCGTCCCCGCCGCCGGGCAGGACCAGGAGCGAGGCCAGCAGCAGCGGCGCGATCATGGGCCCGCCCGGCGCTCGTCGAGGCGGTTCATCTGGCGTACGTAGGCCGCCAGCCAGTCGCGGTAGCGCTCGGGGATGGCCTGCAGGTGCAGGTTCATGAGGCGCTCCTGCAGCTTGGGCGGGAGCACGCCCCAGCGCGCGTCCGTGTCGCGGCGCAGGAAGTCCGCGACACTCTGCGGCGGCGGCTGCTGCGCGTCGGCCAGGCGGGGCTTGTCGGCGCCGGGGGGCCTGGAGTCGGCCGGCGTGGGCGCGGGCTTCTCGGTCCCGGCGGGCTGCGGCGGCGCGACGGCCGCGTCGGCCTTGCGTCCGTCCGCCTCGCGCGGGGCCGCGCGGCCGCCCGATCCACGCTGAGCGCTGCTCGCCGAGCAGCCGGGGCCACCGGTTCAGCTCCCCTGCCCGCGGTGGTACTTGAGCTGATGGATGAGCTCCTCGAGGTCCGCGATCGTGCGCACGTGGGCGTCGTGCGTGCGGGTCAGCGTGTCCGAGAGCTTGTCCGCGTCCGCCGCCTCGTCGAGGCGCCGGTCGACCTCGGCCAGGTCGCCCTGGATCCGCTCGACCAGCTTGGGGACGAGGCTCTGCGCCTGCTGCGCCGGAGTTCCGAGCAGCGCGGCCAGCAGTGCGGCCAGCAGCGTCACGGCCCGCTCCCCGTGTCGCGGCGGTTGAGCTCGCGCACGTAGGCCTCGAGCCAGGCACGGTAGCGCTCGGGGATGTCGTCGGTGTGCAGGTTCATGAGGCGCTCCTGCAGCTTGGGGGGCAGCACGCCCCAGCGCGCGTCGGTGTCGCGGCGCAGGAAGTCCTCGGTGGCCGAGGGCGGCGGCGGCTGCTGGCCATCGCGCTGCACGCCCTGCGTCGGGTCGGGCTGGCCGCCCTGCGGCTTGGCGCCGCCCTGCTTCTGCTGCTGTTGCTGCTGCTGCTCCTTGCCGCCCGGCTGCGGTGCCTGCGCGGACTCGGCCTGGCTGCGGTCGTCCGCGCCGCGCGGCTGGGCCTGGCTCTGGCCGCCGCCCCCGCCGCCGTCCGACGAGCTGGGGTTCTGGCTGCGGCGGTACTTGATCTGCTTGATCAGGTCCTCGAGGCCCGCGATGGCGCGCACGTGCGCCTCGCGCGCCGACTTGATCTCGTCGCCCAGCTTGTCCTCGCCCGCCGCCTGGTCGAGCTGCTTGTCCACCTCGGCCAGGTCCTGCTGGATGCGCTGCACCAGCTTGGTGGCCACGTCGTCGCCCTGCGGCTGCGGCAGCTCGATGGGCTTGTGCACCTGCAGCGGCGCAGCGGTGACGGCGGCCAGCAACACGGCGAGCAGGATCATCGCGGGCCCTCCTCGGGCGCGGGCGGCGGCGGCGCCTCGGCCGGTCCGGCCGGTGCCTGGAACTTCTGGCGGAAGAGCTCGGTCACCTTCTCGTGCTCGGCGGCCCAGCGCTGCAGCAGGTCGCGCGCGCCCTCGTCGAGGCCGTCCGGGTCGGCGGCGGCGGTGCGCGAGAAGGCGTCGAGGCGCGCGAGCGCGGCCTGCTCGAGGCGCTGGATCAGCAGCAGCTCGGCCACCGTGGGCACCAGCGGCTCGGGGCCCTGCGGGCCACCCTGCTGCTGACCGGGCTGGTTCTGGTCGTCGGGCTTCTCGAGCGCCTCGCGGCGGCGCTGGCGCTCGGCGTCGAGCACGGCCAGCAGGTCCGAGAGGCGCTGCTCCACGTCGCCCTGCAGCATCTGCACCGTCCAGCCGGTCTGCTCGTCGCCCAGCTTCTCGGCGATGGACGAGAGGTCGTCGCGCGTCTGCGTGAGGGCGTGCTCGAAGGCCAGCGCCTCGTCCTGCGCCAGCGCGGCGCGGATGGCCTCGGACTGCGCCGACAGGTCGCGCTCCTGCTCGGCCATGCGCCCCACCGCGCGACGCTGGCTGCGCGAGAGGCGGTCCTCCTCGCCACGCGCCTCCTGCAGCTCGCGGGTCTGGCCCGACAGCTCCTGCTGGCGCTTGAGCAGCGTGGTCAGGTCCTCGTTGAGGCGGAAGAGCACCTCGTCCTGGCGCAGGCGCTCGTAGCGGTTCTGCTCGCCCGAGAGCTGCTGGGCCGCCTTGTCCAGCTCCTCGGCGGCCTCCTCCTCGCGCGTCGCGCCCTCCTTCGGATCGCCGCGCGAGAGCGCGCCCTGCGCGCCCTGCATGGCCTGCTGCGCGCGGCCGGCCGGCTCCTGGAAGCCCTGGTCGGGCAGCTCGGAGAGGCGGCGCATCAGCTCGGCGGCCTGGCGCTGCAGCTCGGCCTGCTGCGCGGCCAGCTCGTCGAGCTTGGCCTGCGTGGGCGCATCCGGTGGCTTGTCCGACGCGCCCGCCGCGCGCTTGCGCAGCGATTCCAGCAGCTGGTCGAGCGACATCTGCGCCTGCTGGGCGCTCTTGCCGGCGGCGTCGAGCTGCTCGGCCTGCACCGCCGCCTGCAGCTTGGCCAGCTCCTCGAGCAGAGCGCGCGTGCGGTCGAGCATCTCGGGACCGGCCTGCGGCTCGACCGCCTCGAGGCGCTGCGCCAGGTCGTCCAGCTCCTTGCCCCCGGCGGCGGCCTGCTCGGCCTGCACCTGCGCCGCCGCGCGCGCGCGGTTGCGCGCCGCGGCGAGGCTGCGCTCGGAGCGCTCGAGGTCCTCGCGCACGTCGTCCA
>DASUFI010000215.1:0-21603 GCA_036274635.1 Planctomycetota bacterium
CCGAGATGAACCCCATGCTGGGCGTGCGCGGCTGCCGGCTGGGCCTGCTGCACCCCGACATCTACGACATGCAGGTGCGGGCCATCTTCCTCGCCGCGGGCCACTGCGAGCTGGCGGGCGCGGCTGTGCTGCCGGAGATCATGATCCCGCTCGTCGGCGTGCCCGCCGAGCTCTCGGCGCTGCGTCAGCGCATCCTCGACCGCGAGGCCGAGCTGCGCCGCCTCTCGGGCTTCAAGGGGCGCGTGCTCATCGGCACCATGATCGAGGTGCCGCGCGCCGCGCTCACGGCCGCCGCCATCGCCGCGCACGCGGACTTCTTCTCCTTCGGCACCAACGACCTCACGCAGATGGGCCTCGGGCTCTCGCGCGACGACACCGGGCCGGTCATCAAGCTGTACGTCGAGCAGGGCCTCTACGAGCGCGACCCCTTCGCGTCCATCGACGCCGAGGGCATCGGCCGCCTCGTGCACCTGGCCACGGCCGAGGGGCGCGGCGCCAAGCCGCACCTCAAGCTCGGCGTCTGCGGCGAGCACGGCGGCGACCCGGCGTCGATCCGGTTCTTCGATCGCGTGGGGCTGGACTACGTGAGCTGCTCGCCGTTCCGCGTGCCGATCGCGAGGCTGGCGGCGGCGCAGGCGGCGCTGGAAGGGCGGGCGCGGGGCTGAGCGGACCGGACCTGACGGAATCGGGCTCGTGGGGTATATTCTGACACATACCTCCTTTGTGCGCCCTTCCCACGGGACAGCTCCGACCATGCGCGTGCTTTTCCTCTCGTCGTGGCTCGCGCAGGAGCCGCTGGGCGTGATGTACCTCTCGGCGGCGCTCAAGCGGGCCGGGCACGAGACGCGCATGATCTTCGTGCCCGACCCGCTGCTGCCGCGCAAGGTGCGCGCGTGGGAGCCGGACGTGATCTGCACGTCCACGATGACCGGCGTGCACACGGCGCACGCCACGCTGCTGCGGCTGGTGAAGCGCTGGGCGCCGCGGGCCGTCACCATCGCGGGCGGGCCGCACCCCACCGTGGTGCCGGACTTCCTGCGCGAGCCGGGCCTGGACGCCATCTGCCAGGGCGAGGGCGAGGAGGCGCTGGTGGAGTTCGTGGACGCCGTCGAGCGCGGCGGCGACCTGCGCCACATTCCCAACATCCACTGGAAGGACGCCGACGGCCGCCTGTGGCCCAACGCGCCACGGCCGCTGGTCCAGCAGCTCGACTCCCTCGGCCCGCCCGACCGCGCGCTGGTCTATGACGCGGCCGACCTGTACCGCAACAACCCGCGCAAGGTCGTCAAGTGCGACCGCGGCTGCCCGATGAATTGCAGCTTCTGCTTCCACCACGCCTGGAAGCGCAAGGTCTACGGCGTGGGCAACAACGAGTACGTGCGGCACCGCAGCGTGGACGACGTGATCCGCGAGGTGCAGGAGATCCGCGCGCGCTACCCGCTCGCCTTCGTCCACTTCGTCGACGACATCTTCAACATCAACAACGCCTGGCTGGCCGAGTTCGCCGAGCGCTGGCCGCGCGAGGTGGGCCTGCCCTTCGACGCCATCCTCATGGCGAACATGGTCACCGAGCGCCACGTGCAGCTGCTGCGCCAGGCCGGCTGCATCTACGCGCGCATCGCCTTCGAGGCCGCCAACGACCACATGCGCAACGCGATCATGCGCAAGAACACCACCCGCGCCCAACTCGTGCGCGCCGCCGGCCTCATCAAGGCCCAGGGCATCCGTCTCGGCAGCCTCAACATGCTGGGCGGCCCGGGCGCCACCATCGAGGACGACCTGCAGACCGTGGCCCTGAACATCGAGTGCCACGTCGACCACCCGCTGGTCTCCCTGCTGCAGCCCTACCCGGCCACCGACATCAACGACATGACCCGCGAGATGGGCTTCGCCACCGCGGAGTGGGACGAGTTCCCGGTGCTCTTCAACCGCACCTCCTCGATCGCCCTGCCGCGTCGCCACGAGTTCGAGAACCTGCACAAGTGGTTCCCCGTCGTCGTGCGCCATCCGCGGCTGCTGCCGCTCGCGCGCCGCGCCCTCCGCATCCGCGCGCTGCGGCTGCCCTTCACCTGGATGTACATGCTCTACAGCGAGTGGCTCATGACCGAGCAGAACTCGCTGTACAACCGCGCGCAGCGGAGGCGCGGGCCGGCAACGTGGCCGTGGCTGGACTTCGGGCGGCGCGTCGTGAGCAAGGGGCTGTTGCGCAGCATCACGGTCGTCGTCGGGCGAGGCGCCAAGCGGCTTGAAGCCCGGCATGCGCTGGGTGACGAGCGGCTCGTCTCGCACAGCGAGGGGTGAGAGGGGCCGACGACCTCACCCTGCAACCCGAGTCGGTGGCGGCACGCGCGACGCCCCGGCGCTACCGCGCCGGAGCGTGCGCGGCCCACGACCTCACCCTGCAACCCGAGTCGGTGGCGGCACGCGCGACGCCCCGGCGCTACCGCGCCGGAGCGTTCCAGGTCACGACCTGGTTGCTGCCCTGGGCGTGCGCCATGTGCAGGGCCTGCTCGGCGCGGGCGAAGAACTCGTCCGGCGAGGCCAGCTTGTCCTGCGGGGCGGTGCTGATGCCCACCGCGAGGCCCACGCGCTCCTCGACCTTCTGCAGCACGCCGTGCAGCACGCGGCGCACCATGGTCACGGCGCCCTCGGTGCCGGTGCCGGGCAGCAGGGCCGCGAAGCGCGAGCGGCCGAGGCGCGCGGACAGGTCCACGTCGCGCGAGGCCGTGAGCAGCTCGCCGGCGATGTCCAGGATGGTGGAGTCGGCCGCCGACGTGCCTTCCGTCTGCTCGATCGAGTCCAGGCCCTCGATGTCCACGAGCACCAGCGAGTAGCTCCACTGGAAGCGCCAGGACTTCTTGAACTCCTCCTCCAGCCGCAGGCGGAAGTAGGCGTCGTTCAGCAGGCCCGTCTCGTTGTCCGTGATGAGCGTGACGAGCTGCCGCTCGTCCATCGGCTGCGGGCTGGTGCGGGGACTCATGCCTCCATCATCGGCTCGCCAGGCCGCCGCGCTCAACAGAATCCGGCGCGCCGCGGCACGAAGTGCAGGCCGGCACGACCCGCCCGGCCTCCCCCGCGCGCGTCCAGGAGTTCCTCACCGAGTCATTCCCCGACGCCCACGGAGCGCTGCCGGAAACGGCGGGGATCGGGTGCCGACGGGGCCGGGCGGCGCCCTCTAGGCCTTCTCCGCGGCGGCCAGCGCCGCGTCGGTCCACTCCAGGTTCGTGGCCGTGCCCTGCACGTCCTCCAGCTCCTCGACCGCGTCGATGAGTTGGCTCAGCTGGACCACCTGCTCGTCCTTGAGCTGGACGGTGGTCTTGGGCACCCACGCGATGACGCTGCGCTCCGGCTTGAAGCCGGCCTTCTCCAGCGTCTGCTTCACGGCGGCGAAGCGGGTCGGGTCGGCGGTGATCTCGAAGCCGCCCTCGCCGGCGGTGCAGTCGTCGGCCTCGGCCGAGAGGGCCACCTCGAACAGGGCGTCCTCCTTGGCGGGCGGAGCGGGCACGAAGAAGAGGCCGCGGCGCTCGAAGTTCCAGGCCACCGAGCCGGTGGCGCCGATGTTGCCGCCGCGCGTCTCGACCGCCTGGCGCACGTCGCCGTAGGTGCGGGCGCGGTTGTCGGTGAGGGCGTCGATGAGGATGGCCACGCCGCCGGGGCCGTAGCCCTCGTAGGTGAGCGCGTCGAGGGCGCCGGACTCGGCCTTGCCGAGGGCGCTCTTGATGGCGCGCTCGATGGCCTCGTTGGTCATGTTGTCCTCGCGCGAGCGGTCGATCGCGTAGCGCAGGGACAGGTTCGTGGCGGGGTCGCCGCCGCCGGTGCGCGTGGCCGACATGATCAGCCGCGCGTGCTTGCTGAAGACGCGTGAACGCTTGGCGTCCACCGCCTTCTTGCGGTGCATGATGTTCTTGAACGGCGAGTGGCCGGCCATGCTCGTCTCGCCCCGCCGGCGCGGGGCGCCCGACTCAGCGCTTGCTGAACTGGAAGCGGCGGCGCGCCTTGCGCTGGCCGTACTTCTTGCGCTCGACCATGCGGCTGTCGCGCGTGAGAAAGCCCGAGTCGCGCAGCGCCTGCTCCAGGGACGGCTCGGCCACCTTGAGGGCGCGCGCCACACCCAGGCGCATCGCGCCGCTCTGGCCGATGGGCCCGCCGCCGCCGAGGCGCGCCCACACGTCGTACTTGCCGAGGGTGGACGTGGCCACCAGCGGCGCCTGCGCGTTGAGGCGCTGCTGCTCGATGGGGAAGTAGGTCTCGAACGGCCGGCCGTTGACGAGGATCGCGCCCGTGCCGGGCTTGATGCGCACGCGCGCCACCGCGGTCTTGCGGCGGCCGGTGCCCCAGTGGAACTCCTTGACGGCGCCCTCGGTCATGGTCAGCGTCCCTTCAACCTGAACTGGGTGGTGTCGGCCGTGATCGGCTTCTGCGCCTCGTGCGGATGGTCCGCGCCGGCGTACACCTTGAGCTTGCCCATCATCGCGCGGCCCAGTCGGGTCTTGGGCATCATGCGGCGCACGGCCAGCTCGATCATCTTCACCGGGTCGCGCTCGCGCATGTCGCCCGCCGTCTGCGAGCGCAGCCCGCCAAGGTAGTAGGTGTGCCAGTGGTGCACGCGCGTCTGGGCCTTGTTGCCCGAGAGCGCCACCTTGCCGGCGTTGGTGACCACCACGAAGTCGCCCGTGTCCACGTGCGGCGTCCAGCGCGGGTGGTGCTTGCCTTGCAGGATGGTGGCGATGCGCACCGCCAGCCGGCCCAGCACGGCGCCGTCGGCGTCGAAGTGGTGCCAGGCCTGCTGCACCTGCCCGGTCTTGGCGAGATAGGTCTTGGTCACGGAAGGTCCTCGGGGCCTCCGCCGAGAAGGCTTCTGGCGGGTCGGATGCGAACCGGGAACGATATCAAAGGGCTGGCGGGGTCGCCAAGGGGAGGCCCAGGGGGGCCAATGGCTCCGCGGGATCTTGGGGGTACGGTGCGCGGCGCGCGGTCGGGGCATGCCGGATGCATTGAGGTCTTTGGGCTCGGGGAGGAGAGCGCCGCGCACCGTACCCCCAAGATCCCGCGGAGCCGCTTGGCAGTGGTGAATACCCGGGGCTTCGCCGCTACGCGTCGCTCACGGCCAGCCATGCCCTTTGATGTCGTCGACCTTGGTCTGGGCATCGAGGAGACTCTTCACTCGGTGCCGTTCCGCTCCACGAGCGTGGGGGCAGGGCTGGGCCGCGGCGGCGGACGCAGGCCCCGAGGTGCCTTCCGGCTACCGCTGGCGCCGCCTTCGCGGCGCCAGCGAGCAGCCTCGATGGTGCGCGGGCTGGGGCTTACAGAGCGCCATGCACGTTGCGGGCAGGTGGGCCGGCTGCTGCCGGCCGGGCGGTGCGGCGGCTACTCGTCGCGGCGGACGACGACGGGGCGGTCGGTCCATAGCTGGACGCGCTGCAGGCCGACGAGGCCGGGAAAGTCGGCGAGGACTTCGCGCAGGTTGTCGATGCGCTGGGACGGGGGCAGGTCGAGGTAGGCGAGGGGCGACGAGTCGGCGGAGCGGCCCCAGGCGAGGACGACGTTCTGGTCGGTGATGAAGGAGACGGTGCCTTCGGCGTCGGGGGTGACGGAGGCGAGGACGACGCCGACGTCCTGCAGCGCCGCGCGGAAGGGCAGGACCTCGGCGGCGGCGGCGGCGCACTGCAGGACGTCGGCGTCGCGGGCGGGCTTGGCGCACTGCAGCGGCGGCGGGTCGAGGACCACGGGGCCGAGGCCGAGCACGCGGCCGTCGGCGGCGACGAGGATGTCGCCGTCGATGGCCATCACGGGGCGACGCAGGCGCACGCGCACGTCGGCCTGCGCGGGCCAGCGGGGCTGGATCTGCTCGACGGCCTCGATCCAGGGCGAGGCGGCCAGGAGCGAGGCGGTGAGGCCGGCGAGCTCGTCCTGGCGCAGCAGCGAGGCGCCGCGCGCGGCGTGCGAGGAGACGCTGGCGGCGACGCTGCCCGCGACGTCCTCGGTCAGCCAGGCGGGACGCGCCACGAGCTGGTAGCGCGTGGGGTCGACGGTGAACTCCGGCTCGCGCTGCAGCTGGTGGCGCGCGCGGTACGCGACGACGATGAGGACGGCCAGCAGGGCCAGCGGCACCAGCAGGGGCCAGAGCGGGCGCGCGCGTCGGTCGGAGCTCATGGGCGCCCGAGTTTAGGCTGCGGGGCGGCCCGTCCGAGCCTGTATGTTCTCTGGCGGCCCGACACTCCGGGCCGTGATGAGCACCCGGAAGCGATCCCGCCCTCCCCCTCCGGCCTCCGCCCCGCCCGTGGGGCCCCCCGAGGTCTTCCGCGGCCTCGTCCTCAACGACTTCCAGCGCCAGGCGCTGGGGCCGCTGCGCGAGGGCCGGCCCGTGCTGCTGGCGGCCCCCACCGGGGCGGGCAAGACGCTGGTGGCCGAGATCGCCATCGAGCTGGCGCTGCAGAAGGGGCGCCGCGCCATCTACACCGCACCGGTCAAGGCGCTCTCCAACCAGAAGTACCGCGACTTCAAGGCGCTCGCGCCCGAGGGCGTGGGGATCATGACCGGCGACGTCACGATCCACGGCGCGGCGCCCGTGCTGATCATGACCACGGAGATCTTCCGCAACACGATCTTCGAGAGCCCGGCCAGCCTGGACGACGTGGACACCGTCGTGTTCGACGAGATCCACTACATGGACGACCTCGAGCGCGGCACGGTGTGGGAGGAGTCCATCATCTTCGCGCCCCCGCACATCCGCTTCGTGTGCCTGTCGGCCACGATCAGCAACCTGGAGCAGTTCGGGGAGTGGATCACGAAGACGCGGGGAACGGAGCTGGCCATCATCCGCCACCGCGAGCGGCCCGTGCCGCTGGACCACTACGCCTACCTGCCGGGGCTGGGGCTCAAGCGCATGGACGCGCGGCTGCAGCTGCCGCACCAGGGCCGCGGGCGCAACGGGCCGCGCGTCGACCGCAACGCCGTGGTGGAGCTGCTGGCGCGCGACAAGAACCTGCCGGCGCTCTTCTTCTGCTTCTCGCGCCGCGAGTGCGAGCAGCGCGCGCGCGAGGTGGCGCGGCGGCGCACGCTGCTGGAGCCCGAGGCGGCCAACACCATCGAGCGGCTCTTCGACTCGATCTGCGACACCTTCGAGATCGTGCCCGACGAGCAGCTCGAGGAGCTGCGCAGCCTGGTGCGCCACGGCATCGCCTTCCACCACGCCGGCATGCTCCCGCTGCACAAGGAGCTGGTCGAGCGGCTGTTCACCTCGGGCCTGCTGCAGCTGCTCTTCGCGACCGAGACCTTCAGCCTGGGCATCAACATGCCGGCGCGCACGGTGGTGTTCTCGTCGCTGCGCAAGTTCGACGGCACCGGCTTCTCCACCCTCAAGGTGCGCGAGTACCAGCAGATGGCGGGCCGCGCCGGGCGGCAGGGCCTGGACGCGCGCGGCCTCGTCATCTCCATCCTCGAGGACGACCGCGTGCAGCCGCGCGAGATCCAGCGCCTCGTGGGCAACGACGTCGAGCCCATTCTCTCGCGCTTCAACCTCTCCTACAGCACCCTCATCAACCTGCACCGCACGCTGGGGCCGCGGCTGCACGAGGCCTGGGAGCGCAGCTTCAACAACTTCCAGTGGGCCAGCATGAGCGGCAAGAAGCGCGCCAAGAACGAGGAGAAGCAGCGCCAGGCCATCGACCGCCGCATGCAGCTGCTGCGCGAGCTGGGCTACGTCACGCCGGAGGGCATCACGCCCAAGGGCGAGATCGCGGCCGTGATCAACGGCTACGAGCTGCCCGTGGCCGAGCTGGTCGAGTCGCGGCTGCTGGAGTTCCTGGACGAGCTGCAGATCTGCATCGTGTTCGCCGGCCTTGCCCACGAGGAGCGCAAGCACGAGCTCTATCGCCGTCTCCCGGCGCACGCGCTGGGCGAGCACCGCCACGACATCGAGCAGGTCGTCGGGCGGCTGGTCGAGCGCGAGCGAGCGCTGGGGATCCCGCCCTCGATCCGGCCCATCGACTTCCGACTCGGCTCGGCGCTCTCCGCGTGGTGCCGCGGCGCGGGCTTCGAGGAGCTGCGCGACCACACGACTGTGCCGCCGGGCGACCTGGTGCGCGTCATGCGGCTGACGGTGCAGCTGCTGCGGCAGCTGCGCGGGGCGCTGCCGCGAGGGTCGGCGGTGATCAACACGCTGGATCGGGCGCGCGATTTGCTGAACCGCGACGAGGTGGATGCGGCGCGGCAGTTGAGCCTGGGGTAGGGTCGACGGCCACGGAGGTGGGAGATGCTGCGCTTGACATTGCTGCTGCTCCTGACGCTCGCGGTCGCGCCCGTCAAGGTCTGCACCATCCCCTTGGCGGATCTGGTCGCTCGGTGTCCCCTCATCCTCGTGGGCCGCGTGGAGCGAATCGCCGAGACGCCGCACGACGGCAAGGTGGCCGTCGTCACCGTCGTCGGAGTCGTCAAGGGCGACAAGACGCTGGAAAGTGTCTACGTCCTCGCATCGCGCCTCTGGACCTGCGATGCCAGCGGAGCCGTCGCAGGCGAGACCGCGCTTCTCTTTCTATCTGACGGCCCGGGCCTCGACCTCAAAGACGGCCTCGTCGACGCGGCACGCGAGTTCGTCGGGCCCGCTCCGCTCTACTTCGAGGCACACGCCGGCCGAGGACGCATGCCGATCCACGAGGGCTCGGCCGACCTTCACGTCGCGGCGCTGGGTGACATCGACGAGGTCCGCGCCTGGCCCAGCACGTGCAAAGCCTGCACGCTGCCGCATCAATGCCCGCTCGCGGACGTGCTGGCGAACGTCCATCGGATCCTCGACGAGCAGGCTGAGGCCGTCGCGCCCGCGCCGCGCTGAGCGCCCATCTACCGGCGCCCGGGGCCGCTGTGGTCCAATCGCCCCCATGACCACCGCGCCGAAGGCCGCCGGCAAGTTCCGCACCGAGACCGACACGATGGGCGCCCTGCAGGTGCCCGCCGACCGCTACTGGGGCGCGCAGACGCAGCGCTCGCTGCAGAACTTCGAGGTGGGCGATGAGCGCTTCACGCGCCCGCTCATCGGCGCGCTGGGCGTGCTCAAGCACGCGGCGGCCCAGGTCAACGCCGACCTCGGCCTGCTGCCGCCGGACAAGGCCGCGCTCATCCAGCAGGCCGCGCAGGAGGTCATCGACGGCAAGCTCGACGAGCACTTCCCGCTGGTCGTGTACCAGACGGGCAGCGGCACGCAGACCAACATGAACGCCAACGAGGTCATCGCCAACCGCGCGATCGAGCTGGCGGGCGGCGAGCTGGGCAGCAAGAAGCCCATCCATCCCAACGACGACGTGAACAAGTCGCAGAGCAGCAACGACACCTTCCCCACCGCGATGAGCATCGCGGCGGCCACCGAGGTGCAGGGCAAGCTGCTGCCGGCGGCGCGCGGCCTGCGCGAGACGCTGGCGGGCAAGGCCGAGGCCTTTCGCGACGTGGTGAAGATCGGCCGCACGCACCTCATGGACGCGACGCCGCTGACGCTGGGCCAGGAGATCTCCGGCTGGGTCAGCCAGCTCGACCACGCGATCGCGCACATCGAGGACACGCTGCCGCACCTGCACGAGCTGGCGCTGGGCGGCACGGCGGTGGGCACCGGGCTCAACACGCACCCCGACTACGCGGCGCGCGTCGCACGGCGCATCGCGGAGATGACCGGCCTGCCCTTCACCTCCGCGCCCAGCAAGTTCGAGGCGCTGGCGGCGCACGACGCGCAGGTGGCCCTCTCGGGCGCGCTGCGGGGCCTCGCGGTGGCGCTGGTCAAGATCGCCAACGACGTGCGCTGGATGGCCAGCGGCCCACGCAGCGGCCTGGCCGAGATCCGCATCCCCGAGAACGAGCCGGGCTCCTCGATCATGCCGGGCAAGGTGAACCCCACGCAGTGCGAGGCGCTCACCATGGTGTGCGCGGCGGTGCTGGGCTACGACGCCACGGTGGCCTTCGCCGGCAGCCAGGGCAACTTCGAGCTGAACGTCTACAAGCCGGTCATCATCCACCACGTGCTCAAGAGCATCCGGCTGCTGGCGGACGCGTGCCGCAGCTTCGACCGCAACTGCGCGGCCGGCCTCGAGCCCGACAAGGCGCGCATCGACGACCTGCTGCGCCGCTCGCTCATGCTGGTGACGGCGCTCAACACGCACATCGGCTACGACAAGGCGGCGGCCATCGCCAAGAAGGCGCACAAGGAGGGCACCACGCTGCGCGAGGCGGCGCTGGCGCTGGGCCACGTGAGCGCCGCCGACTTCGACCGCTGGGTGGACCCGGGGCAGATGCTCGGCCCCGGCGGCGCAGGCGGCGGCGGCGGCTGACGCGCGCCCTCAGCTCGGCGTGAAGGGCAGGCTGCCCTCCTTCACCTTGTGGCCCTTGATCCTGAAGCCGCCGTAGAACGGGTCGGCGCCGTTGGCGGAGCCGTCGATGGTCTCGCCGCCCAGCGTCTTGATCCTGGCCTTCTTCAGCTTGCCGCCCTTCTTGAACTTGAGGTCGAAGAAGAGCGTCGCGCGCCCCGACAGGAACTTGCCGCTGGCGAGCGTCAGTGTCATGGGCATGTCCACCGCCATCTGGTCGCCGTTGGCCGGGCCGATGAAGGCCTGCGTGCCCGTGTCCGAGAGGGCCCAGACCTTGCCGTTCTGCCTGGTCCACAGCTGCCAGTCGAAGGTGAAGCCGCTGGGCGCGCCGTCGTCGGGCGCGAGCGTCAGCAGCAGGAAGGCCTTGGTCGAGACGCTGGCCTTCTTGAACTTGAGGTTGTCGGTGTTCAGCGTCCGGCCCGGGGCGTGCACGTCCAGCTTGAACCATTGGCCGTCGAGGGGCACGAGTTGGGCCGCGGCGGGCGTTGCGGCGGCCAGCAGCAGCGCCAGGGCGGTGAGGCGGCGGGCGAAGGGACACAGGAACATGACGGTCGGCTCCACGGGGCGGATCGTGCGGCGGAGCCGGCATGTTGCCACGTCCCGGCGCCGCGCGGCGACGGAAGCGTCGCATATGCACTGCATGTGCGTCGCTTCCGTTCCGGGGGACGCGGGCGGGCGCCGCGCGGCGACGGAAGCGTCGCATGCGCGTCGCACATGCGTCGCTTCAGTTCCGGGGACGCCGACAGGCCCCGCGCCGCGCGCGCCGGCCCTCAGGCGGCCGCCGGCGCCCTCGGTGGAACCGAGACGAGCCACAGGCCGGCCAGCACGAAGGCGCCGGTCACGGCCTCGCTCCAGTGCATCTCCTCGCGCAGCAGCGTCAGGCCGAGCAGCATGGCCACGAAGGGCTGCAGCATGACGTAGGCCGCCGTCGTGCTGGCGTGCGTGCGGGCCAGGACGATGGTGTTCAGCAGGTAGGCCAGCACGGTCGGGAACAGCAGGATGCCGGCCAGCGCCCACCACTGCACCGGCTGCGCGGCGGGCGGCACCCAGGTGATGTCCAGCGCGAACCACGGCATGACCAGCGCGCCGAAGACGAAGAGCCAGGCCACGACGACCAGCTGCGGCAGCCGCGAGAGCACGCCCTTGGCCAGCACCAGGTAGAAGCTGTAGCTGATGGCGTTGACCACGATGAAGAGGTCGCCCAGCGCGGTGCTCCCGCCGGCCGTGGTCCGCCGCACCAGCCTCAGCAGGAAGAGCAGCGCGACGCCCGCGACCGCCAGCCCGATGCCGCCCAGCCTGCGCGCGGTGGCCCGCTCGCGCCGCAGCAGCACCGCGATGGCCGTGGTCGCGACGGGGATCACCGTGATGAGCAGGCCGGCGTTGACGGAGGTCGTGCGCGACAGGCCCTCGAGGAAGAGGAACTGGTTCACGATGACGCCCAGCAGCGCGAGGCCGAAGAGGCGCAGCAGCTCGGCGGCGGGCGGCAGCGCGGCGCGCCCGTGCCGCGCGAGGGCGAGGGCCATCAGCACGCCGCTGCCCACGAGCAGCCGCCAGACCAGCACGGCCTCGGGCGAGAAGGTGGGCATCGCAATCTTGCCCAGGGCGGGGAAGACGCCGAAGCACAGTTGCACGAGGATGAGCAGACGGCGGGTGGCGGCGTCCATCGCGGGCCGGGGCGGGGAGGGCGCCCCGTTGTAGCTCAGCGCCGGCCCGCTTCGAGGGGCCGCGCGGCGGTCAGCCCGCCGTCTCGGCGCTGCTGCGCACCAGACCGACGTAGCGGCGGAAGCGCTGCAGCAGCAGCTGGGGCCGCCTGAGCTCGCGCAGCAGGCGCCGCGGCCGCATGTAGAAGCGGCGATAGGCCGTGCGGATGGCGTCCGACACCTGCGTGTCGGTCATGGCCTGGGCCACTCCCACCGGCGTGGTGCCGGAGAACCTGCTGTAGTCGAAGTCCTCCTCGCGCCCGGCGCGGGACTCCTTGTAGAGCTTGGTGTCCGGGTAGGGCGTCACGGCCGTGAACTGCACGCTGTCCGGGTCGAGGAAGACGGCCAGGTCCATCGTCTGGCGCGCCTGCTCGGGCGTCTCCTCGGGGAAGCCGATCATGAAGAAGCCGCGCGTGGCCATGCCGTGCTTGCGGCAGGTGTCCACGACGATCTTGGCGTGCTCCCAGGTCTTGATCTTGCCGCGGCTGTACTTCTTCTGCAGCTCGTCGTTGCCCGACTCGAGGCCGAAGGACACCGAGACGCAGCCGGCGCGGGCCATGGCGGCGAGCACCTCCTCGTCCAGCGTCTTGATGGCCGTCTCGCACTGCCACTTGAGCGGCAGGCCGGCGGCCTCGATCAGGCCGCACAGCTCCAGCGTGCGCTCGCGCGAGCCGGCGAAGAGCGGGTCGCGGAAGACGATGTTGCGCACGCGGTGCTTGTCGGACAGCTCGCGCATCTCCGCGAAGACGCTGGCCGCCGAGCGGCCGCGCCACGGGATGCCCTGCGCGACGACGTAGCCGCAGTAGGTGCAGTTGATCGGGCAGCCGCGTGAGGAGGCGATGGTCTGGATCGGCCCGGCCATCGTGGGGATGCGGTAGGGCGCGCTGGGCACCAGGTGGCGCGCGGGGAAGGGCAGCGCGTCCAGCTCGGGGCCCTTGAGCAGCGGGCGATCGGGATTGCTCACGATCTCCGCGCCGCGCCGCACGGTGAGGCCGGCCACCGCCAGCGGGTCGCGGCCGGCCGCCAGCTCGCGCACCATCTCCGCCACCGTGTGCTCGGGCTCGCCGCGCACGACCGCGTCGACGCGGCTGCCGTGCATGGCCATGTCCGGCACCTTGCTGCCCTGGCTGCCGGTGATGAAGGTCAGCGCGCCGGGCGCGGCCTGCTTGATGCGGTCGACCAGCCGCAGGTCGAGCTGGATGGTGGCGCTGCTGGTGGCCAGCCCGACGACGGCTGGCGGCGGGCTGCCTAGCTGCGCCAGCACCTGCTCGGGCGACAGGCCGGCGGCCTCGGCATCCACGACGCGCACGCGGTGGCCGTCACGCTCCAGGATCGCGGCGACGTACAGCAGGTCCAAGGGCGGGTAGCACAGCCCCTCGCCCACGATCATGCCGAAGCCGCCCATGAGGCCGCGGCTGACGCGCTGGGACGGGGGCGGCGGCGGGTTGACGAGCAGGACGTCCATGGTGTGGGCCGAATCCTATCACCCGGAGAGGCGGCGGACGGCCTCTTCGCGCGTTCCGGGCCGTCGGCTTGAGCGCCGCAAGTGCCGCAGCCCGCCCCACTTGGCCCGGAACGCACCGGCGGGCCGCCGATCGTGTTGCACACACCCGCGACGTCGCACCAGGGAGTCCAACTTGAGGCCAGCCAGCCGGCTCGCGCGCACGATGCGCGATCGCCAGAGTCCACCCCCTCCGCACCGCTCCCTCGCCGCACGCTGCGCCATGCTCGGCGTGCCGCTCGCCCTGGGCCTGCTCGGCCTGCTGGTCGCGCTGCCCGGGCCGGTCCCGGACGGCTCGCGGGCCCCGCGCCCGACGAGCCACGGCGCGCCCCCGGCTCCCACGCCGCCCACGGCGGTGCTCCCGGACGCCCCCGCGCCCCCCGAGGACGCAGGGGCCGAGCTGGCGCACTTCGCCGACACGCCGTCGGGCGTGGAGCACGACGTGGCCCACGCGAGCGGCGACCTGCCCGAGGACGTCCTCGAGCAGATCGCGAAGCTCGAGGCCAAGATCGCCAAGGACCAGGCCACCATCCTCAAGAAGCAGGCGTCGCTGCAGGCGACGAAGGGCTCACTGACCAAGGCGAGCCCCGGGTCCCTCGCGAAGAAGCTCAAGAAGATCAAGAAGCTGATGGCGTCGCTCGCGGCGCTGGCCCAGCAGATCCAGGACTACCAGGACCAGATCGACGTGCTCGAGGGCGGCGATCCGGGCGGCGGAGATCCGGGCGGCGGCGATCCGACCTCGACGCCGCTCAGCGTGCCGCTGCTGGTGCAGGAGGTGCTGCCCGCGGGCGCCAAGGGCTTCGCGCGTCCCGGCGCCTGCGCGACCTTCGGCATGCCCTTCAAGCAGGGCGACCTGCCGCAGGTCGGCGGCCGGCCGGGCCTGTCCGTGCACAACTCCCCCAGCTGGCAGGCGCGCACGCTCTCCACGTGGCCGGACGGCAGCGTGCAGTGGGCGCTCGTCGACGCCGTCACCGACGTGCCGGCGGGCGGCATCGCCTCGTCGCTCGAGCTCGAGCCCGGCGCGGGGCTCAGCGGGGGCGCCTTCGTGGCCAGCGAGTCCGGCAACACGATCACGCTCGACACCGGCGCGCTGCAGGCCACCGTGCTCAAGAGCGGCTTCAACCTCTTCGACACGCTGCGCATCGGTGGCACGGACATCGTGGCGCCGCACGCGAGCCCGGGCATCCTCGGCAAGGCCACCGACGGCCAGCCGATCGTGCCGCGGCCGAGCTCGCTCTCGGTGGCCATCGAGGAGAACGGGCCCGCGCGCGCCGTCGTGCGCGTCCTGGGCACGCTCATGACCGGCGTGTCGGGCACCGACCTGCTGGACTTCACCTGCCGCATCACCGCGCGGCGCGGCAGCGCCGACGTGCAGGTGGACTTCACGGTGCGCAACGCCACCATCCTGCGGCCGAAGCACGTGGTCATCGAGGGCCTGGGGCTGGTGGTGCGCGTGCTGCCGGGCGCGAGCCCAGTGTCCACGCTCGCGCGCCACGACGGTCAGATGTCGGTGCCGCTGGCGCCGGGCGGCAGCGCCTGGGTGCGCCAGGCCTACAGCGCCGCCACGACCACGGACGTCACCGGCGAGGGCAGCGCCTATCTGCCGCCCATCCCGAAGACCTCGGGCACCACGTTGGCTGAGGAGGGCTACGAGATCAAGCTGAACGGCCTGAGCGCCGTGCCCCTGGGCAACAAGAACCAGTATCCCCCGCACGGCTTCGTGGACCTCACGGGCGCGTCCGGCGGCGTCACGCTCAGCCTCAGGCAGATGCCCTACTTCTGGCCGGCGTGCCTCGAGACCTGGGGCACGGGCGACGTGGTGGCCGGCCTCTGGACCGACAAGAACATCGCGCCCTACACCTTCTGCTGGCGGCAGCACGAGAGCCGCACGGTGAGCTTCTCCTTCCACAAGGGCGCCGCGCCGACGCCGCTGCAGGCGGCCGAGCGGCTCGACTGGCCCGTCAACGGGCGCGCGGCCGACTACGACCAGTACGACTCGTCGGGCGTCTTCGCCTACAGGCTCATGACGCTGGCCGAGCAGAACGAGCTCTACGCGATGCTGGGCATGAACCACACCGTCGCCATCGCGGACGACTCGCTCTCGATCACGCGCTTCCTCGCGGCCCACAACACGGGCGGCACGAACAACCACGACAGCATCGAGCGGCGCCTCGCCGGCGAGTGGCTGCGCCAGGGCCTCGGCGGCCAGTGGCTCAACGCGATGGACCTGGCCATGTACAAGGCCGAGTGGCAGATCCTGCGCAGCGACGACTTCGACGACAAGAACGACCCGGGCGCCATCAACGACCAGATCCCGCACACCGTGAACTACGAGGGCGACCTCGAGCACCGCTACCGCGACGGCATGGTGCTGGCCTACGACCTGACCGGCGACCCCCGCCTGCGTGACGCGCTCTACGACGAGGAGGAGATCCTCGCGCACCTCGCCAACACGACCTACGAGCGCAGCTTCTACCAGTCGGTGAAGGCCCTCTCCGCCGTGGGCCGCTTCACGGACAGCCAGGCCCTGCGCGACCGTCTGCACGGCATGCTCGAGCACATGATCACGCCCGTGCTGAACGTGAACACGATGGTCGACGGCTACGGCTGGCAGACCGCGCTCGGCCAGACGGGCAACCGCCGCTACTACGTCTTCAGCGCGCAGAACGCGGACGAGAAGCCGCCGGGCGAGAACTACGTGACGCGCGGCTTCATCACCGCCTGCCTCGGGCCGATCGCCTACTTCAACGCCTACAGCTGGCTGGGCGCCGACGATCCCGATACGCCCGGCGCGCGGCAGCGGCTGCAGGACCTCGCCTACTACACGCGCAAGGAGCTCTTCCCCTACTTCAAGAACCCGAAGGACCGCCACCTCGTGTACGCCTGGGCGGTGCGCCTGAAGAAGGTGGTCACGTGGGAGGAAGCCGATTTCCATCCCATCCTGCTGGGCATGGCCGAGTCCTATCTCGCGACGGGCGACGCCGTCTACCTCGCCAAGGGCCTCCAGCAGGTGCAAGCCTTCGCCGCGCACGACCAGGGCGCGTACAAGGACAACCTGTATCTGATGGATACCAGACTCGATGCGCAGCACTACATGTCAGTGCTCCGCGACTACCTGTTGGGCATCCCGCCGCCCTGAGGCGAGTGGCGGCAAATCGCGCTGGGCGTCGTTGCGGGGCGGCTCTCGAGTCCTCAACGGCCCTCGGCGGGCCGCCTCCGGTCGAGAGCCGCCCCGCGCCTAGCCCAACACGATTTGACGCCACTCGGCGGGCGTGACTGAACACAGGGCAGGGCAGCCCACCTACCGTGGTGTTGAAGACTACGCGGCGGGCTTGCGGGCCACGGCAAGCAGGGAGACGCCGAAGGGGAGGTTCACGTGCTGTTCGGCGGCCACCTCGGCGGTGGTGATGGCGCTGGCGAGCCATTCGACGGGGGCGGGGAAGGGGACGGCGAAGTCGGAGCTGGGGGGTTCGCCGGGGCGCTCGCCGCGCCAGCGGCGCCAGCGGCGCAGGGCGAGGACGGGGAGGAAGAGGGTCATGCTGCTGTAGCTGGAGCGCAGGACGTCGTAGCCGGCGGTGGCGAGGCGCTGGCGCAGCTGCGGGCGGCGGTAGCGGCGGTGATGGTGGTAGGCCTCGTCGTGCGGTGACCACAGGGCCATGAAGGCGGGCACGGTGCACACGAGCAGGCCGCCGGGGCGCAGGACGCGCAGGGTCTCGCGCATGGCGGCCACGTCGTCCTCGAAGTGCTCGAAGGCGTCGAGGGCCAGCACCACGTCGAAGCTGCCGGCGGCGAAGGGCAGGCGCATGGCGTCGCCCTTCACGATGCGGCGGATGCCGCGCTGGCCGCACAGCCGGATGGTCTCGTCGGAGATGTCGATGCCGCGGATGTCGCCGTAGTCGGCCAGGAAGCGAAAGGACATGCCGGTGGCGCAGGCGACGTCGAGCAGCGCCAGCGGCCGGCGCGCGGGCGCGTGGCGGTCGAGCGCGCCGCGCACCAGCGAGCGGCGGCCGCGGTACCACCAGTGCGTGGCCTCGATCGCGAACATGCGGTCGAACTCGGCCGTGTTCACGGGCGACTTCCGGAGCGGCTCGCGGTGCTCACGCGGGCGGCGCGCTGGCGGCCAGCGCGCGCCGCTCGAAGTGCATGACCACGCGCGTCACGGCGATCATCATGCCCACCGACGCGGCCAGCAGCAGGTAGCGGTAGGACGGCTGCGCGAAGACGGCCAGCACGCCCACGCCGGCCAGCAGGATGCCGATGCCCCACAGGATGACCACGGCCTCCACCGGCGTGAAGCCGCCGCGCACGAGGCGGTGGCTCAGGTGGTGGTTGTCGCCGAGGTAGACGGGCCGGCGGTCCACGATGCGCATGAACACCACGAAGGCGGCATCGTAGAGCGGCACGCCCATGATGAGCACCGCCGGGATCAGGTTGCTCACGCCCAGGTCGCCCTCCGGCACCTCGCCCAGGAAGCCGCGCGACAGGGTCAGCTGGATCCACGCCATCCAGAAGCCGGTGAACATGCTGCCCGCGTCGCCCAGGAACACACGCGCGCGCGGGAAGTTGTAGGGCAGGAAGCCCAGCAACGCGCCCGCCAGGACGACCGCGATGACCAGGCTGCGCAGGCTGCCCTCCGAGCCGAGGTACACCACCGAGGCGGAGAAGGCGATGACGGAGAGGCCCGCCATCAGCCCGTTCATGTTGTCGGAGAAGTTGAAGGAGTTGACGATCGTGAGGTACCAGCCCAGGAAGAAGAGCTGGTAGAGCCAGCGTCCCGGCGGGCCGCCATGCGTGATCAGATCCGCCAGCTGCGGCCCCATGAGCACGAGGACGCCCAGGATCTGTCCCAGCAGCTTGAGCTGGAAGGGCAGGCGATCCTTGAAGACGTCGTCCACCAGCCCGATGAGGAACATGATCACACCGGCCGCCATGACGAAGCCGATCTGCCCGAACTGCAGGTCGAGGGACGCGACGGCCGCGGTCTGCCAGCGCACGACGGCCACGCCCGCGACGGCCGCGAGGAAGACGCCCGCGCCGCCCAGCAGCGGCGTCACCTTGCCGTGCTGCTTGCGCCCGCCCGGCTTGTCCACGACGCCCAGACGCAGCGCCAACGCGCTGCACAGGGGCACGACGACCAGCGCGGCCGTGAAGGCCACGCTGAAGCCCTGCGCCACGAGAGTGAAGATGCGGTCCACGTCCGGCAGTCGTCCCGAAGGTGCTCGAATCTATCGTCCGGCGCGGCGCGGCTCCACTCCGCGCTTCACGAGCGCAGGTCGAGGCCGCGCCGCGCGAACCAGTCGAAGACGCCGTCCACCTCGCACAGGATCTCGGCCAGCGGCACGGTCTCGCTGACCGCGATGCGCCGCAGCTCGAGGCGACCGGTGGCGGCGTCGTTGAGGCCGGGCATGGCGGTGATGGCGCTGCGCAGCCCGAGCTCGCGCAGCACGGCCAGCGTGTCCTCGTTGTAGTCCCACGAGCGCCCGTAGGGGTAGGCGAAGGAGGCCACGTCGTGGCCCAGCCACTGGCGCAGGTCGCGCAGGCTGCCCTCGATCTCCGCGCGCTGCGTGGCGCGGTCCAGCGACGAGAGCACCAGGTGGTTCACCGTGTGCGCGCCCAGCTCCACGCCGGCCGCGTCGAGCGCGCGGCAGTCCTCGGGCGAGAGCCAGACCTGCCGCGCCAGCTCGGCGTCGTCGCCGCCCGCGGCGCGGAAGATCTCGTCCAGCAGGCGATCGCGGTCGGCGGCGCTGACGTCGTACTTGAGCACGCGCTTGAGCTGGTACTCCGCGCCCACCGGATCGGGCGGCAGGCTGCGCAGCTTGCTGCCCGTCTCGACGCCTGGAAGGCGGCGCGCCAGCTCCTCGCCCAGCGCGTGCGGGCCGCGCCGGTGCAGCACCCAGAAGTAGTGGTGCAGCCAGTTGATGTGGCCGTGCATCGGGCCCGTCTGCACGAAGACCGTGGCCGTGGCGCGGTGCTCGCGCAGCAGCGGCAGCAGGCGGTCGTGGTTGTCCTTGTAGCCGTCGTCGAAGGTGAGCACGACCCGGTCGGGCGGGCACTCGCCGCGGTCGAGAGCCTCCACCATCTGGCCCACGGTCAGCGTGCCGTAACCCGAGCGCCCCAGGTGCCCCAGCAGCTCGGCGAGGCGTGCGTCGTCCACCTTCATGTGGCCCGGGATGTAGTCGGTGCTCGCGGGCTTGCCCACGTTGTGGAACATGAGCACCGGCACGCCCCGCCGGCGCGCGCGGAACAGCCGGCGCAGGCCGGTGGCATGCAGGGTCGCCGCCAGCGCGCGACGCAGCCAGCGCTTGAGGGTGTGCTTCATCGGTCAGGCGGACATGTGCTCGGCGTCGCGGTCCCCGTCGGCGAGGTGCCAGCGAGCGATGGCCAGGTCCTCCTGCGGGCTGTCGGGCCGGCAGGCCCGCACGATGAAGGGAAACATATCCCGGAAGGCCTTCGGGCGCGAATGCCGGCGGGCGAAGCCCAGCGCCCGCAGCACCGGCACCGCAGGATGATGCTCGAAGAGCAGGGCCGTGACCTCGTCCATGCCGCGCTCGCGCGCCGCGGCGGCGAAGCCCCCCAGCAGCAGGACCCGGGCCGTCGCGTCGCGCGCCAGGTGGTCGACGAGGAAGGCGTTGCCCTCGACGAACTCGGCCACCAGCCAGCCGTCCAGCCGCCCCTGGCGCCGCAGCGCGTAGCACTCCTGCCGCCGCGTGGGGTTGTCGACGTAGCGCCAGTTGAGCCACGGCGCGTGCCGCTCGCCGAAGAGCCCGCGCGCCGGGACGCAGGCGTCCGACAGCTCGTCGGCGTCCGGATCGAAGCGCGCGACGCGCTGCACCTCGGTGGCCATGCCGGCGGGCAGCCGCCGCTGGGCGCTCCAGCCGAGCATGACGTCCAGCAGCGGCGTCATCGGCCTCAGCAGCGGCGCGGCGCGCCCGGCGCGATCGACGGAGCGCCGCGAGCGGAAGCGCAGCCGCCACACCGGCGCGTGCCCGATGAGCTGCCAGCCGTTGCGCAGGAAGCCCTTGAGCGAGATGCGCCCGCTGTAGGCGAAGGCCCACGGCACGCCCTGCCGCCCGGCCTCGGCGCAGACGAGGTCGTCGAGGCCGGTGAAGATGCCGCGCCCTTGCCACTCGGGCAGGGTCATCGCGTCGCTGGCCTGCATGAGCACCAGCGGCGCGCCGTCGCGGCGGAAGCGCCGCGGCACGTAGCTGTAGCCGCCCACCACCGCGCCCTGCGTGTCGCACGCGACGCGCGAGATGGCCGGGCCGTCCGGGTTCTCGCGGTACTTCCAGGCGAAGGTGCGCGCGTCCTTCTGCTTGCGAAAGCAGACGTTGAAGATCTCCGCCTGCCGCGCCTCGTCCTGCGGCCCCGCCGGCCGCACGCTCCAGGCCTCGGTCACGACCCCAGCGTCCCCGCCGCCAGGCGCTCGCGCGCCGTCACCTCGCGCACCGAGTGGTCCACGTCGCGCGGCCGCAGCTCGTTGTCCCAGCAGCCGGCGCGCGCGTGCGCCTCCGCCAGGCGGGGCTGGCCCTCGCCGCGGTCGCCGGCGTGCAGCACGCGCACCAGGGCGTGCACGCCGATGCGCCGGTCCTGGAACCAGCGCTGCCAGGCCGCCAGCATCGCGCGCGAGTGGCCCGGCCGTCCCACCACGTGCTCGACGGACGTGTGCAGGCCGAGGACTCGCGCCGCCTCCACGGCCGACTCGAGGCGCGGCCGCGCCGGGTCGTCCATGGGCACCAGCGCCGGCGCGTGCCGCTCGCCGGGCGCCGTGACCAGCACCTCGGTGCAGCCGCCGTTGGCCAGCGCCAGCGCCAGCGAGCGGTCCAGCCGGTCGGCGCGCACGCGGCACGACCAGGCCAGGCCGGGCGCGGCCGCGAACATGGCGTGCGACAGCGCCCGCAGCGCGTCCGCGTCGGCGCCGAGGTCGCGGTCGACGAAGGCCAGCCGGCGCGCGGCGCCGCGGTGCACGGCGTGGCGCACCTCCTCGAGCGTCGCGTCCAGCGACCGGCCGCCGCACAGCACGTCCACCACGTGCAGGCCGTCCGGCGAGCGCGCGGCG
>DASUFI010000216.1:0-8618 GCA_036274635.1 Planctomycetota bacterium
GTGCTGGTGGCGCCCGACGGCGTGCACGTCGAGCGCCACGCGGGCCTGCCGGACGCGCGCGCCGCGCGTCGCCACCTGCACCTGCCCGAGGCGCCCACGGTCGCCTACGCCGGGCAGTTCTACGCGTGGAAGGGCGTGGACGGCCTGGTCTCGGCGGTGGGGCGCGTGCCGGAGGCGCAGCTGGTGCTGGTGGGTGGTGACCGCGTCAACCTGCCGCGCCTCCAGGCGCTGGCGCGCCGCGAGGCGCCGGGGCGCGTGCACTTCACCGGCCAGGTGCCGCACGCCGCCGTGCCCTTCCACCTGGCCGCGGCCGACGTCGTGGCTCTGCCCAACAGCGCGCACGAGGAGATCTCGGCGCGCTACACCTCGCCGCTCAAGCTCTTCGAGGCGCTGGCCAGCGGCCGGCCGGTGCTGGCCAGCGACCTGCCCTCGCTGCGCGAGGTGCTGCGCCACGACCAGAATGCCTGGCTGGTGCGGCCCGACGATCCGGCGGCGCTGGCCGCGGGCCTGCGCGCGCTGCTGGCCGACCGCGTGCGCGCCGCGCGTCTCGCGGACACGGCCCGCGTCGAGGCGCGTCGCTACGACTGGTCCGAGCGCGGCCGCAGCGTGGCGCGCTTCCTGCGCGAGCGCCTCGTCACCGGAGCGGCGGCGTGAAGCACCCGCTGCGCGCCGTGATGCTGCTGCTGGCGGCGCTGTATGTGCTCTCGCTCGACCACGGCCTGCCGCAGCGCTACGTGCCCGACGACCACGCCGTGCGCTGCGCCCTGGGCATCGCGCGCGACCTGGGCGAGGGCAAGGTGGGGCTGCTGCAGGCGCTCGTGCCGCCGTCCGGCCAGTACACGACCTACCCGTACCTGACGCCCTACGCGGACCTCGCGGCCATCGGCGCCACCTACGTGGGCGGCCGGCTGGTGGGGTCGTGGCACGGCACGGGCGAGTTCCGGGAGCGCGTGCTCGAGGACCCCACGCTCGCCTGGCTGCCAGCGCGCCTCGTCACCGCGCTGCTCGCGCTGCTGCTGCCGCTGGCGACGTTCCGGGCGGCGCGCGAGCTGGGGCACAACAAGGCCGGCGCGGCGCTCGCGGCGCTGCTGGCCGGCAGCTCGCTGCTCGTCGTGCACTTCGCGCACACCGAGCGGCCGTGGGCGCCGATGACGGCCTTCGTTGCGGCGACGCTGGCCATGAGCCTGCGCCTGCAGCGCAAGCGGCAGGCGCGCGACGTGGCGCTGGCCGCCGTCTGCGCGGGCCTGGCGACCGCCACGCACCCCGTCGGCGCGCTGGCCTTCGGTCTGCCGGCGCTGGCGGCGCTGCTCTGGCGGCCGGGCTGGCGCGCCGCGCTGCTCGGCGCGGGGGCGGGCCTGCTCGTGGCGCTGCTCGTCGGCTACCCGTACCTGCTCGTCTACCACGCCGACACGGGTCGCGGCGCCATCGCGGGCCAGCTGGGCGCGGAGAACGCCGTGGACATCGGCGGGCAGGCCTTCGACCCGACGCGCCTCTCGGGCGCGCTGGCGGGCCAGGTGGCGCAGTCGTGGTTCGGCTACGACCCGGTGCTCGTGTCGCTGGGACTCATCGGCCTGCTGCTCGCGGCGCGCCCGCTGCGCGGGCGTGGGGCGACGCTCGTCGTCTTGCCGCCGCTGCTCCTGGCGCTGCTCTTCCTGCTCTACGACGGCAGCCACGTGCGCTACCTCATGCCCGCTGCGCCCTTCCTCGCGCTCGGCGCGGTGGAGACTCTGGGGCGACTGCTGGCCGCGCCGGTCGGGCCGCGCGCCGCGCGCGCGGCGCTGGGGGCGGCGGCGGTGGCGCTGCCGCTGGTGCAGGCGGCGCGCCTGGACCTGCTGCTGGGGCGCACGGACACGCGCACCGAGGCGGCGCAGAGGCTGGCCGCGCTCACGCAGCCGGGCCAGCTCATCGCGTTGGACGGCTACGGGCCGCCGCTGCAGGCCACCGGTGCCTCCGTCGCGCGCTGGCACGCTCTGGTGTGGGCCAGCCAGACCGAGGAGCGCGCGCTCGAGCGGGCCGAGGCCGGCGTGCCCGAGCCCCCGGAGGCGCGCGACGTGCTGCCGCTCTATCGCTTCTGGAAGTTCCAGAGCTGCTACCCCTCCGACTACCTCGGCCCCGGCGGTCCCACCGAGCTGGCCGACTTCATGCGCGCCTGGGACGTGCGCTGGTACGTGCAGGTCGACCGCGCGCCGGCCCGCGAGCCGCGGGCGCCGGTGGACGATTTCGTCGCCGCCCACGGCACGCTGGCCCTCGAGCTCTCGCCGACGGGGCGCACGCCGCCGCGCGAAGCGGCGCTGCCCACGGAGATGTCCTTCGCGCTGCACGACCTGTGGGCCTACCGGCGTCCGGGTCCGTGGGTGCGCGTGTGGCGCGTGGACGGGGAGGGCCGTTGAGCGAGGTCCGCGCCCGACGCAACCCGCGCGTGCTCGTGCTGACGCACTCGTTGTCGGAAGTCGACGGCGTCGGGCGCTACGCCGTCGGCACGCTGCGCGAGCTGGCGCCGCTGTGCGGCGGCCTCGAGGTCTGGATCGGCCGCAAGCACTGTGGCCTCTCGCGCGACCTGCCGCGGCAGGGCGTGGTCGTGCGCGAGGCGCTGCCCACGGACCACTTCCCGTTCCTGTCCGTGCCCAAGCTGGCCTGGCTGCTGGTGCACAGCTTGCCGGCCCTGTGGCGCGCGGCGCGCCGCGCCGACGTCGTGCACTCCTTCTCGGACTATCCGCTGGGCTTCGTGGCGGTGCTCGTGGCGCGGCTCGCGGGACGGCCGGTGGTCGTGTCGGGGCATGGCACCTACTCGGTGACGCCGCTGGACATGCCCGTGCACCGGCGGCTCATCGGCTGGATGTTCCGGCGCACGGACCGCTTCCTCATGGGCAGCCGCTACGCGCTGGCCACCGTGCAGCGGCGGGCGCAGCCCCACGGCGCGGAGGTGGTCTGGTACGGTGTCACGCCCTCGGACTACGAGGCGCCCGCGGCACACGGCGTCTCGCCGGACGTGCCCGATCCCTACGTGCTGTGCGTGGGGGAGGTCAAGCAGCGCAAGGGTCACGCGACCTCGCTGCCGGCCTTCCTGCGCGCCTGGCAGCAGGAGCCGCGCCTGCACTACGCCATCGTCGGCCGCTTCACCGCGGACGATCCCTATTACCTGGAGCTGCTCCGCCTCGTGAGCGAGGCCGGCGCCCGCGACCACGTGCACTTCCTCGGCAACGTCGACGAGTCGCGCAAGGTGGCGCTCATGCGCGGCTGCCGCGCCTTCATGCTGACGCCGCGGGTCAGCGACGAGGGCGGCTTCGAGGCCTACGGCCTGGTCTACCTCGAGGCGGGCGCGGCGGGGCGGCCGGTGGTGGGCGTGGCCGACAGCGGCGCCGAGGACGCCATCACCGACGGCGAGAACGGCTTCCTGCGCGCGCAGGGCGACGTGGACGGCCTGGCTGGCGCGCTGGTGAGCCTCGTGCGCGAGCCGGCGCTGGCCGACCGGCTGGGCGCCTCGGGACGCGCGCGCGCCGAGCGGCAGACGTGGGCCCAGGCGGCGCGGCGCGTGCGCGCGATCTACGGCGAGCTGCTGGGCGAAGGCACCCGCGCGTGAGGCAGAAGCTCAAGGAGCTGCACGGCAGGAAGTTCGTGCGCGACGCGCTGGTGCTGTGGATCGCGACGGGAGTGCAGGGAGCCAGCTACCTCGGGACGTCCGTGCTGACCAAGCGCTTCCTCGGCATGCACGAGAAGGGGCGCTGGGACACGACGCGCGACCTGTACGGCTTCGCGTACTTCTTCGTGACCATGGGTCTCGTGAGCGCGGCCGTGAGCCGCTACTCCGAGGCCATGGGCCGGCGCGACCACAAGGCCTGCGTCAGCGCGCTGGCCGGCATGCTCAAGATCGGCCTGCTGGCCGCCACGCTCGTGACCGTGGGAGCGTACGAGTTCGGGCCCGCGATCTCCGGGCACTACTACGACGATCGCGAGGTGGGGCACTACGCGGCCATCCTGTGCCTGGCGGGGGTGTTCGAGGTCGTGCGCGGGCTGACCGTCGTCGCGCTGCAGGGCACGCGGCAGATGCGCGAGTTCGCGTGGTTCGACATCACCAGCAGCGCGGTCCGCCTCGGCCTTGTGTTCTTCGCGCTGCTCGCCGGCTACGGCGTCCCGGGCGTGGTGTGGGCCTTCTTCGCGCACATGGTCGTCGCGGGCGGCATTGCGCTCTTCTACTACCGGCGCGCGCGCCGCGGCGACCCGCGCCTCGCGCCGCCGCCACTGTCGGAGGTGCTGGCCGCCACGCCTCGTGCGTCGATGCACAACATTCTGGGCATCAGCTACCTCATGGCCCTCAACAAGGGCATGAACTCGCTCGTGCCGCTGGTGGGCGGGCTGTTGATCCCCGCCATGAAGACGCTGCAGTCCACGGGCGAGGCCTTCTCCACCGGCGCGGCCTACAGGATCGGCTACGTGCTGGCTTGGGGCCTGGGCCTGGCCATGACGGGCGTGACGCAGTCGCTGCTGCCGGCGCTGGGGCTGAAGCTGGGCAAGACCGACACGCCCTTCGATCAGATGGGCGGTCTGCTCAGGCGCGTCTCGCTCACGGCCGGCTTCCTCATGGTGGGCGCGACGCTCCTGAGCATCCCCGTCATGTACTTCGTGGTCCGGTTCCTGTACGGCGCCGACGCGCAGGAGGCCTTCCGCTTCTACTGCTGGCTGACGGCCGGAAACCTCTTCATCGGCTTCACGACCGTCATCGATGCCTTCTACATCTACAGCGGGCGCCTCAAGTTCGCCGTGCGGGTCAACTTCCTGCTGGCCGGCCTGGCCCTGGGCGGGATCCTCTTGGGTGGCAAGCTCTACGGGCCGATAGGGGTGTCGGCGGCCGTCGCGCTATGCGACGCCATGGGCCTGTTCCATCTGGTATACATGTGGCTCTACTTTCGTCGGGCCAAGGCGCGGAACGGCCCCTCGGCAGCCACCCCGGACCTCACCCATGACTGACGCGACGGCCACTCCCGTGACGAAGAAGAAGATCGTCCTGATGTACGTGACCCCGCCGGGGCAGGACGACTTCTTCATCGCGATGCCGCTGGGCATCATCTACCTGGCCGCCATCCTGCGGCAGGCCGGCTGCGACGTGGAGTGCTGCGACGAGCGCGTGTGCTCCGAGGCCGAGGTCGATGCCTACATCCGGAAGGCGCAGATCCTCGGGCTCTCGTCGCTGACGCCGCACGTCAACCGCGCCATCCGCTACGCGCAGCGCGCCAAGGCGGCCAACCCGGCCGTGGTCACGATCATGGGCGGCCCGCACGCCACCGTGGACGTGGACACCTTCCTCGACAGCAAGGCCTTCGACTACGTCATCGGCGGCGAGGCCGAGGACAGCATCGTGGACTTCGTGCGCGGCGTGGACACCGGCCGCGAGGCGCTCACGCGCGTGCCCGGCATCGCCTTCGACTGGCCCGACGGCCGCCGGCACCAGAACCCGCAGCCGCCGCTCATCAAGGACCTCGACCGCATCCCGTTCCCGTCCTGGGACCTGCTGCCCTTCGAGCGCTACGCCGCGATGAACAAGGAGCGGCTCTTCTACATCTTCACCTCGCGCGGCTGCCCCTTCCGCTGCGTGTTCTGCCAGAAGGAGCTCACCGGCCGCGGCTTCCGCACGCGAACGGTCAAGAACATCCTGGACGAGCTGCAGGAGATCCACGACCGCTTCACGCCCGGCAACGTGCTCTTCATCGACGAGCTCTTCACCTGCCAGAAGAAGCGCGTGTACGAGATCTGCGAGGGCATCCAGCAGCGCGGCCTCAAGCTCAACATGTCCTGCGAGACGCGCGTGGACATGCTCGACTACGACATGGCCCGCACGATGAAGAAGGCCGGCTTCAACCGCATGTACTTCGGCGTGGAGTCGGGCAGCCAGCGCAGCCTGGACACGCTCATCAAGGACTACAAGGTCGAGAAGGTCGTCGAGGCGCTCAAGATCACGCGTCGCGCGGGCATCTGGACTAAGGTCTTCCTCATCGTCGGCACGCCCGGCGAGACCATGCAGGACATCGAGGAGACCGCGGGCGTCATGCGCGCCGGCATGCCCGACCGCATCCGCACCTCGCTCTTCAACCCGCTCACGGCCACCGCGTCCTTCGAGAAGTTCAAGGACCGCATCGACCCGTCGCTGGTCAAGACCGAGTACGTGGACAGCGACCGCAGCCCCTACATCCACGAGAACTTCGACAACGACGCGCTCAACCGCATCAAGCGCAACCTGGTCGAGGAGTACGAGGGCTGGTACGACAGCCGCCCGGCCCGCGCGCGCCGCTTCCTGGCGCGCATGCGGTACTACTGGGAGAACAAGGACGAGGGCAAGGCGCGGCTGGCGCGCGCGTTCCGCTTCGGCAAGGTCAAGGGCACGCCGGCGCCGTTCGGCAGCGAGCTGTCCGATGACGGAGTCGAAGTCTAGGAAACCTCCGGCCCCGCCCGGCGAGGGAAGGGGCCGAGGTTCCGTTCGCCGCCGGGGGAGTCGGTGAGCGATTGGGTGTCGTCAGGCGGCTCAGAGTCACCTCGACCCCTTCCCTCGCCGGGCGGGGCCTCCGCGGTGAGAGAGCGACGTTTCAGCTGGCTGGAGATTCGTTGCGCGGCGGCGCAGCGACCGGCCGCTGGCTCGGTCCACGTGACGACCTCTCCTCGCGGCCGGCCGCTGCTTGCGCGGCATGAGCGCGGCGGCTTGCTGAAGACGGGCGTGGCTGGGCCAGCGCTGGCGAGGCTGGGCATTGGGGGCGCCGGCCTCGGGCCCGTTCCGGCCCTGGCCGGCGCGCGGGCCAGTTGAGAACCCTACGGCTTCAGGCGACAACGGGTGGCATGAAGGTGCTCGTCGCCAACGATCTGTACGGCCGCTCGTCCGCGGCCGGCGTCGCGGTGCGGTTGGCGGAGGGGGTGGCGGCGCGGGGCGTGGAGACGACGTTCCTGGCGACCGTGCAGAAGCAGGACCAGGCGCGTCGTTTTCGTGAGAACGGCGTGGACGTGCGGCTGGAGTACACGCCGCCCTACGACGGGCGCTGGCGGGCCTGGCGCAGCCTGGACAATCCGGCGGGTGTCGCGGCGATGAAGTCGGCGGTGGCCGAGGTGCGGCCGGACGTCGTGCACGTGCACAACCTGCACATCCATCTGTCGTACGCGGCGCTGGCGGCGGCACGGGCGGGCGGCGCGCGCACGATCCTGCACGTGCACGACATCATGCCGGTGTGCCACCAGAAGATGTTCTGCCACCTCGACGAGCGGCTGCAGCCCGGGGATCCGGTCGTGTACAGGAACGGCCCGGTGAAGTGCGCGCTGTGCGTGCGCGGCCGCTACAACCCGCTGCGCAACGCGACGATCCGTCGCGTGCTCGCGAGGGACGTCGACCGGCTGGTGGCCGTGTCCGACGAGATGGGCGCGGCGCTGGCGCAGAACGGCATCGGGCCCTGCACCACGATCTGGAACGGCATGGAGTTCGGCGACGAGCCGCCGGCGGCCGTGGTCGAGGCGCTGCGCGAGCGGCTGGGCCTGCGCGGCCGGCGCGTGGTCTTCTACGGCGGGCGCCTCGATCGCCTCAAGGGCGGACTCGAGCTGGTGCGCGCGCTGGAGATCGTGCGCCGCGACGTGCCGGGCACCGTGCTGCTCACGGTGGGCGAGGCGCTGCCCGGCTTCTACGGGGAGATGCAGGCGCTGGCGCGCAACCTCGGCATGGCGGACGCGCTGGTGTCCGCCGGCTGGCTGCACGGCGACGAGCTCGCGGCCGCCTACAGGCTCGCGGACGTGGTGGCCACGCCGTCGCTGTGCTTCGAGTCCTTCGGCCTCGTCAACCTCGAGGCCATGGCCGCGCGCCGGCCGGTGGTGGCCAGCTTCTGGGGCGGGCCGTCGGACGTGGTGGTGGACGGCGTCACGGGCTTCCTGGTGAACCCGCTGCACGTCGCGACGCTGGCCGCGCGGCTGCTGGCGATCCTGCTCGACCCGCAGCTCGCGGCGCGCCTCGGCGAGGCCGGCCGGACGCGGGCCGAGGCGGTCTTCGGGCTGTCGGCGCAGGTGGAGCGCACGCTGCGGCTGTACGCCGAGCTGGGCTCCGCGCGCGGGGCCGCCGCGTGATGGGGCGCTGGCGCATCCTCCTCGTGGTGACGCGCGCGCCGCCCCGCGGGCCGCGGCTGGCCTCGTCCGAGGCCGAGGGCTTGCCGCCGCGCGACGCGGCCTTGCTGGCCGCGCGCCTCATCCGCGCGGGCGCCGACGTGCGCGTGCTCGACCAGGACAGCGAGCGTCTGGTGGACCGCGTCGTGCGCCGCGAGGCGTCGCTGTGGCGCGCGGACCTCGTGCTGCTGCACGCGGGCGGCAGCTTCGTCGCGGACAACCCCGTGCCCGACCCGCGGCCGCTGCGGCGGCTGCTCTCGGGCTGGAGCTGGCGCGCGCCGCTCATCGCCTGCGGGCCGCTGGCCGTGCGCTACGGTGCGGAGCTGCTCGAGCGCCTGCCGCGGCTGTCCGGCGCTCTGCTCGGCGACGTGCACCCGTCGCTGGTGGGCGCCTTCCGGCCGGGCGAGGTGCCCGGCCTGCTGGTGCGCGGCGGCGGCGATCCGCCGCCGGCGGTGGCGCCCGGCGCGGGCGATGCGCTGGCGCCGGTGCTGCCCGCC
>DASUFI010000217.1:0-64300 GCA_036274635.1 Planctomycetota bacterium
GGCCGCCGAAGCGTCCAAGCCCGCCGCCGACAAGCCTGCCGACAAGCCGCCGCTGGAGACCACGCCCGTCCTCGCGCGCCGCGCCGCGCGCGCCGTGGACGACCTCTCGCGCGCGCTCGGCGAGTGGTACCGCAACCAGGACGGCTTCCGCCCCGACTTCGGCTGGTGGACCAGCAAGCCCTGGGAGACCGTCAGCAAGGAGCTCGGCGACTACGGCAAGAAGCTGCGCGAGGAGGTCGCCGGCCTCAAGGGCGAGGACACCGACCCGCTCGTCGGCGACCCCATCGGCCGGCAGGCGCTGCTGGACGAGCTGGCGGCCGAGATGATCGACGCCATGCCCGAGCAGCTCATCGCGCTTGGCGAGGCGGAGCTGGCCTTCTGCGTGGACGAGATGAAGAAGGCCTCGGCCGAGATGGGCCTGGGCGACGACTGGAAGGCCGCGCTGGCGCAAGTGAAGGAGCAGCACGTGCCGCCCGGCCAGCAGGACGACCTCGTGGCCTCGCAGGCCCGCGAGATGCTGGCCTTCCTCGACGACCACCAGCTCGTGACCGTGCCGCCGCTGTGCCGCGACACCTTCCGCTTTACCATGATCGACGAGGGCGTGCAGAAAACGCTGCCCTACGCGGCCTACGGCGGGCAGGAGATGCTCGTCGCCTACCCGACGCGCACCATGGACAACGACCAGAAGCTGCAGTCCATGCGCGGCAACAACGAGCACTTCTCGCGCATCGTCACGCCGCACGAGCTCATCCCGGGCCACCACCTGCAGGGCTACTCGGCCGAGCGCTACGCGACGCAGCGCGGCTTCGCCTCCACGCCCTTCCTCGGCGAGGGCTGGTCGCTGTACTGGGAGCTGCGGCTCTGGGACCTCGGCTGGGCGCAGGGCCCCGAGGACCGCCTGGGCATGCTCTTCTGGCGCGCGCACCGCGCGGCGCGCATCGTGGTCTCGCTGAAGTTCCACCTGGGAGAGATGACGCCGCAGGAGATGATCGACTATCTCGTCGACCGAGTGGGGCACGAGAAGGCGGGGGCGACGTCGGAGGTGCGCCGCTACATCGGCGGCGATTATGGGCCCCTGTACCAGTGCGCCTACTTGTGCGGAGGGCTGCAGCTGCTCGCGCTGCACGACGACGTGGTTGGCGCGGGGAAGATGAGCGAGCGCGAGTTCCACGACGCGGTGCTGCGGCAGGGCAGCATTCCGATCGCGCTGATTCGCGCCGCGCTGACGGACGAGCCGCTGAGCAAGGACAAGCCGCCACGGGGGACGGTGAAGCGGCGGGGGTGAGCCGTTCGCTGCGTCTTAGGGCGCGTAGCGGCGCAGGACGTGCCAGGCGATGGTCATCCCGTGCACGTCCTCCGCAACGGGGCGGAAAGCCACGAGCAAGTCGTGCTTCCCCGTGTGAATGGAGCGCAGCAGGTAGGTGTGATCCACGATCGCAGGAACCTGACCGCAGACCGTGCACACGCGCTCGCCGGCGTCATCCGCCTGTAGCTCATCCCACCTTCGCAGCTGCGACAGCGTGAGATCGACCGGCGGATGGGCGAGGTCCACCGTGGCCAGATCCACGTCGCCGAGATCGAGAAAGGCGCCCGCGCCAGGGTTGCTGATCCCCGTGAAGAAGTGCTTCAGCTTCCATTGCAGGTCGGGCTCCTCGTCGATGCTGTGACCGTGCGTAACAAAGGAGTAGTACGAGTTGCCACCGGGAGCCTCCGCAAGCCAGTCGTACTCGCCGTTCGGCAGTAGCTGCATCACGCCGGCGTCCGCGCCGCGGATCACGCCGACCGGCTCGTTCGCCCAGGCCGAGGGAACCGCGAATAGGCGCGCCTCGGAGCGCCGCAGGAGGCCGGTCGCGAGCGCGGCCAGCCTCTCGCCGTCGCACTGCAGCAGCCAGTCCGGCGCGCCCGCGCTCGAGAAGTCGCGCCGCGGCCGCGTCTCGCTGCGGCGGCCCGCCGTCGACCAGGTCTTGAG
The DNA here is from genome assembly GCA_036274635.1 of Planctomycetota bacterium. GTDB lineage: Bacteria > Planctomycetota > B15-G4 > B15-G4 > B15-G4 > DASUFI01. Next base: position 1,970 of record DASUFI010000217.1, read on the forward strand.
CACGTGGCCCACGAGCACGACCGACTGTGGCGTCGCCTCCATGACCGTGAAGGCCGCGAGCAAATCGTGCTCGCCAGGCAGGATCGCGCGTAGCAAGTAGCTGTGGCCGGCCAAGGCCGGCGCCCGGCCGATGTCTTCGGTGCCGAGGGCCTCGCACAAGGCCTCATCAGGCCGGCTGTCCTGCGACGCGAACGACCATAGGACCTCGCACTGCCTGGCGACTGCAGGATCGAACTCCGATGGCGGCGCCTGCGGTCGGAAGCCGGCGAGGGGAACGGAGCCCAAATCAAGCACTTGCCCCGTGCTCCCTCCATAGAAGCCCGTGCCGAGAGAGCCCTGCTCGTACGAGAGGTCCGGCTCCCGATCGTAGTCGTGGTCGTCCGTCGCGAAGGAGTAGTACGCGCCGCCACCGCGCTTGGGCGGAACGTCGTGCAACCCCCGTGCGAGGAGGCGCACGACCTTCGCGTCTGGGACGGTCAGCACCTCCGCGTATTTCTGCTGCCAGTCGGCCGGTGGGGCCAGCAGTTGCTCGGTGGCTCGCGCGCCGGCCTGACGCGTCAGCGCGAGCAGGGCCTCGATGTCGAGGCTGTCGAAGTCTGGCGCACCCTGCGGCGCGAGTTGGGGCCCGGAACCGGCCCAAGCCACGAGGAGCGCGAACGCGAGCGATCCGAGGATCCGGTAGCACGCCAGCGATTGGCCTGTCCCACGAGGCATCGACGGAATCGTACTCATGAACCGGCTCAGCGCCGTGTCGGCGTCGGGTAGCGCTGCAGCAGGCGCCACGCGATGGTGACGCCGTCGTCCGTCTGCTCGACCGGCCGGAAGGCAGCGAGCAGGTCGTGCTCGTCCGGCATCGACGACCTCACGATGTAGCTGTGGTCGAGCACCACCGGCACGCGCCCCAGGCGGCGCTCGTCCTGAGTCAGCGCCGGAGCGTGGAAGAGGTTCCACGTCCGCAGCTGCTCCTCGTTCAGCCGCGGCGGCGGGTTGTCGGGGTCCAGGTCCGCGAGAGCGACGTCGCCGACGTCGAGCAGCGCGCCCACCGTGCCGCCGTAGAAGCCGGAGCTGAACCGGTCGCCCGCCAGCTCCAGGTCGGGCTCGTCGTCGTAGCTGTGGCTGCCGGTCGCGAAGGAGTAGTAGCAGCCGGCGCCGCGCGTAAGCAGGACTCCGTCGTAGCGTCCCCGCTGCAATAGGCGGGTGATGCCGACGTCCTTCGGCGGACCGAGTCCGGTGGAGGCCCTGATGGCCGCGGACGACACGCCGAGCAGCCGCCGCTCGATCAGGCCCGCGAGGGTTCCCTGCAGCGCGAAGAGGCTCGGGCCATCGAGCTGCGTCAGCCAGGGCGGAGCGCCCTCGCTCGACCATTCGACGCGCGGCCGGACCTCAGCTTTCGGCGACTTCACGGGCCAGGTCTTCAGCTCGCGTCCGACGAGCACGATGGACTCGGGCTGGACCTGCACGAGCGTGAACGCGACGAGGTGATCCTGCCGACCGGGCTGGATCGTGCGCTGCAGGTAGGTGTGGCCGGCCGTGGCGGTCGCGCGGCCGACGTCGGACTGCGGGATACCGATGGCGGCGATGAATGCGTCGTCTGCGCGGCCGGTGCCGGCCGGCACGTGGGACGCAAGGAACGAGCACAGTCTCGCCGACTCGGGGTCCAGTCCGGGAAGGTGTAGGTCCGCCGTCACGCTGCCGAGAGGCACCACGCCGAGGTCCAGGATGTGTCCCGTGTTGTCGCCGGCGAAGGCTGTCCTGATCTCGCTGCCCTCGTAGCCGATGTCCGGGTCTCGCTGGTAGTCGTGATCGTCGTTCGCGAACGAGTAATAGGCCCCGCCCTGGTCCTTCGGCGAGAGATCGTGGTGGAGCTGGCGCTGCAGCACGCGCGCGATCTTCGTCCCGGGCACCGCGAGGTCTCTGGCGTAGAGCGTCTCCCAGCCCTCGGGCAGGGCCAGCAGCCGCTCGGTGGCGATCGCGCAGGACTGCTTGCGCAGCGCGATGAGCGTGGCGGTGTCGAGCCCATCGAGATCGGGCTTGCCGTCGGCCGTCAGCCGCACGCCGGGGCCGGCCCACGCCAGCAGCAGCACCGCACCGCCGAGCGCGGCCGTGAGCGCCACTGTCCTGCGCCGCGCTTCCGGCTCGGCGAGCAGCCGTTCCACGCGCTGCAGCAGCACGCCCTTCTCGTTGCCGAGGCACGGCACCGGCAGCGGGCGCTGCGCGGCGCGCGACCAGCGCGCGACCGTCTCCAGCCCCTGCGCCAGCTCCAGCCGCGCGCCGGTGCGCTCGCCGGCCCAGTCGTCGCAGAGCAGCTCGGCGTCCTGCGCGAGGCGCCGGCGGGCGAGGCGGTTCAGCGGCTGCGCGAAGAGCAGGCACTCCAGCAGCCCGCAGGCGCGCAGCCAGAACAGGTCGCCGCGGCGGACGTGCGCGACCTCGTGCGCCAGGATCGCTGCGAGCTCCTGGCGCGGCAGCTCCTCCACCACGCGACGCGGCAGGCAGATCTCGCCCGGCCCCAGCACGAGCGGCGTGGACAGCTCGTCCACCAGCGTGAGCCGCGGGCGCCGGCGCAGCTCGTCGTCGCTGCACAGATCGGCGAGCAAGTCGAGCGCGACGCCCTTGCGGACCGTGCGACGCGAGGCGAGCCGGGCCTTCAGGTGGCGCAGCGCGACGGCGCGGCGCGTCAGCAGGATGGCCGCGCCCGCCGCCCAGACCGCGATGACGGCGATGGCGATCCAGTTTCGCGGCGGCGCGACGACGACCTGCCTGCTCGGCTCCTCGCGCGGCGGCGCAACCGGCACGTCGGAGGTGGCCGGCGCGCTCGGGTTGACGATCAGCGTGGTCATCGTCTGCGAGCTGCCCGCCCCTTTGCCCGGCGAGGCCGGCGCCGCGTCCGGAGACGGGACCATCCCGGCCCGCAGGCTCGGCGACAGATCCAGCACCGGCCGCGCGCCGGACGGCAGCAGCCAGCCGACGCTCGCCGTGAGCAGCGGCGCGGTCAGGGCGATCTTCCAGACCCGCTCGCGCGCCGCCGGATCGCGCAGCCGCCCTACGAACGCCAGCGCGCCGAGCAGCAGCAGCGTGCTCTGGACCAGGTAGGTCGCCAGCCAGCTCGTCGCGCCCAGGATCCACACGCTCATGATTTCCCTCCTCGCCCTCGCCCCTTGCTGTGGTTCGTCGCGCCGTTCTGCCGACGGCGCTCCGCGATGAGCCTCGACACGCGGTCCAGCTCGTCGTCGCCGATGGCCTCGCTCTCGATGAGCCGGCAGACGAGCGCCGCGGCGTCGCCGCCGAAGACGCGCTGCGCTAGGTCGTCCAGCATCGTCTCGCTGGCCCGCTCGTGGCTGACCCGCGCCGTGTAGCAGAACTGCCGGCCGCGCTTGCTGCGCTCGACGACGCCGCGCGCCTCGAGGCGCGTGAGCACCGTGGCGACCGTGCTGGGCGTCAGGCTCCGCGTTCGCCTGAGCACGCCGTGCACGTCGAGCACGGTCGCGCCGGGCTGCTGCCACAGCACGTTCAGGATCGCGAGCTGCAGCTCGGAGAGCGGGCCGCTCTCGGGATCGCGGCGTGGACGCTTCGCAGTGGACATCGCGTGGTTCTCCAGGATCGTGCGGCGCGAACGTCCGCGCTACTTCGCCCACTCCGCCGAGCTGTCGACGTAGAGCGCCGCCTTGCGCAGATTCTTCACGGGCACGTCATCGGGCGACTGGAACAGCATCGCCGTGCCGCCGCCACCGACGGGCTTCACCGAGAGGGTCGAGCCGTCGGCGAGCGTGAAGACCAGGTGCAGGTCAGCGTAGGGCGCGTCGATGAAGGCGTTGGGCGTGTTGAGCCCGACGAACACTCCGAGGGCCGGTCGGTCGAGACCGACGATGAGGGCGCCGCCCTGGACCGTGTCGCTGACGCGGAAGCCGATGCTGCTCGCGCCTGGCGCGCCGTCGCGGGGTCCGCGCTCGATGGCGTACTGGGACACGTCCTGCTGGAACAGGAGGCGGCCCTCCTCACCCGCTGCCTGATGCGCGCCGGAAGCCGGGACGACGAGCAGACCGAGGACAGAGAGGCATCCTGCGACGACCACGGCCATCGTGTCGGACTTCATGGGTTGGCTCCCTCGGGGCGGGCTGATTTCGACAGGCGTAGAATTACGACAGTTGTAGAAGTTCGTCAAGCCCTGTCTTCGGCCTCGAGGCCCCGGCTTTTCCCGAGAGGCACTCCGCATTGACGGTCCGCCCGCAGCCCCGGAGCATGCCGACCATGCCTGCCCCCGACGTCGCCCCCGTCCTCCAGACCGCCTTCGGCTTCTGGTCCTCCAAGGTCCTGCTCACCGCGGTCGAGATGCGGCTGTTCACGGTGCTCGGCTCGCGCCGCCTCACCGGCGGCCAGCTGGGCGCCGAGCTGAAGCTGCACCCGCGCGGGATCGCGGACTTCCTCGACACGCTCGTGGCGCTGGGCTTCCTCGACCGCGACGGCAGCGGCCCGGAGGCACGCTACGCGAACAACGAGCTGGGCTCGACCTACCTCGACGAGGCCAGCGCGCGCTACGTGGGCGGCATCCTGACCATGCTCAACGTGCGCCTGTTCCGCTACTGGAACGACCTGCCCGAGGCGCTGCGCACCGGCCGCCCGCAGAACGAGACGAAGAGCGGCGGCAAGAACGCCTTCGACGAGCTCTACTCCGACCCGGTGCGGCTGGAGCAGTTCCTCAATGCGATGACCGGCCTGTCGCGCATCAACTTCGAGGCGTTTGCGCAACGCTTCGACTTCAGGCCGTTCAAGTCGCTGTGCGACGTGGGCGGGGCCACGGGCCTGCTGTGCTGCGAGGTCGCCAAGCGGCACCCGCACCTGCAGTGCACGTCCTTCGACCTGCCGGTCGTGGAGCCCGTCGCCAGCAAGGCCATCGCCGCGCGCGGGCTCGCGGGCCGCGTGCGCACGGCGGCGGGCGACTTCTTCGAGGACCCGCTGCCGCGCGCCGACCTCATCACGATGGGCATGATCCTCCACGACTGGAACCTGGAGAAGAAGCTGCACCTCATCCGCGCGGCCTACGACGCGCTGCCGCCGGGCGGCGCGCTGGTCGCGATCGAGGCGCTCATCGACGACGAGCGCCGCAAGAACGCCTTCGGCCTGCTCATGTCGCTCAACATGCTCATCGAGTTCGGCGACGCCTTCGACTACAGCGGCGCGGACTTCCGCGGCTGGTGCACGCAGGTGGGATTCAGGCGCTGCGAGGTGCTGCCGCTGGCCGGGCCGTCGAGCGCCGCCATCGCGTGGAAGTGAGCGCCCGCGTCGAGCAGGCGGCTCCAAGCCGAGGTACAAGGAGGGGCCCGCTCCCTCGCCTCCCCACCCGGAATCCCCATGCGCCTCGCCCCGAGCCTGCTCGCCGCCTGCCTGTGTGCGGCCCTCGCCCCCTCCGCCGGCGCCACGATCGTCAAGGTCACGATCCACGGCACCGTCGCCTTCAACTCGATCACCAAGGCGCCGTTCACCCAGGTGAAGACGGGCGATGGCGCCGTGCTCTCCTTCCTGCTCGACAGCGGCAGCTTCGTCGACAGCCCGAGCTTCCCGACGCGCGGGTACGTGATCGACCAGTCCAGCTGCACGCTGGCCTTCCCCACCGCGACGGTGCCGCTGCAGTCACCCTTCCCCGCGGGTCAGACGCCGTACTTCGTCATCCGCAACAACGACCCGGCCGTGGATGGCTTCTTCATCTCGACGGACGTGGACGGGCCGACCAGCCTGCCGCTCGCGCCCGTGGGCTCCTTCGGGCACTTCGCCGACGCCTTCCACGTCACCTACGAGGGCAGCACGCTCGCGTCGCTCGACCTGCTCGGCGCGCTGGGCAGCTACGACTACACCGGCCTCACCGTCTTCGGCTGGTCGGTGGACGACGGCCCCTTCGACCCGCTGGGCATCGACTTCGTGTCGATGACGATCGAGACCGCGGTCCCGACCTGGACCGACGAGGGCCACGCGCTGGCGGGCGTCGCGGGCAAGCCCGTGTTCACGGGCAGCGGCAGCCTCGCCGGCGGCAGCGCCAACTCGCTCGCGCTCGCGAGCGCCGCGCCGGGCGCGCTGGCCGGGCTGATCGTGGGCCTCACGAGCGCGAGCCTGCCCTTCAAGGGTGGCACGCTCGTGCCCGCTCCGGACGTCGGGCCGGTGCTGGTGCCGGTCAGCGGCGCGGGCACGATCGCGCTGCCCTTCACGATGCCGGCGGGCCTGCCCGCGGGCACCTCGCTGTGGATGCAGTGGGCGGTCCCGGACGTCGCCGCCGTGCACGGTGTCGCGCTCAGCAATGCGCTGCTGGGGCAAACGCCCTGATGCCGGGGGTGCCGCGCCTCAGTGCGGCTTCCTCCCGCCCTGGCCCTCGCGCCGTGCCACCTCGCCCACGCCCGTGTCCTCGACGCCGTGCTTCAGCTCGTCGCGCGCGCGACGGGCGAGCAGCTGGTAGTCGTGCCGGATCTTGGTCAGCTGAATCTCGTCCAGCTCCTCGAGGTCGAGCAGCGCGTTGTGCGCGCCGTCCAGCGCGCGGATGAGCTCGTCCAGCTTCACGTGCAGCGCCTCGGAGTCGCGGTACTGCGCGTTCTGGATGAGGAAGACCATGAGGAAGGTCACGATGGTCGTGCCGGTGTTGATCACGAGCTGCCATGTGTCGCTGTACTGGAAGAGCGGGCCCGTCACGAGCCAGACGAGGACGACCACCACGGCGATGAGGAAGGCGGCCGGGCTGCCCGTGCGTCGCGAGACGCCCGAGGCGAAGCGCGTGAAGCGGGAGGCCGAGCGGGACGGGCGCATGCGACGACTCCGGTGAGGGCTGCCGGAAGGTAGCGCGGCGCGCCCCGCCCCACCGCAAGGACCTCAGGCCGCCTGCGCCTGCGCGCCTCCCGCGCGGGCGAGGCGCGAGATGGCCGCGTAGGCCGCGGCACCCGCCATGCCCGCCGCGATGTCGCGCAGCGTGTCGCCGCCCGCCGAGGGACCGAGCACGCCGTGAATGCGCGCCATGACGCACTCGGCGAACTCCCACAGGACCGCGACCGTGGTCGTGAGCGTCACGATGCCCACGGCGCGGACCAGCGCCCGCGTGCGACCGCGCAAGGTGTCGAGCACCGGCCCGAGCGCCACGCCGACGAGGTGCGCCACGGCCAGCCCGCCCAGCATGTGCGTGGCCACGTTGAGGGGTGCCCAGTTCACCGCGGGGCCGATGCGAGCCCGCAGCACCAGGTGGCCGAGGAGGACGGTGGCGGGAAAGGCGGCGGCGCGCAGCAGCGGCAGGCGGACGTTCACGGAGGGCTCCCGGGGAATCCGTGCATCAACCGCGCTGCGGGTCATGGGTGATGCGGCCGGACGATGTCGCGGAGCCGACCCGGTCCCGGGCCGCTCAGCCCAGCGCCCGCACCGCGTGCGCCTTGATGACGAGGTGCACGGTCGCGCCCGGCTGCAGGCCCAGCGCCGCGGCGGCCCGGCCCGTCACCTTGGCCACCCACTCCTCGCCGCCTGCCTCGATGCGCACGAGGACATGGGCGCCCAGCGGCTGCAGCATCGCGACGCGGCCCGCCAACACGTTCTGCGCGGAGATGCGGCCGGGCGGGTCGACGGCCAGCAGGATGTCCTCGGCGCGCACGGCCACGCGCGCCGGCAGCGGGAAGCCGGGCGTGGCGGCCATCACGAGCCGGCAGCCGCGCGCCGTGCGCAGCGTCAGCGCGCCGCCATCGGGCGGTCCTTCGGCCACGACGTCCAGCAGGTTCTCGGCGCCCAGGGCCTCGAGCGCGCCGAGCACCTCGGCCGAGGCGAAGACGTCGCGCGGCGCTCCCTGCGCCACGATGCGCCCGGCCTCCAGCACCAGCACGTGCTCGGCCAGCGCCGCGACCTCGTGCGGGTCGTGCGTGACCATCAGCATGGGTACGCCGGTGGCGCGCGGCAGCGCGGCGAGGAAGGGCACGATGCGCGCGCGCAGCGGGCGGTCGACCGCGGCCAGCGGCTCGTCCAGCAGCAGCACGTCCGGGTCGGAGGCCAGCGCGCGCGCCACGGCCACGCGCTGGCGCTCGCCGCCGGAGAGCGCGGCGGCGCGGCGCGCCAGCAGCGGCTGCAGGCCCAGCACCTCGACGGCGCGCTCCAGCGCGTCGCCGCGCGCACGCTCGCGGCCCGCGCGGCTGGCGGCGGCCCGCCGCGCGAACTCGAGCTGGCCGCGCACCGAGAGATGCGGAAAGAGCGCTGCGTCCTGCGGCACCCAGCCGACGCGGCGCGTGCGCGACGGCAGGCCGTCCACGCGCCGCCCGCCCAGCACGATCTCGCCGCGCACCTCGGGCCGCAGGCCGGCCAGCGCCTCGAGCAGCGTGCTCTTGCCCGAGCCACTGGCGCCGAAGAGCGCGGTGGCGGGCGCATCCCAGGCGGCGCGGGCATCGAGCTGGAAGTCCCCGTAGCGGGCGGCCAGGGCGAAGGAGCTGCTCATCGCGCCCTCCGCCGCAGCCACACTTCGGCCGCCCAGGTGCTGGCGAGCGCCAAGACCAGCGAGACGCCCGCGAGGAGCAGCGCCTGCTCGTCCTGGAATTGGTGGATGCGCGCGTAGATGCCGAGCGCCAGCGTCTCGGTGCGGCCCGGGATGTTGCCGGCCACCACCGTCGTGGCCCCGAACTCTCCCAGCGAGCGCGCGAAGGCGAAGAGCGAGCCGTGCAGCAGGCCGCGCGCCGCGAGCGGCAGCGTGACGCGCGCGAAGACGCGCCAGCGCGAGGCGCCCAGCGTGGCCGCCACGTGCTCCAGCCGACGCGGCACGCCCGCGAAGGCCTGCTCGGCGCCCAGCACCAGCAGCGGCAGGCTCATGACCGCCGAGGCGAGGGCCGCCGCCTTCCACGTCAGCAGCACCGGGCCGCCCAGCAGCGACTCCGCCAGCCGCCCGCTGGCTGCGCGCGTGGACAGCAGGCGCAGCAGCAGCAGGCCCACCGCCACCGGCGGCAGCACCATGGGCAGCGTGACGAGCACGCGCAGCAGCGTGCGCCCGGGAAACTCGCGCCGCGCCAGCAGCCAGCCCAGTGCGGTGCCCGGCACCAGCAGCGCGAGCGTGGACACCAGGCCGACCTTGAGGGTCAGGCCGAGGATGTCGAGCAGCGTCGCGCCGTCCACGCGTCAGGGGTTCGGGCGCAGGAAGCCCAGCGCAGCGGCGCGCTTGAGGAAGACATCGCTGCCCAGCCACTCGACGTAGGCGTGACCGACGTCGTGCCCGCCGTGCACCGCCGCCGCGACGTACTGGATACCGGCGTCGTCGGCCGGAGGCGCCTGCCACAGCAGCTTGCTGTCCCTGGCCAGGCGCGCGTCGGTCAGGTAGACGAAGGCCGTGTCCACGGTGCCAGCCTCCACCAGCGCCAGCGCCGCGCGCACGTCATCGGCATGGGTGATGCGCGGCTGCAGGCCGGTCAGGAGGCCCTTCTTCTCCAGGTAGCTGCGCGCGTACTTGCCGGCGGGCACGGCCGGGCCGGCCAACGCGATCGACCAGCTGCCCGCGGCCAGCGCGGCGGGGTCGGCGGGCGGTGACGCCAGGTCCTTGCGTCCGACCATCGCCAGCGTGTTGCCCAGGAAGACGCGCCGCGTCGCGGCGTCCAGCTTGTCCCCGAGGCGATCGAGGTTGGCGGCGTCGGCCGACAGGAAGGCGTCGAAGTCGCCGCCCTCCTCGATCTGGCGCGAGAGCGTCGACGAGGCCTCGAAGGAGAAGCTGGGCATCACGCCGTGGGCCGTCGCGAAGTCCGTGGCGGTGGCCGCGAGCAGGTCGCGCAGCGAGGCGGCGGCGGCCACGGTGAGCGTCTCGGTCGGTCTGGGGGGAACAGCCGTCGCGTCGGCGGCCCTGGAGGCCTCGGCCTCGCCGCACGCGGCGGCGGCGAGGAGCAGGACGGGTGCGAGCAGGCGCTGGACGGCGGACACGGCCTTCGCGCTCCGGAGGACGGGTAGGACTAAGCCATAGCTTAGTCGCCCGCGCGCCCGGCCCGCCACCCTGCTCAGCGCACGGCCAGGATCACGTCCGTGGCCTTGATGATGGCCGTGGCCGCCTTGCCGGTCTTCAGGCCCAGCCGCTTCACGCTGGCCGAGGTGATGACCGAGGTCACGCGCACACCCGGCGCGATCTCGAGGATGACCCGGCTGGACACCGGCCCGACATCCACCTCGATGACCTTGCCCTGCAGCGCATTGCTCGCGGACAGCTTCATGTTCTCGACCTCCACGATCTCGATGAACGCGCGGTTGAGCGCCCGTGCCAGGCGCGCCGCGTGCCGGCCGCCGCCCCGACCGGGCGGCGCTGCCAGCGCGCGCAGCAAGCCGGTCTGGTGACGGCCGGGACGCAGCACGCCCCGCTCCCACTTGCTCACCGTGATGGGGTGCACGCCCACCAGCTCGGCCAGCGCCGCCTGCGTGAGGCGGGCGCGGCGGCGCAGGGCGCGGACGTCCATCGCAGGCTCCGGGGAGCGGGCGCGGAGTCTAGCAGCCGCGCCCTGGCCGGCGCGCACGGCCACGCTCAGGCCGCCGCGCGCGCCTCGCTGGGGGTGACGCGCCGCGTCTCGCGCGCGCCGCGCCGCAGGAGGACGACGTCGAGCTCGCGGCCGATGGCCGGGCCGCCGAGCGCGCGCAGCAGGTCGGCCACGGTGCGCACCGGCGCGCCGCCCAGCTGCACGACGACGTCGCCGGCCGCGAGCCCCGCCGAGGATGCCGGCGTCCCGGGCTCCACGCGCCGCAGCGCCACGCCGCGCGGCTCCGCGAGCCCCGCAGCCCGCGCCGCGGCCGCTGGCAGCAGCACCTCCTCCACCGCCACGCCCAGCCACGCGCGCCGCACGCGCCCGTGCGCCAGCAGCTCGCCGATCACGAAGCTGGCCGTGTTGGCCGGCACCGCGAAGCACAGCCCCTGCGCCGGCATGAAGATGGCGGTGGCGATGCCCGTCACGCGCCCGTCCGCATCCAGCAGCGGCCCGCCGCTGTTGCCGGGGTTCAGCGGCGCGTCGGTCTGGATGATGCCCTCCAGCGCGCGCCCGCCGCGCCCGGGCAGCGTGCGCCCCAGCGCCGAGACGATTCCGGCCGTGACGGAGAAGGTGAGGCCGAAGGGCGAGCCCACCGCAGCCACCCAGTCGCCCACGCGCAGGGCGTTGCTGTCGCCCAGCGTCGCGTGCGGCAGCGGCGCGGCCAGCGGCACGCGCAGCACGGCCAGGTCCGTGGCCGGGTCGTCGCCCAGAACGTCGGCCAGCGCGGTGCGCCCGTCGGCCAGCGTGGCCTCCACGCCCGTGGCCCCGTGGACCACGTGGCTGTTCGTGAGCGCGAGCCCGTCGGGCGCCACGAGGACGCCCGAGCCGGCGCCGAGCCCCTCGCGCCCGCCGTGCAGCGCGCGCAGGTGCAGGACGGCGGGACCGACGGCGTCGACGACCGCCGCCACTTCATTGGACAGGGTGCGGAGCATGTTCATGGCGGCGGGAGATAGCACGGGCGCGCAGGGCCGTGAGTGCGGCCCGCAGCCTGCAAGGTCCAGGGTCGCGACGCTCAGCTGTCCTTGAGCGACGCGAGCCACTCGTCGACCGTCGCGAGCTGCGTCGAGCCGGGCACCTGGCCCAGGACGTCGTGCGCCTCGCTCAAGGCCGCTCGGGCCGCGGCCAGCTGGCTGCGGTCCCGGCCGCCGTGCAGCAGGCAGACCGCCTGCAGGAACAGGCTCCCTCCGCAGCCCGCGAGGTCGCCGCCCTGCCTGCGCAGCTGCGCCGCCCGCGCCGCCAGGGAGGCCGCCTGCGACCAGTCACCCGCCGGATTCATGGTCTCCTGCAGGCACCACGCCTGCTCGTGCAGGCTCTGGCCCGCGCCCGCCAGGTCGCCGGCCTGCTCCAGCAGCGCCGCCGAGCGCGCCAGCAGCTCCACGGCCTGCGCCCACGTGCCGGCGGGATTGACCGACGGCTGCAGGCAGTGCGCCTGGGCGAAGAGGCTCTCGCCGCACGCCGCCAGGTCGCCGGCCTGCTCGCGCAGCTTCGCGGACCGGGCGAAGAGCGCCGTGGCCTGGATCCAGTCGCCCTTGACGTCGTGGTCGGGCTGCAGGCACCAGGCCTGCCAGTACAGGCTCCGCGCGCAGCCCGACAGGTCGGGCACCTGCTCCCGGGCGCGTGCCGAGCGCGCGAAGAGCTCCGCGGCCTGCTTCCAGTCGCGGGAGGTTTGCTCTTGCGGGCCGAGGCACCACGCCTGCTCGAACAGGCTGTCTCCGCTGCCTGCGGCGTCGCCCGCGGCGTCCCGCGCCTGCGCCGCCCGTCCGTACATCGCGGCCGCGAGCGCCCAGTCGCCGCCGGGCACGAGATCCGGCCTGAGCGACTCGGCCGCGGCGTGCAGGCAGGCGCCGCGCACCATCGGATCCGCACGCTCGGCGCGCGCCTCGAAGGCCTGCGCCAGGTCGTGGCGCAGCGCCTGCGCCTTCTCGACCCTCCGCGGCTCGACGCGCTCGCAGAGCCGCGCCAGGGCATTCGCGATGAAGGGGCTCTCGACGCCGTCGCGCTCGATCTGGGCCCTGATCCGCTGGACGTCAGCCGACTCCTTGGACCCCGCAGCGGCCCAGTTGGCCTGCACGACGTTGTGGATCTGCTCCGCCGTCATGCCGTCCAGCGTGAGCCCCGTGCCCGCCCACGCGCTGGCCTCGTCCGAGCGCGGATCGATCCGGGCGAGGTCGTCCCACATCCCGAGCTCGATCATGCGCCCCGCGGCCTGCAGGCTGCCGCGCGCGGCGGCGTCGACCAACGCCTTCCGCTGGAGCACCGGCGCCAGCGTCAGAGCGCGGCGGTAGAGCGCCTCGGGCGATGCGTCCCGGGACTGCGCCACGACGTCCGCCGGGACGAACAGCAGCAGCGGGATGGCGTGCACCAGCGTCCGCGCGAACAAGCTCCAGCCTCCGATCGTCCTGGTCCCGGAAGAAGGGATATCGGCCAGCGTGGCTGGACGACTCCACTCCCCCCGGACGACGGGCCCCGAGCATCGGCCCGGACGCGTCCGGCGCCACGTACGATGCCGGGCATGGCCGCGCCCCACCACGGCATCCCCTTCCGCGAGGCCCTGGCCACGTGGGCGCGCATCGGCCTCGAGTCCTTCGGCGGCCCCGCCGGCCAGATCGCCGTGATGCACCGCGTGCTGGTCGAGGAGAAGCGCTGGATCTCCGAGCAGCGCTTCCTGCACGCCCTGAACTACTGCATGCTCCTGCCCGGCCCGGAGGCGATGCAGCTGGGGGTGTACGTCGGCTGGCTGCTGCACCGCACGCTCGGCGGCCTCGTGGCCGGCATCCTGTTCGTGCTGCCCGGCGCGCTGGCCATCCTCGGCCTGTCCATCGTCTACGCCACGTGGCATCACGTGGCCTTCGTCGAGGGCCTGTTCTTCGGCCTCAAGCCGGCGGTGCTGGCGGTGGTCATCGAGGCCGTCCTGCGCATCGCCCGGCGCGCGCTGGGCAACGCCACGCTGACCGCGCTGGCGGCGGCGACCTTCGTGGCGCTGTTCTTCTTCGACGTGCCCTTCCCCGTGGTGGTCGTCGGCGCCGCCGCGGTCGGCCTCCTCGGCGGGCGCGTCGCGCCGGAGCGCTTCGAGTCCCGCGGCACCCATGCGCCGGCGGGCGCCGGCGCGGCGGCCGTGGACGCGATGCTGGACGAAGCGGTCCCGGAGCACGCGCGCGCCTCGCTGCGCGGCAGCCTGCGCGTCGCGGCCGTCTGGATGGCGCTGTGGTGGACGCCGCTGCTGCTGCTCCTCGCCGTCCGCGGCGTGCGCGACACCTGGCCATCACGGCCGCGGTCGTGGGCGTCATCCTGAACCTCGCCGTGTGGTTCGCGCTGCACGTGCTGTTCGGTGTGGTCGAGACGCGGGCCGCCGGGCCGCTGAGGCTGCAGGTGCCGGACCCCGCCACCCTGAACGTGCCGTCCCTCGTGCTGGCGGCGGGCGCGGCCGTGGCGACCTTCAAGTTCCGGGCGCGCATGCTGCCCGTGCTGGGCATGTGCGCGGCGGCCGGCGCGGTGTGGAGGCTGGCCACGCGCTGAGCCGGCGGCGCAGGGGCTTGGGGCGATGTCCTCCCCGCGTCCCGTGAACTGAAGCGACGCATATGCAGTGCACGTGCGTCGCTTCAGTTCATGGGACGCGTCCGACCCTCATGGGGCCGAATGGGGGCTCAGCCCCGCGCCGGCCCGGGCAGCGCCAGGAACTCGAGGAGCGCCGCGCTCACCGCGCCGGGCTGCTCCACCGGCGTGAGGTGCCCGGCGTCGCGCACCTGCACGAAGCGGCTGCCCGGTACGGCCGCCGCCAGCGCGCGCATCTCGTCGCGGGTCGAGATGACGTCGTGCTCGCCGCAGAGAACCAGGGTCGGCAGGCGCAACGCAGCGAGCAGGCCGCGGCTGTCGGGCCGCGCCGCCATGCCGCGCTGCGCGGCGGCGATGCCGCGCGGGTCGGCGCGGAGCATGAGCTCACGCACGCGCCTCACGACCTCGGGGTCGCGGCGGACACGGTCGGGGGCCAGCAGCCGCGGCAGCATGGCGTCGGCGGCCACGGCCGAGCCCTCCGCGAGCACGCGGTCCGCCATGGCGAGCCTGCCGGCCGCGCCTTCGGGCGTGTCGGCGGCGGCGCGCGTGTCGATGGCCACCAGCGCGGCGAGCCGCCTGCCGTGGCGCTGGAGGAAAGGCCAGCCGACGTAGCCACCCATCGAGAAGCCCACGTAGGTGAGCGGCTCGGCGACGTGCAGGGCGTCGAGGATGCCGGCGAGGTCGTCGGCCATGCGCGCCATGCCCACGCTGCCGTCGGAGACGATGCTGCCGCCGAAGCCGCGGAGGTCCGGGGCGAGGATGCGGGCGTGCGGGGCGAGCGCGGGGACGACCGCGTCCCACATCGTGCGATCGAAGGGGAAGCCGTGGACCAGCAGCAGCGGCGGGCCGCGGCCCTCGTCGCGGACCGCGAAGCGCTCGCCGGAGACGTCCAGCTCGTGCAGCACGGGCCTGCCCGGCGGCCGCGGCTCAGGGGCCCGGCGGCAGCGGCGGGGCCGGCATGTCGCAGGGCTCGTCCAGGGTCTTCAGGAATTCCAGCAGGTCGGCGCGCTCGTTCGGCGCCAGCTGGACGGGCTTGAGCTTGTCGGTGGAGAGCGAGGGGTTGGGCTTGCCGCCGGCGAGCATGAGGTCCACGGCCTCCTCGAGCGTGGCCACGGAGCCGTCGTGGAAGTAGGGGGCGGAGTCGGCGATGTCGCGCAGCGTGGGCGTCTTGAAGGCGCCCTTGTCCTGATCGAGGTTGGTGACCTTGAAGCGGCCGAGGTCCGGGTCCGCCTTGTCCATGCCGATGCCGACGTTGTGGAACTGCATGTCGGTGAGCAGGACGCCGGAGTGGCACTGGAAGCAGCCGGCGCGCTGGAAGACGTCCCAGCCGCGGACGGCGGCTTCAGGGATGGCGGTGGTCTTGCCGGCCAGCCAGGCGTCGAAGGGCGTGTGGCCGCCGACGATGGTGCGCATGTAGGAGGCCAGCGCCTTGGTCACGTTGTCCGAGGTGACGGGGCCGCCGAACACCGACTGGAACTGCTCGCGGTAGCCGGGCACGGTGTCGAGCTGCGCGACGATCGTCTCGGGATCGGTCGCGCCCATGTTGGCCCCCTTCCACGCCCCCATCGCCTGCTTCTCCAGCGTCGGCGCGCGGCCATCCCAGTAGATGGCCCACAGGTAGCCGACGTTCCACATGCTCGGCGCCGACCGCGTGAGCGGCTTGTCGAAGGCGCCCTTGCCCAGCGCGAGGCCGTCGGTGAGGCCGTGCTCGCACACGTGGCAGCCGTAGCAGGAGTGCTTGCCGTCGCCGGAGAGGCGCGGGTCGTAGTAGAGCTGCCGGCCCAGCGCGGCCTTCTCGGGCGTGAGCGGGTTGTCCGCCGGGATGTCCATGGGCTGAAAGCCCGGCAGCGGCGCGTAGGCGGACGGGTCGCCCGGCAGCGGGGTCACTTGCGGGTGGAAGGTGCTGCCCGCGGTCGCGGCGGCCGCCGGGCCGGCGGGCGCGGCGGCGTCCGGGGCCTTCTGCGCCGCGGCCGGAGCCGGGCTCGCGCTGGCCTCGGGCGCGGGCTTGGCTTCCGCGGCAGGCGGATGCTCCTCGACGATCTTCTTGTGCTCGCCCTCGCCGGTGCAGGCGGCGAGCGCAGCCAGACCGAGGATCACGCAGCTCCGTCGCAGTGTCATGGCAGTCTCCTCCAGCCGCGGCCGACCGCGGGGCTGCCACGCTAACAAACGGCACCCGACACCGGCGGGCCGGCCCGCTGGCCTACTGCGAGGCGACCACCACGTCCTCGATGAGCGGCAGGATCTTCGTCCCGATGAGCTTGCCGCTCAGCTTGGTGAGCGCGAAGTCCTTGGCGCTGGTGCTCGAGCCGACCGCCTTGAGCAGCTTGGTCGTCGTGCCGGTCTCCTGGATGCTGTACGCGCGCACCGTGGGCAGGCCCTCCTTCAGCGTGACCTTCTCCTTGAGGAGGATCGGGAAGGTGAGCGGCGTGCCCTCGGCGGCGGTGCCCAGCGTGAGCACGCCCTCCGCGCCCAGCGAGCGCTTCGTGGTGCCGATGCTGAGGAGGCCCTTCTTCACCTTGGCGATGTCCACCGGGAGGTTCACGGCGACGTCCATGTGGCTGGCGACGAAGGGCGCGATGGGCACCTCGAGCGTGCCGGTGATGAGCTCCTTCGTGATCGGATCCTTGCCGGCCTTGTAGACGATGGACAGCGGCGTGGCGCCGTCGAAGGGCGGCAGCAGCTCCTGCACCACCGAGAAGCTCACCTGCTTGGCGAAGGTGTCGAGCTTCTTGGTCTTGCCCTTGAGCGAGATCTTGAGGCCGCCCGTCGCCGCGTTGAGCTTGGCCTTGCCCACCATGACCAGGTCCACCGGCCCCGAGCCGGCCGCGGACACCTGACCCTCGAGGGTCAGCACGCCGTTCAGCTGGTGCTCGAGGTCCAGGTCGTCCAGCGTGACCACGCCGTCGGTGATGCCGCCGTCGGCGATGCCGAAGAGCGCGTGCTGCACGCTGATCACGTCCAGCGTGTCCACGCTGAAGCTGAGCAGGTCGCCTTCCGGCACGTCCACGAAGGCATCCAGCTCGGCCGGGTTCGAGACGAGGTCGCCCGGCAGGATGACGCGGTTCACGATCTTCTGCTGGCTGCCCTGGCCGTCGATCTGCACGAAGCCGACGCCGGGGCCGAGCACGCCGCTCACGCCCTTCACGGTGTGGAAGTCGTCCACGGCATCGTTGATGTCGCTGTCGTCCGAGCTGTAGGTGAAGTCGCAGTTGAGCTGCAGCTCGGCCAGCGGCGCGCCGACGTCGCCCAGCAGCCCGAGCGGCGTGTCGATCGGGGCCACCGAGTTCCAGCGCGCGGTGACGAAGCCGGCCACGAAGACCTTGCCGTCGATGCTCTTCGGCCCGACGTCGATGCTGATCTCGATCGTGGCCGTGACGGCGGTGGTGGCGAAGTCCGCGTCCAGCTGCGTGGTCGCATCGCCGCACGGCACCGGCGGCTCGAAGAACACCGTGGGCACCGTGATGTCGTCGTTGTCGAAGTCCGTTCCCGGATCGATCACGCGCGCGCCGTAGAGGTACAGCACGCCGTTGTCGATGCCGAACTGCAGGATGAGGTCCGCGACGCCGTCGAAGAACTTGGTGCGCACGTTGTGGCGCACGGTGCCGTCCTCGACGACGGTCTTGGTCACGGAGATGATCTGCGGCTCGTCCTTGACGCCCGCGCCGTCGGCCCACAGCGCCTTGTCGACCATCTCCCACGCGTTGAAGGCGCCGATGGGCATGTACTGCAGCGCGTCGATGGTGCCGCCGGCGCGCGCGGGCGGCGTGACGAGGACAGCTGCGAGCAGAGTGACAGACAGGACGGCGAGCGGCTTCATCGCGATTCTCCCAGTGTGCCGGTCGCGGGCACTCATCACGTCACCCGCGGGCGGAGACGATACCGGAAGTGGGCCGGTCGCGGAGTGCTGGCGCCGCGGAAAACCCTTGGGATTCAGCCCGTCCAGCCCCGCGACGGCCCGTTCAGCCTTCGGCGCGCGCTTCCTCCGCCATGCGCACGAGCACCGTCCGAGCCTCCGAGGCGCGGCGCAGCGGCTGCGCGAAGGGAACTCGCAGGCGCTCTTCGCCATGGCCCGCGTCCACGACAAGATCGAGCCCGCCCGCATCGATCGCGACCATGCGGGCCGTCGTCACGTCCGGGCGGCGGGCGTGCACGCGCGCGTAGCCCAGCAGCGCGGCGGCGTGATCGGCGTTCATGTGGTCCACGATGCGGCGCTCGGCCACGGCAGGGAGTCGGCCGTCGCCGGGGATGAGGTCGTCGGCCGGAGCCGCGCCGTGACCGGCGGGCGGCGCGCCGTGCCCGTGGCCGCCGCCCCCGCCGCCGCGGTGCACGAGCCGCGCGAGATCCGCGCCCTCCACGTCGAAGGCCGCGCCGAAGCCGATCACGAAGCGCCCCTTCACGGGGACGAGACGCACCGGGCGGAAGTCGGGCATGGAGAGGAGCTGCTGCGCGATGCCGCCGAAGCGCTCGGTGAAGCGCCGCGCGATGTCGGCGCGCAGCGGATCGCCCGCCGGCACGACGTCGGCGCGGCAGTCGTAGGTCAGGCGCCGGCGCGCGAAGATCTGCTGCGCGCGGCCTTCGTCCTCGATGAACAGCGCGCAGGCGCGGCCCGTGGCCTGCAGGTTCGCGGTGTGCTCGGCGAGGCCGCTCACCAGGCAATAGAGGTGGCGGCGCTCGTCCACCACGAAGGGCGCGTAGCTGGCGTGCGGGCGGCCGTCCGCGTCCGTGGTGGCGAGGACCACGCTGCGGAACGAGTCGACGAAGGTGGCGTAGGCCTGCTGGGCCTCGGCGACGGGGTCGGGCATGGCCGCCTCAGTGCTTCAGGTCCTGGATCAGGCTCTGCAGGTCCTCGGCGTGCTCCTCCTCCACCGCGAGGATGCCCTCCAGCATGCGCTTGGTGGTCGTGTCGCGGTCGCCGACGTAGTTGACCATCTCGCGGTAGCTGTCGATCGCGATGCGCTCGGCCACCAGGTCCTCCTTGATCATGTCCACGAGGTTCTTGCCCGCCACGTACTCCGCGTGACTGCGCGCGGTCAGGCCCGCGGGATCGAAGTCGGGCTCGCCGTTCAGCTGCACGATGCGGGCCGCGATCAGGTCGGCGTGGCCCTGCTCCTCGTTGGCGTGCGCCAGGAACTCGGCCGCCACCGCGTCCGCGTCGAGCCCCGAGGCCATGAAGTAGTGGCGACGGTAGCGCAGCACGCAGACGAGCTCGGTCGCCAGCGCCTCGTTGAGCAGGCGCAGCACGGTCTCGCGGTCCGCGCCGTAGCTCTCGGTGATCGCGCCCTGGTCGATGTCCTTGCGGGCGCGGGCGCGGAGGGTCTTCACGTCGGTGAGGGACGGGTGGGGCTTGCCGGCGGGGGAGTTCTTGGACATGCGGGCCTCCGGGAATCGGGTTCTCAAAGCGTAGCAGCGTGCGGCCTTCCGAGCAGGTGCCTCGCCATCACTTGGGGCCGCTGTCTGGCTTGCTGGCCCCCGCTCCGCCGGGCTTGTCCGCGGGCGCCGTCCCGTTGCCCGGCGTCCTGATGACCTTGGGCCCCGGCGGAAGCGCGAAGCTGGGCTTGCTCGGCATCCGCGCCAGGTCGACGCCCTTCGAGCGGGCGAGCGCTGCGCGGTCCGTGTCGATCAGGACGTTCTGCGGATCCTCGAAGTGGAACGAGTCGAGGGCCACGCCGTGGAAGACGGGATCGGCCTGCCCCGCCACCTGGCCACCGAAGACGAGGAAGGCGGCCCGGCTGTCGCGCAGGCTCACGCCCACGTCCTTCACGTTGCCCAGCCCCTCGCCTCCGACGCTGGCCACGCGACGGCGGAGCAGCTCCTGCAGGCCGATGGGCCTGCGCACGGGCTCGCCGGCCGTCGAAGTCACGTGATTCGCAGGCACGCCGAAGGTCTGGTCCACCTGCGTGAGCCACTGGTCATCGACCGTGGAGACATCGTTCAGCACGGGCGCCTTCTGGAGCTGCGCGATGTTTCCAGAAAAGACGAAGTGGTCCACCGCCACGGTGGCGTCGTTCACGGGCGCAGCCGTCGGTTGCGTGCCCGTGGGCGCGGCGCCCGCGGGGGTTTGCACGACCATGGGCGACAGCTTGCTCAGCGGGATCCCCGTGAAGCCGGGTGTGCCGGGCAGCTCGACGACGGCCGTGAGACCGCCCTGCGAGTCCACGATGACGTCGTGGATCTGGGCCAGCGCCTGGCCGCGAGCGTCCACGATCGACTTGCCCATGAGGCTGCTCGCGCCCGTCATGCCCTCGGTGACTTGCTTCGTGCCCTGGGCCAGCGGCTTGGGCTCCGCGCCGGTCTGCGGGTTCGTCATCGGCTGACCCGTGCCTGCCGGCGCCGGCTGTGTCTGCTGGGCTGCGAGTGGCGCAAGGCTGCAGAACGCGACGACGAGGCCGCGCGCGCACCATGGAACATTCATGACTGCGACCTCCGGGACTCAGGGCTCTGCGGGGTTGTGAGCAAAGCGCATGCCGGACACCCAGTGGTCTCGAGGGTGTCGCGCTGCCGGTTCCACACGCGCGCGGCGGCACGCGGCTTGCGCGAGACGGGAGCCGTCGGTTGAACCTCCTCCCGGGACCCACGTCCATGATCGATCGCCTGCGCCGTCCCGCACTCGTCGCCGCGTGGCCGGGCCTGGGCGGCGTGGCGCAAATCGCCGGCACCTACCTCGTCGAGAAGCTCCACGCCGAGCCCGTCGCGCACGTCGACGCTCCTCCGGCTCTCGACGTCCCGTCCGTCACGGTCAAGGGCGGCCTGCTCCAGCCCGTCAGCGTGCCGCGCTGCACCTTCCACGCCTGGCGCAACCCCGACGGCGACCGGGACCTGCTCATCGCCCTCTCCGACCAGCAGCCCAGCCAGCGGTCCTGGGCCTACGCCGAGCTGCTCCTCGACGAGGCCGAGCGCCACGGCGTCGGGCGCGTCTTCACCTTCGCGGCGCTCGGCGCGCCCGTGCACCCCACGGCCGTTCCGCGCGTCGTCGGCATGTGCACGCGCACCGAGCTGCTGACCGACCTGCACCACGCCGGCATCGACACGCTCCTGAGCGGCGAGATCACCGGCCTCAACGGCGTGTTCCTCGCGGCCGCGGCCGCGCGGCGCCTGCCCGGGATCGGGCTGCTGGGCGAGTTCCCGTTCTTCGCGGCGGGCGTGCCCAACCCCAAGACCTCGGCCGCGGTGCTGCGAGCCTTCGGCCGGCTCGCCGACGTGCGGCTGGATCTCTCCGAGCTCGACGACCAGGCGCGCGACATCGAGGCCGGCCTCCTGAAGTTCCTCGCGAACCTGGAGCGCGATGCGAGCCGCAGTGCGCGGTCACGCGAAGCCGCTCCGGACGAGACACCCAGCAAGGATCCGGGCGCGGAGGACACCGCTGACGGTTCCACTCCACCCGACGGAGAAACTCCCATGCCGAAAGAACCCGAACTCAGCGAAGACACGCGGCACCGCATCGAGCAGCTCTTCGAGGAGGTGAAGCGGAATCGCTCGAAGGCGCTGGAGCTGAAGGCGGAGCTCGACCGCGCGGGGGCGTTCAAGCAGTTCGAGGATCGGTTCCTGGATCTGTTCCGGCAGGCGGGGTGAGGGGATCGAGCCCGCCGGTGCGTGCGCCCCGTTGCGCCGCGTTGCGATGGCGAGGGTGAAGGGACTCGAACCCTCGACTTCCAGCGTGACAGGCTGGCGCTCTAACCAACTGAGCTACACCCCCGCGAACGTCCGATCGCTCGTCCGTTTCAGGAGCGCGGAATCCTAGCGAGGGCGCCGGGCGGGCGGCAAGTCCCCGGCCTGATCCCGTGCGGGCCGGCGGTCAGTGCGGATCGGCGAGCAGCAGGACGGTGGACGGCGTGGAGAGCGACTTGCCCCACGACGAGGAGACCACGTACTGCTCCACCAGCAGCAAGGCGTCCGTGCCGGGCGGCAGCAGGGGATCGGGCAGCATCGAAGCGATGACCAGCGATCCATCGGCGCCCAGCGGGCCGAGGACGAAGATGGCGTAGGGACCGGCGCCGGCCAGCGTGCCCTTCAGCGCGCCCGACCACGTGCCGAGCGGCGTGAACGACTGCAGCAGGAAGGCGAGCTCGCCCGGCTGGCCGTGGAGCGCGATCGTGGCGGACTGGCCCGCGGCGGCGGGCGACGTGATCTCGAGGGTGCGCAGCGGGCCGGGAACGATCTCGATCGAGCCGGAGGCTTGAAGGACGTCCGCTCCGGCGCTGCCGGTACCGCAGCCCGCGTCGAAGCCGGCCGCGCCGCCCGCGAGGGCGTCGTCCAGGCGGCGCACGAGGCCGGCCTCGAGCACGAGGCCCGGCCCGCCGCTCTGGCCGGGCACGCAGGCGAAGCCGGACGGGCCGCTGTCCGTGTCGCCCCAGCCGCCGGTCCCGCCGTGCACCTCGCCGCCGGCCAGCAGCAGGGTGCCTCCGATCATCCGGATGCCCGGACCGCCGACCTCCGCGGGAGTTCCCGCGCCATCGGCCGACGCCTGGCCGCCCCAGCCGGTGCTGCCGAGGACGGTGCAGTCGTACAGCGAAACGTCGGAGCCGACGAGCTCCAGTCCGGCGAGCCCGAGGCCGGACACGAAGCCGTTGTGCGCCCACGACGCCTTCAGCGTGCAGCGCGTGAAGACGACGTGCTGCGAGTTGTTGACCTTCGGCGGGGCCGTCACGGCGCTGTCGAAGATCACCACGGAACAGTCCTCGACGAGCGCGGGGCCCTCGCAGTGGGTGATGAGCACGCTGGAGAGATCGGACAGGAGCGGGATGACTTCGAGGTTGCGCAGCACGACCGAGCGATCAGCCTGGAGGCCCCCGATCCACAGGGTTCCCGTGCTGCTGGGACTCGACCCGGCGGGGCTGGGCATTCCCTCGATCACGAGGCTCTTGTTCGCGATGGCGACGTTGCCGACATAGCTGCCGAGCTTGACGAGGATGATGTCGCCATCAGCCGCGGCGTTGACGGCCGCCTGGATCGCGGTGAAGTCCACGCCGGGGCCGGGCTGCGGGCCGACGACCCAGACCTGCTGCGCGGTCAGGCCCCTGGCCGCCAGGGCGGCACACAGCAGCGTGAGCGCGACACGTCGCAGCATGCGCGATCTCCGGGAGGCACGGGCCGACGCAGCATAAGGCCGCCTGTCCGGGCCGTGAAGGCGCGTCCGGGAACGCGTCGCGGTAGGCTGCGGCGCATCGTGCGGATCCTGCTCACCCAGCCGCCCCACCGCGACACTTTCGGCTACTCCATGCCGCCGGTCGGCCTGCTGCACGCGGCGGCCGGCGCGCGCGCACGCGGCCACGAGGTGGCGTGGCTGGACCTGCCGCTGCTGCTGCGCCGCGGCGAGCTGCCGGCGCGCACGCCGAGCGAGGCCGACGCGCTGGCCAGCAAGTGTGCCAAGCGCCTGCTGGCGCTGGAGCCCGACGCGCTGGGCCTCGGCGCGATGCTTTCGTCCGTCCCCGCGGCGCTGGAGCTCGCCGCCGAGCTGCGCGCGCGACGTCCGGACCTGCCGCTGATCCTCGGCGGCCAGGGGCCGGAATCCGTCGAGGAAGCGGTCGTCGCGCGGCACTCCGCCGTCGACGCCGTGGCCGTGGGCGAGGCCGACCACACGTTGGCCGACTGGCTCGACGCGCTCGAAGCCGAGGACGCCGCCGCACGAGCCGCGCGGCGTCCCGGTTCGGACGCCCCGCGCGACGCGGTCGCGATCCCCGGCCTGGTCCTCCGCCACGGCGGTCGCCCCCTGCGCACCGCCCCGCGCCCGCTGCTGCGCGCCGCGGACGGCTCGCTCGACGCCGTGCCGCCGCCCGCGTGGGACCTCGCCGACTCGCCCGCCGCCTACGCGGCCGCCGCGGGGCAGGACGCGGCCATGTTCCCCATCGACCTCGGGCGCGGCTGCACCTTCGCCTGCACCTTCTGCACCACGCCGGTGTTCTGGGGACGCACGGCGCGACACCTCTCACCCGCGCGCGCCGTCGACGAGCTCGATCGCCTCGCGGCGCTGGGCGTCGGCACCGCCTACGTGACCCACGACCTCTTCACCTTCGACCGCGCCTCGGTGCTGGCGATCTGCGCCGAAAAGCTCCGGCGCGGCAACCGCCTGCGCTGGGAATGCCGCACGCGCCTCGACCTCGTGGACGAGGAGCTGCTGGCCGCGATGGCCGCCGCGGGCTGCGTGCGCATCCTCTTCGGCGTCGAGAGCGACCGGCCCGAGGTGCTGCGCCGCGTGAACAAGGCCGGCCGAGCCGAGTCGCTGGACGTGCGCGCGGCGCTGCGGATGGTCGAGAGCGCGGGCATCGCTGCGATCCTCGGCACCATGGCCGGCGTTCCGGGCGAGACGGCGGCGGACCTCGACGCCAACCTGCGCCTCATGGCCGAGTGCGCGACGGGCCGCGGCGTCTCGCTCTCGCTGCACTGGTTCAACGTGACGCCGGGCAACGGGCGCGCGGCCGAGGCCGGCGCGGCGCTGCGGCACGAGCCGGGCTTGTTCGCGGACCTCGTGCGCGGGCATGACGTGCCGGCGGGCCACGTGCCGACGGCGCAGCGCGAGCTCATCGCGGCCGACCCGGAGATCTTCGCGGGCTTCCGCGTCTTCGCCGCAGCGCACGCCTCGACGCGCGAGCTGTTCCTGCTGACGCGGCACGCGCACGTCATCCTCGAGGCGCTGCCGCGCAGCTACCGCGCGCTGGCGGCGGAGACGGGGCGGCCGCTGGCGCGGCTGCTGGTCGAGGCGGTCGAGCACGGGCTGTGCGGGGCGGCGCCGGAGGAGCGCGACGAGCCGCTGGTGCTCACGCGCGTCGCGGCCGTGCGCGCGGCGGGCCGGTTCGCGCGGCGCTCGGGCTCCGTCGCGGTCGCGACGCTGGCTCGCTACGAGGAGACGCTGCACGCGGTCGTCGAGCCACGCGTCGACCGCTTCGCGCATGATCCACGGGCGCTGGTCGCGGCGATCGAAGCCGGCGCCTGGCCGCCGGCGAGGGCCGAGGGGCCGGTCGAAACGCTGCTCGTGCGGCGCGGCGATGTGGTGCGGGCCTTCGCCGTCGCGCCCTTCGTCGCCGACGTGGCTGCTGGGCTCGAGGACCGGGCGCTGGCCAGGCGCTGGCCCGAGCTGGATCCGGACGGATTGGCGACGCGACGGGCGCAGGCTCGGGCGGCGGTCGAGCGGCTCACCGGCGCCGCAGCAGCGACGGACTGCCGAGCTGCAGAGGACTGAAGTTCAGCGGCGACGGGAGCGGACCGTGGCCGGACGCGCCGGACGTCGCGCGTGTGCGAACGGTGGATCGGCCTTCGCGCCCCTGGCCGTGAACGGCAACTCCAGACCCCGCTCCCGCGAAGCGCGCCCACCGCGCGGGAATCGCTTGGTGAAGGACAGGATCTCGAGCGTCTCGAGCTCGCCGCTCTCAGGGTTGTAACGGCCGATGATGCCGTCCGACAGTTCCTCGGACTCCTGCTCGGCGTAGGGCAGGCAGGTGTCGACGTAAAGGATGTCTCCGACGCGGTCGAACCGCAGGGTCAGCTTCTTCGCCAAGCGACGACTCCCTTGCGCCAGCGGCGCGCGACGTAGGCGGTGACGAGCCACGGTTGCTGCCTTGCGGTCGCGTCGAGCACGACCACGACCACGACGAACTTGCCTTGCAGGAGGTGAGGATACCAGCGCGCCAGCAGCATGGTGTTGCTGCCGGTCTCGTCCCAGCAGATCTCGTCGGGATCCGCCAGGACTTGCGCGATGACAGCTGGCCAGCGAGCGGCCAGCTCGCCGTGCCCGGCGAGGACGTGGCGCTCGCGCTCTGTCGACACGCGGACCGGCTTCTTGAGGAATGGGCACGCCAGCAGGATCATGTCCGCCGGTCGGAGCCGAGGCGTCGGCGTTACGCACTGCGGCCCCTTTCCCGGAGCACCCCGATGTCCCCCGCCGACCTGCGCGTGCTGCTCGTCTTCCCACCGCAGGGCCACCCCACGCAGCCGCACCTCGCGCTTCCGGCGCTCAAGGCGTGGCTCGCGCAGCACGGCTTCACGCGCACGACGCAGTGGGACCTGAACCTGCAGGCCTACGACCGGCTGCTCTCGCGCGAGCGCCTGGAGCTGGCGGTGGAGCGCATCCGCGAGCGCGCGGCAGGCTGGGACGCGCGCGACCGCGGCGCGCTGGAGCCGCAGGACTTCGACCGCTACCGCCTCGACGCTGACGCACTGGCCGCCGGGCCGTACGTCGCCGAGCACATCGAGGAGGCCAAGGCCGCCATCCGCGATCCGGTGCGCTTCCACGAGCGCGAGACCTATCTGTGGGCCATGCGCACCTTCGAGGCGGGGCTGAAGCTCCTCAGCACCGAGTTCTGGCCGTCGCTCTTCACGGCGCACAACTACACGCAGGGGAACAGCATCGACAGCGCGGCGGAGCTGTTCGCGGGCGTGGACCACCCGACCCAGAACATGTTCCGCGAGCTGTTCGAGCAGCAGGCGCTGCCGCGCATCGAGCGCGAGCGGCCGGACGTGCTGGGCATCTCGGTCACGTACGGCAGCCAGCTGGTGCCGGCGCTGACGCTGGCCACTCTGGTGAAGGCGCGCTGGCCGGAGATCCACGTCACGCTCGGCGGCGGCATGCTGGCGTACGTCGGGCACCGGCTTGCGGCGACGCGGCCGCTCTTCGAGCGCGTGGACAGCATCGCGGTCTACGAGGGCGAGCGGCCGCTGCTGCAGCTGTGCGAGGCCGTGGCCGCGAGCGGCGGTGCGGAGGGCGCGCGCAGCGGCGCGCGGCCCGACCTCTCGCGCGTGGCCAACCTGCTGTGGCGCGGCGCGGACGGCGCCCCGTGCGTGAACGGCGAGCTGCTGCCGCTGCCCATCGACGAGCTGCCCTGCCCGGACTTCTCCGACCTGCCGCTGCGCGAATACCTGAGCGGCGAGCTGGTGCTGCCCGTCGCGCCGACGCGCGGCTGCTTCTACGAGAAGTGCGGCTTCTGCACGCTGTACACCGCCATCGGCCCCACCTACCGCGAGCGCAGCGTGGAGCGGCTCGTGTCCGATCTGCAGACGCTGCAGGCGCGCCACGGCACGCCGTACTTCTACTTCATCATGGACGACCTGCCGCCGGTCATGGCGCGGCGCATCCCGGACGCCTTCGCGGCCGCGGGCCTGGCTGTGCGCTGGTGGTGCGACGCGCGCATGGACGAGCGCGACTTCAACGCGCAGAGCCTGCCGCGCCTGCACGCCGCCGGCTGCCGCAAGCTCATGTTCGGCTTCGAGTCGGGCAGCCAGCGCGTGCTGGACCTGGTGGAGAAGGGCACGCGGCTGGACGAGGCCGAGCGCGTGATCCGCGCGGCGCACGAGGCGGGCATCTCGGCGACGCTCTACACCATGGTCGGCCTGCCGACCGAGACGCGCGAGGAGGCCGACGCGACGCGCGCCTTCATCGTGCGCAACGCGCCGTGGATCGGCGAGATCAGCCTGCAGGTCTTCAACCTGGACATGGTCAGCCCCATGTACCGCGAGCCGGCGCGCTTCGGCATCGCGCGCGTGCTCGACGACCCGCGCGACGGGCCGGTGCGCGAGGACCTCGCGCGCTACCTCGAGCACGAGTCGGCCTCGGGCATGACCCGCGCCGAGGTGCGCGAGGCCTTCGACTCGGTGCTGGGCGCGGCCACCGAGGCCCTGGCCGCGCTGCGCGGCGAGAACTTCCTCTACTACCGCTACAAGAGCCACATCTTCCTGTACCTGTGCCGCGAGGGGCGCGATGCCTTCCGGCGCGAGGTCGCGCGGCCGCGCGGCCCGCGCGTGCGCGAGCTGCCCGCGCGACTGGCGCTGCGACCGGACGCCAGCCTCGTGCGCCTGCCCTTCCCCTACGGCGCGGTGCGCGCGCAGCTCGACCGGGCCTGGAGCGACCCCACCCCGCTGGGCGGCGTCACGCGCAGCGAGAGCCACGCGGCCGCCGAGGCGCGCGGCGTGGAGCGCGCCACCTGCCACCTGGCCTTCCTCGGCCGCGAGCATCGCTTCCTCGATCTCGGCGCGGACGTCGGCCGGCTGCTGCAGCAGGCCGTGCAGGCCGGAACGGATCCGGCCCTGCTGGCCTTCGGGCCCGAGCACCGCGCGGCCGCGGCCGGCTGCCTGGCGCGCGCCGTCGACGCCGGACTGCTCGTGCCGGCGTGATCCGCGCGCAAACGGCACACATCTCGTCTGCTAACATCGACCGTGTCGAGCGGATCATGATCGGATGACGGCTGGCGGCGCCTTGTTCTGCAGGAGTCATGCGCCGGGCGCGCTGCGCCGGGCAGGCCTGGCCTCCCTGCTGCTCGCGGTCCTGGCGCCGCTGCTGGCGGCCATCGCGCCGCCGCAGGCACCGGTCGAGCAGCGCCTCGAGGAAGCGTGGAGGTGGCGCATCCTCGATGGGCCGGATGGCGCGGAGACGGTGTTCCGACTCGTGCGGCCCGGCACCGACGGCGGGCTGCTTGCGCTGGACGCCAAGGGTCTGCTGGCCTTCGACGGCTGGACGTGGAGGCGCGAGCCGGGCTGGGACGACCGGAAGGTCGTGGATGCAGAGGTGCGCGACATCGCGCCGCTCGACGGCGGCGTGCTGCTCCTCACGGGCAACGACGCGATGACCGTCGATGCGCACGGCACCGTGGGCAGCATCGGCCAGTATTCCACGGGGGCCTTCGTGTCGCCCATATGCCGCAACGCCGACGGCAGCGCGGACCTCGCGCTCAACGGTGAGATCGTTCGCGCGGAGCTGCAGCGCAAGGTGCCGCTCGCCTCGTCGCCGGAGGGCGCGGGCAACGCGTTGAGCATGACACGCGATGCGTCGGGCACCCTGTGGTGCGCGAGCGAGAAGGGCGTGTTCCGCCAGGTCGAGGACTCGTGGGTGCCGATGTCCGCCGGCATCCTCCGCCAGAATGTCCGCGTGTGGTATCCGCACGCCCTGAGCGCCGGCCGCTCGGTGCTGTTCCTGCCCGAGCGGATCGACGATATCACGCCGGGCCTCATCTGGGACGGAAGCGAGCTTGTGCAGCTGCGTCCGGACAAGGGCGCCATGGCGATCACCGACGCCGCAGCGACGCCCGATGGCGCGTTCATCATCGCGGCCAGCGACCGGTTGCTCGTGCGGCGCGACGGCCGCTGGCGCGAGGCGCACGTGCCCCTCGCCTCCCACGAGATCCTGGTCAAGATGTGCGTCACCGGGAGCGGGCAGCTGGCCACGGTGTTCGCCTCGGGGCGCATGGCCATCTGCGACCTCGCGTCGCGCGAGTGGGAGAGCTTCGACACGGAGGCCGCGGGCGTGAGCCCCAAGGTCAACGTCATCACGCCCTCGGCCGCCGGCGGCTACTGGATCGGTACCGACACAGGCATCGTGCACTTCGACGGCGAGACGTTCGGCGAACCCAAGCGCGACGCGAACGACTGGCCCCTGACCGAGGTCACCGGCCTGTGCGAGGACGCCGAGGGCGCGCTCTGGGTGAGCAGCGGCTCGGGCTTCAAGGGCGTGTGGCGGCTGCAGGACGGCCACTGGACCCGCTACAAGGGGTCGGACGATTTCGGCGACTACTTCTTCGTGCACTCGATCCGTCGCTGCGGCGACGAGATGTGGTTCACCGAAGTCGGCGACCAGCTCGACGCCGAGCGGGCCCAGTTTGGCGGACTGGTGCGCTGGAAAAACGGCAAGTTCACGCGCTTCATGGAGAACGAGGACGGCACGAGCATGCCGCGCGCCTACGACGTCCTGCTCAGTCGCGATGGCTCACTGCTGTCGGGCCTGGCCGACTCCGTGCGCCGCTTCGACGGCGTGACCTGGCACCCCGACGGGGGCGCGCCGATGGGCCGGCTGCGCGCCTTCGCGCTCCACGAGTCGCGCGACGGCACGCTCTGGGTGGGCTTCGACCTCGACCACACGGGCATCGCAGTCCGGCGCGACGGCAAGTGGCTCCGGCTCATCGACGGCCCCTGGCAGCGCGCGGCCGCGGCCTCGTTCGCCGAGACGCCCGACGGCCGGCTGTGGTTCGCGTCGAAGAAGGGTTTCTTCCTGGTGCTCGATGACGAGTGCCGCGACGTCTCGAGCCGCCTGCCCGCGCGCAGCTTCTGGCCTGTCCTGGCCGACGGCGGGGACGGGCTGTGGCTGGGCACGCTCGGTCAGGGCCTCCTGCACTTCAGGCCCCACGACACCGAGCCGCCCAAGGTCCGCAAGCTGGACGCGTACTTCGGCGAGGAGGGCGAGGTCATCGCGAAGTGGGACGCCGTGGACCGCTGGAACGCCACCCCCCCGGAGGAACTGAGCTTCCGCGTGCTGGTCGACGGGAATCCGGCGTCGTCGTCGGCTGTCCTCGACGGCCAGCAGATGACCTTCCCCGAGCTGCCCTCGGGCCCACACGATCTGAAGGTCACGGCCATCGACAGCCTGGGCAACATGTCGATGGAGCCTGCCGCGTACCGCGTCACCGTGCCCCCGCCGGGCTGGCGCAGCCTGCCCGTGCTGCTGGCCGCGGGCGCCATCGTCGCCGTGCTGCTGTGGCTGCTGGTGGTCATCCGCAACCGGCGCAGCGAGCGCACGGTGGCGGCGGCGGCGCAGCGCGAGATGAACGAGCGCCTCTCCTCGCTCACGCTGCGACTGCTGTCCACCCAGGAGGACGAGCGCCGCAGCATCTCGCGCGAGATGCACGACGACCTGGGGCAGCTGCTCACCGCCGCGTGCCTCGACATCGAGCGCGCGACGCGGCTCACGGACGCCGAGCGCCGGCGCGAGGCGCTGGGCTCCGCCCTGCGGGCCGCGCGCGACACGCAGCAGCGCGTGCGCGAGATCTCGCACATGCTGCGCCCCACCGAGCTGGACGACCACGGCCTGCCCCAGGCCGTGGCCACGATCCTGCTCGACTTCACCACGCGCTCGGGCATCGACGTGGAGTCGAACATCCAGGTGGAGGCGCGCGGCCTGCCTTCGGACGTGGCCAATCACGTCTTCCGCATCCTGCAGGAGGCGCTCACGAACATCCTGCGCCACGCGCGCGCGGCCACCGCCTTTGTCACGCTGCAGGCGACACATGCGGGCATCGAGCTCAAGGTGAGCGATGATGGCGTCGGCTTCGACGAGCATACGATCCCGCCTACGCGCCGGTACGGGCTCCTGGGCATGCGTGAGCGCGCCGAGCTCCTCGGAGGAAAATTCTCCATCCGCTCGAAGCCCGAGGGCGGAACCGAGGTTTCTGTTTCAATACCGATCCCTCACCGGTGAAAGGCGACGCGCGGCCCCACCGCCACGCGGCGAAGAGATCATGGACGACATCAAGGTGATCCTGGCGGACGACCACGTGATGGTGCGGCAGGGCCTCGGCCAGGCGCTCGAAGAGCACAACGGCATCAAGGTCGTCGGCGAGGCGAGCAATGGCGAGGAAGCCATCCGCCGCATGACCGACACGCAGGCCGACCTCCTCATCTGCGACTACACCATGCCGGACGGCGACGGCCCCAACGTCACCGCGCGGCTCCTGAAGGAGCATCCGGGCGCGCGCGTGGTGATCCTCACCATGCACGACAACATCCACTACGTGCAGAAGGCGCTCGACGCCGGCGCGCAGGGCTTCGTGGTCAAGTCCGACGGACTCGGCGAGCTCATCACCGCCGTGCACGCCGTCGCGGAAGGCCGGCAGTACGTGACGCCGCGCCTGGCCGAGAAGCTGGCCCAGCACGTGCGCGGCCCCAAGGGCCGGCACGTCGGCCTCGACAAGCTCTCGCAGCGCGAGTTCGAGCTGCTGCGCTTCATGGGCCGCGGCATGAGCCTGCAGGAGTGCGCGCAGGTCATGAAGATCAGCGAGAGCACGGCGTCCACGTACCGCGCGCGGTTGATGACGAAGCTGGAGCTGACGAGCACCGCGCAGATCATCCGCTACGCGCTGGAGAACGGCGTCACGGCGTAGGGCTGCGCCTGGAGCGTGGCCGGCACCCGGCACGTTAAAAAAAAATGCTCGGAGCAGTTGCTCCGGGCATTTTTTTTAACGTGCCGGGAAGCACCGCAGCGCTCCCGTGCCGCCCACGCGCCCCGCCGCGCCTCAGCGCGCCGACTTCACCATCTCCTTCAGCCGCTCCAGCCCCATCCGCAGGTTGTCTTCCGGTGGACCGAAGCTGAACCTCATCCACTGCCTGTACGGGCTGGGCGCCTGGCGGCGCTTGCCGGGGTTCACGTCGAAGAACTCGCCGGGGACGGTCATGACCTTGCGCTCGATGGCGCGGCGGAAGAAGGCCATCGAGTCGTTGAGCGGCTCGGGCAGGGCGGAGAGCTTGCCCCAGGCGTAGAAGGTGCTCTCGGGCTCGCGGGCGAAGGTGACGCCCAGCTCGCGCAGCGCGCTCACCATGATGTTGCGCTTCTTCGCGAAGACGCGGCGCAGGGCGGTGGTCTCCTGGTCGGCGGCGGCGGGCTGCAGCGCCTGCAGCGCGGCGCGCTGGGCGATGCGCGAAGGGCCGCCGTCCATCGACGAGGCGACGCGCGCCACCGTCTCGACCAGCGCGGACGGCCCGGCGATCCAGCCAACGCGCCAGCCCGGGTAGCGGAAGCACTTGGTGAGACCGTCGAAGACCAGCACCGGGTCGCGCTCCACGTCCTGCACGAAGGCGCAGGCGGAGACGGGCCCATCGCCCGGTCCCCACGCGCCGTCGCGGCCGGGCTTGTAGATGAAGTGGCTGTAGAACTCGTCCATGAGCAGCAACACGCGGCGCTCGCGGGCGATGCGCACCATGGCTTCCAGCTCCGCGCCCTGCAGCACGCGGCCGGTGGGGTTGCAGGGGTTGCTGAGCAGCAGCGCGGTGAGGCCCTGCTCCTCGACCGCCTGCTCGAACTGCGCCGGCGTGATGGCGAAGCCGTTGGACTCGGGCGCCCGCAGCGGGATGGGCGTGACGCGCGCGAGGTGCAGGTCGAGCATGTCCTCGTAGGCGGTGTAGTCGGGCAGCTGGTAGCCGACGTTCACGGCTCCCAGCGCGGCGAGGGCGCGCGAGAGGGCCAGCCGCCCGCCCTGCGCGACGGCGACGTTGCGGCGGGCGTACTGGCTCGCGAGGCCGCGGCGGTGCAGGCGATTGGTGTGCGCCGCCACCGCGTCGCGCATCTCGTCGAGGCCGCCGAGGGGGCCGTAGGCATGGTCCGCGGGCTGCAGCGCGACGGACTCGATGCGCGGCGGCGCGCCCTCCATCGGCCCCACCTCGGGCTGGCCCTGCCCCAGGTTGCACCAGTCGGGATGGCCATTGACGAAGCCCAGCTTGCTGGCTTCGTGCACGACCCAGATGACGCCCATGTACGGGACGTCGCGCAGGAAGGACGGCTCGACATCGCTCATGGGTCGCGGAGAGTAGCGAGTCACTCGCGCCGGCGGTAGGCTGCGCCCGTCCCGCGAGGAGCGCCGCCATGCCACAGCCGCCCGAGAAGGATCAGGCCTCGACCTTCCAGCCCAGCCCCCTGTCCATCGCTGCGCCCGCCCGCCGTCCGGCGCCGAAGCCGGCGGACGCTCCCGACCTGCGCGTCGAGGAGATCGAGGAGCGCCACATCCCGAAGGACCGGAACATCTTCGACAAGTGAGGCGGGACCCGGCGCTGCTAGAACAGCACGCACTCCAGCGCCAGTACGCCCGGCACCAGCGCCGGCTGGCCGAGCTGGAGGGTCAGGCCGCTGCCCGGGCCGTACTGCACCCCGAAGTCGGTGGCACCGAAGGTCACCTGCAGGCCGTTGCTGGTCTTGATCGGGTCCAGCGGGAACACGCCGGGCTTCTTCATCAGGCACTGGAAGTACAGCGTGAGCCCGGAGAGGCCGGGGACGTCCGGGAGGTTGAACACCGGCATCACGCCCAGCGGCAGCACCGACGTGAGGATCTGCGCGTCGACCCACAGCAGGTCCGACAGATCGCCGCCGGGCAGCACGACGGGGGGATCGAGGCGGCGCATGCCCACGATGAGCAGGCCGAGCTCGTTGAAGCACGCGGGCTGGATGATGCCGATGGGCTTGCTGGACAACGGCGTGCCGTTGAGCTGGATGTCGGCCGAGCCGAAGGCGCCGTACTTGTCGCCGCACGGCAGCCCCTTGAGCCGGATGGTGAAGGGCACGCACACCTGCTGCGTCGGATCGTGCGGCAGCGCCAGGTCGTCGTAGGACGCCGGCGCGATGCCCTCCAGGTAGGGCGCGAGGGAGGGCGACACGGTGCAGGTCACGTCCGCCGCGATGAGCACGCTCGCCAGCGTCTGCAGGATGGTGAAGGTGATCTGCGCGGGATCGGTGATGGTGGTCGAGATGCCCGTCGTCGCCTGCGCGATGCGGTCCGCCTGCCCCGGCAGGCCGGCGGGCGTGCACCAGTCGATGCCCGGCGGGTTGAAGTAGTCGTACACCGACTTGAGCGGGTCGTCGTTGAGCGACAGCGGGTAGACCGAGGCCGACGAGGTCGTGCCGATGGCGATGACCGTGATGCCGCCGTTCGTGCCGCTGTTCATCAGCGCGTCCGTTGCCACCTGCTCGGTGATGTCGAAGGTGGGCACGCCGCCGCCGACGAAGATGGCGCAGATGGGATCGTGGCCCGGCGAGTCGCCGAACCACACGATGATGCGCTTGGCGTCGGGCCGGAAGCCGATGGTCGGGTCCGTCGCGATCTGGTAGAGCGCGTAGAGCTGCGCCTCGCTGCCGTCGCCGCCCCCACCGGCCGTCCAGGCGTCGATGGCCGAGACGATCGCACCCGCGTCCGTCGTGGGCGAGAGCTGGTTGTCGAAGGGCTTGGCGTTGAAGGGGAAGTCGCGGTACTGGCCCACGCCGAGATGCAGGTCCACCAGCGGCGTGTTCACGAGCGCGTCGACCAGCACGACGGCGTCCTGCTTCACCGCGTCGAGCACGGGCGTCATGCTCGTGGTCGTGTCCGCCAGCAGGTAGATGTCGGCCTTGGCCACCTGGCCGGGCAGGCAGACGTTGGCCTTGATCAGCTGCACCTCGCCCGGCTCGAGCGAGTAGTTGGTCTGGATCGGCGACCAGGTGACGGTCTGGGCCGAGGCGGCGGCGGAGAGGAAGAGCGCGACGGCGAGTCGGGCCGGACGGAAGGTGACAATCATGGTGATCCCCCTGCGGGCGAGGGGCCGGGGGAGGGAGTGTGCCGGACGTGCCGGCCCCTGCGCGCGCCGGCGAGTCTAGGGGCACTGTCCGGAGTCGTCAATGCGACCTCGGGCGGCGCCACCAGCCTGTTTCTTACCATCGCGACACGATGTCGCTGGCCGAGGTCTCGCTTCTGTTCCTGCTGCAGACGGCCTTGGGCTCGCTGCTGACCTTCGCGATCAGCGACCGGCCCGCACTCGGGCCGAAGTACTTCAAGTTCGGGGGCTGGGTGCTGCTCGGGCTCTACGGCCTGGCGGGCACGCTGGTCTGGGGGCCGGCGCTGGCGCCGGGCGCCAGTGGCGCGTCGCGCGCACTGGGCCTCTCCGTCGGCGTTGCCGCGTCGAGCCTGCTGATGTTCGCGTCGGTGAGCGGCTGGAAGCGGCCTTGGCTCGAGGGCGTCCTGCTGTGGCTGGGAATCGCGGCCAGCGCGGCGGCGCTGTCGCTGGCGGTGGCCTTCACCGGCCCCGGCGCCGGCGCGCGCGCCGGGCTCGCGCTCACGCTGCCGCTCGTCGCGGCGCTGGCCGGCGCGCTGGTGCTGGGCTTCACCACCTGGAGCATGATCCTCGGCCACTGGTACCTCGTGTCGCACGGCCTCTCCATCCAGCACCTCGCGCGGCTCGTGCGCCCGCTGCCGTGGCTGCTGCTCCTCAAGGCCGCGGTCTCGGGCTTCGCGCTGTGGCTGCTGTGGCCCGCCTTCCTCGGCGCCGGCAACGCCAGCCAGTCCGAGCTGCTGGCCCATCAGCCCGAGCGCGTGCTCGACGTCGTCAACGTCTGGGCGCGCATCCCGGTGGGCCTGCTCGTGCCGGCCGTGCTGGCGTGGATGACCCTGGTCACCGTGCGCATGGAGAAGACCCAGCCCGCCACCGGCATCCTCTACGCGATGTGCGTGCTGGTCTACCTGGGCGAGCTCATGGGCCGCATGGTCGAGGGCGCCACGGGCCTGCCGCTGTGAGCAGCGGCGAGCGCACGGACATCCCCGCCCGCGACCATGCCCAGCACTCGGCGGTGGTGCCCTGCGCGTGCGGGCGCTGGCAGCCGCTGGACTTCGCCCCGGAGGCCGCGCGCGGCCCGGCCGGCCCGCAGCTGGCCGCCCACCTGCCTCGCGAGGCGCGCTGCGGCGCCTGCGGCGCGGCGCTGCCGCTCGACTTCCCCGCGCACGTCGGCGCCGACGGCAGCCTCGACGGCTGCCCGGCCTGCGGCTACCACACGCTGGCCATCCAGAAGGACGTCAACAGCAAGCTGGGCGTGATCGTGGTCGTCGTGCTCTTCGGCGCGCTGCTGCTGCTGCGCGTGCCGCTGCCGTGGATGTTCGCGGTGCTCGTGCCGCTGGCGCTGCTGGACTGGTGGCTGCTGCGCCGCATCGTGAAGCGCTTCCTCCTCTGCTACCGCTGCAAGGCGCAGTTCCGGGGCTTCAAGCCGGGGGCGCGCTGCAGGCCGTTCGACCTGGCGACGTGGGAGGCGCACACGTGATGGCCAGGCGGCCGCGCGACGGCCATGCGATCGTCGGCTGGCCACCAGCGTGTTCGTGCGCGTCGCTGCGGATCGCGGCGGTCGATCTCGAGCGCGGGCGCGAGCGGCGCCACGCTGCGTCCGAGGCCCGTACCGTCAGATTGAAGAAATCAGTCGGAGTCGTGACTCCGACCAATTTCTTCAATGTGACCAGGATCGCGCGTGACACGTTGCGGCGCGCGATCCGCGCCGCGCTGAATCACTTGCCGCGGTGGCTGCAGCGAAGGCAGGCGCCTTCCCGACGACCTCCACGAACGGGATCGCGCCCCACACGGCTCCTCGACGCATGAGTTCCGGCGCGCCACCCCCCGCCGCCCAGCCAGGCTCCCCCGCCCCCCTCGGCGCGCGCTGGGACGGCCGCGCGGTCAACATCGCCGTCGCCGCCGCGCCCGCCGTGCGCTCTGTCACCCTGTGCCTCTTCGCCGACGCGCCCGGCGGTGGCTTCGTCGAGACGGCGCGCGTGCCGCTGCCGGGCCGCACGGGCACCGTCTTCCACGGCCGCTTCGACCAGCTGCGGCCCGGGCAGCTCTACGGCCTGCGCGCCGACGGCCCGTGGGAGCCGGCGCGCGCTCTGCGCTGCAACCCGGCCAAGCTGCTGCTGGATCCCTACGCGCTGGCGGTCGCGGGCCCGCTCACCTGGGACGACGCGCTGTGCGGCCATGACGGCGGCTTCGACGCCGGCGCCGCGGCCGACGGCCCGCGCGACCCGCGCGACAGCGCGCCCTTCGTGCCGCGCGGCGTGGTCGTGGACGAGGGCTTCGACTGGGGCGACGACCGCCAGCCCGCGGTGCCCTGGGAGCGCACCGTGCTGTACGAGGCGCACGTCCGCGCGCTGACGGTGCAGCATCCCGACGTGCCGCCCGAGCGCCGCGGCCGCTACCTGGGCGTGTCGTCGCCGGCGGTGGTCGCCCACCTGAAGCGACTGGGCGTCACGACGGTGGAGCTGATGCCTGTGCACCACTTCGTGAGCGAGCGGCGGCTGGTGCGCGCCGGGCTCGTCAACGCCTGGGGCTACAACCCGCTGGCCTTCCTCGCGCCACACGCGGGCTACGCCAGCGGCGACCGCGGCCAGCAGGTGGCGGAGTTCCGCCAGATGGTGCGCGAGCTGCACGCGGCGGGGCTCGAGGTGCTCGTCGACGTGGTCCTCAACCACAGCGCCGAGCTGGGCAGCGACGGGCCCACGCTCTCGCTGCGCGGGCTGGACGACGCGGCCGCCTACCGCCACCTGCCCGAGGACCCGCGCATCGCGCTGGACGTCACGGGCTGCGGCAACACGCTGGACACGAGCCGGCCGCGCACGCGCCAGCTCGTGCTGGACGCGCTGCGCCACTGGGCCGGCGCGCTGCACGTGGACGGCTTCCGCTTCGACCTCGCGGTCGCGCTCGGACGTGGC
Organism: Planctomycetota bacterium; assembly: GCA_036274635.1. GTDB lineage: Bacteria > Planctomycetota > B15-G4 > B15-G4 > B15-G4 > DASUFI01. Next base: position 39,951 of record DASUFI010000217.1, read on the forward strand.
CCCGCGCTGGAGCACCGCGACGACTTCTGGCGCGAGCTGCTCGCGGACCCGCTGCTCTCGCGCTGCAAGCTGGTGGTCGAGCCCTGGGACCTGGGGCCCGACGGCTGGCGCACGGGCCGCTTCCCCGCCGGCCTGCACGAGTGGAACGACCGCGCCCGCGACGCGACGCGCGCCTTCTGGCGCGGCGACGCCGGGCGCCTGCCCGAGCTCGCCAGCCGCCTGGCCGGCAGCAGCGACATCTTCCCCGGCCGCCCGCTGGCCAGCGTGAACTTCGTCACGGCGCACGACGGCTTCACGCTGGCCGATCTGGTGTCCTACGAGCGCAAGCACAACGAGTCCAACCTCGAGGGCAACCGCGACGGCACGGACGGCAACCTCTCCAGCAACGGCGGCGTCGAGGGCCAGACCGACGATCCGGCGGTGCTCGAGCGCCGCGACCGCCTGCGCCGCAGCCAGGCGGCCACGCTGCTGCTCGCGCAGGGCGTGCCCATGCTGCGGGGCGGCGACGAGCTCTCGCACAGCCAGGGCGGCAACAACAATGCCTACTGCCACGACGACGCGACGACCTGGCTGGCGTGGGGTCTCGACGAGCGCGCGCGGCGCTTCCTCGACTTCGCGCGCGAGCTGGTGGCGCTGCGCGCGGCCCACCCGGTGCTGCGGCGGCGCAGCTACCTGCGCGGGGAACTGGGCGCGACGGGCGGCGGGCCGAAGCCCGAGGGCACGCTGGACGAGGCCGCGCGCGACGCCTTCTGGCTGCGGCCCGACGGCCAGCTCATGCAGGACGCCGACTGGCAGGCGCCCGAGGCGCGGGCTCTGGGCCTGCTCCTGCCGGGGCGTCACGCCGACGTGCCCGGCCCCGCCGCCACGCTGCTGCTGCTCCTCAACGGGGGTGACGACGACGGCGAGTGGACGCTGCCGCGCCTGGACGGGCCCGGCGGCTGGCGCGTGGTCGTCGACACCGCGGAGGCCCGGCAGGCGGCCGCCAGCGGCGGCGTGCGCGAGCTGCCGGCCGGCACCGGAAAGCTCACCGTCCGCGGCCACGCCCTGCTGCTGCTGCAGCGCACCGCGGCGCGCTGAGGTCCGCCGCGCGGCGTGATCGCCCGCGGGCCTTGCCGTATCCTGTCCGCCCCGCGGCGCGAAGGCCGCGACCACGGCGACCAGCGAGGCGGTGCACGATGAGCGCGACGGGCGGGCGGAGCAAGGGTGGCGGCAAGGCGCGCGGCGGCAAGGCGCGCGGCGCGAAGTCCTCGGCCAAGGGCGGCGCCGGCAAGTCCGCGGCGCACAAGCCGGCGCGACGCGGCAAGCCCGCACCCGAGGTAGATGCCGGCGCGGCGCTGCGCCAGGCCGCCTCGGCGCACGGCGAGGCGCGCACGCGCCTCGGCCAGCTGCCGGCGAGCCGCCTGCCGCAGAGCCCGCTGCACGCCGTGGCCGCCGCTCACGCCCCGGCGCGCGCGAGCCAGGCCACGCTGTTCCACGTGGATGCTCCGGCGCCGCTCTTCGAGCGCCCGTCGCCGCGCCCGTCGGTGGCCTCCACGCCCGCGCTGCGCCCGCTGGACATCGAGGCCCTGCACCGCTTCCCCTGCACGGTGGGCGAGATGGACCTGCACCTCTTCGCCGAGGGCCGCCACCGCCGGCTGTGGGAGTTCCTCGGCAGCCACCCGCGGCGCCTCGACGGGGTGGACGGCACGGCCTTCGTGGTCTGGGCGCCCAACGCGCAGAGCGTCGCCGTGGTGGGCGACTTCTGCGAGTGGGACGGGCGGCGCTACCCGCTGCGCTCGCTGGGCTCGACGGGCCTGTGGGAGCTGTTCGTGCCGGGGGTCAGGGAGGGCGACCTGTACAAGTACGAGATCCTGGGCGCCGACGGCGTGCTGCGCCTCAAGGCCGACCCACTGGCCTTCAAGGCCGAGCAATGGCCGGGCGACGCCTCCATCGTGCAACGCCTCGACGGCTACGTCTGGGGCGACGCGGAGTGGGTGGAGTCGCGCGGGCACCGCGACGCGCTGCGCGAGGCCATGTCCATCTACGAGGTGCACCTCGCCAGCTGGCGCCGGATCCCCGAGGAGGACGATCGGCCGCTGACCTACCGCGAGCTGGCCCGGCAGCTGCCCGACCACGTGCGCGAGCTGGGCTTCACGCACGTGGAGCTGATGCCGGTCATGGAGCATCCGTTCGGGGGCAGCTGGGGCTACCAGGTGACCGGCTACTTCGCGCCCACCTCGCGGCACGGCACGCCGGACGACTTCCGCGCGCTGGTGGACGCGCTGCACGCCGCTGGCCTCGGCGTCATCCTCGACTGGGTGCCGGCGCACTTCCCCAACGATGCGCACGCGCTGGCGCGCTTCGACGGCACGGCGCTGTACGAGCACGACGACCCGCGCGTCGGCACGCACCCGGACTGGGACACGCTCATCTTCAATTTCGGCCGCCACGAGGTGCGCAACTTCCTCGTGGCCTCGGCCCTCTACTGGCTGCGCGAGTTCCACGCCGACGGGCTGCGCGTGGACGCGGTGGCCTCCATGCTCTACCGCGACTACAGCCGCCGCGACGGCGAGTGGCTGCCCAACGCCTGGGGCGGCCGCGAGAACGTGGAAGCCATCGAGTTCATGAAGTCCATGAACGCCATCGTGCGCCAGGAATGCCCGGGCGCGCTCATGATCGCGGAGGAGTCCACCGCCTGGAACGGCGTGACCACGCCGCCCGAGCACGACGGCCTCGGCTTCGCGCTCAAGTGGAACCTCGGCTGGATGCACGACTCGCTGGCCTACTTCGGCCTCGACCCCGTGCACCGGCGCTGGCACCACGACCAGCTCACCTTCGCGATGCTGTACGAGTCGAGCGAGCGCTTCCTCGACCCGCTGTCGCACGACGAGGTGGTGCACGGCAAGGGCTCGCTGCTCTCGCGCATGCCCGGCGACGAGTGGCAGAAGTTCGCCAACCTGCGCACGCTGCTGGCCTACCAGCACCTGCGCCCCGGCAAGAAGCTCAACTTCATGGGCACCGAGCTGGCGCCGCCGGGCGAATGGGACCACGACCACAGCCTGCCCTGGCACCTCGCGCACGACCCGCCGCGCCGCGGCCTGCACCGCTTCCTGCACGACCTGCTCACGCTCTACCGCGCCAAGTCCTGCCTGTGGAGCCGCGACCCCGAGGCCGACCGCGGCTTCCGCTGGATCGACTGCTCGGACAAGGCCAACTCCGTGGTCTGCTTCGAGCGCCACGACGACGCCGGCCGCGTGCTGGTATTGCTCAACCTCACGCCGGTGCCGCGCAACGACTACCGCGTGGGCGCGCCACTGCCCGGCGCCTGGCGCTGCATCTTCAGCAGCGACGCGGCGCTCTACGGCGGCAGCGACTACCCGACGCGCGAGCTGCCGGAGACAGAGCCGCAGCCCTGGCACGGCGAGGCGCAGAGCCTGGTGCTCGAGCTGCCGCCGCTGTCGGCGGTCGTGTACCGGCCGGAGTGAGCGGGCGCGCTCAGCCCATCCGCAGCAGGAAGTCCGCGAACCTCGGCAGGAAGGGCATCACGCCGAAGAGCGCCACCGTCTGCACCACCGGCCCGACGCCGAGGTGGTCGAGCACCTTGTAGGTGCCGTAGAACAAGGTGCCGAGAAGCGACCACTCCACGACGGCGCCGGCGGTCGCGCCGCCCAGCCACGGGCCGTCGAGCAGCGGCAGGTGCAGCGCGGGCGTGGCGCGCGGCAGCGTCCAGCCCATGGTCGCGGCCGCGGCCTCGAGCGGCAGCGCGATGAGCCCCGCGAAGAGCCCGGCGCACAGCACGTGCACGAGGTGGTTGCCCGCGAAGCGCCCCTGCTCGACCACGCCCTTGGTGAGCGCCGCCGCGAGGTAGGTCACGAAGACCGGCAGCAGCAGCGCCTCGGGCGCCGTGCGCGTGTCGGTCCAGAACCAGCCGAAGACCAGCCCGCTGCCGAACCACGCCGCCGCGAAGTACGGGGAGAGCTTGCGGAAGGCGTGCACGAAGGCCAGCGCGGTGCCGATCGCGACGAAGAGCGTCCAGGCCAGGCCGTCGAGGTGCACCGGCGAGCTGAGCTCCGCGAGGAAGGGTCTCATCCCGAGCCCTTCGCCTTGGCCTTGCCGCCGCCGGTGCCGGCGCGCAGGTAGAGCAGCAGCAGCAGGAGCGCCGGGATGCCGGCCATGAGACGGCTCGGCTCGTGCGCATCGAAGAGCGCCACGTGCGCGAGCAGCGCCAGCGCGGCGATCAGCAGCAGCGCAGGCAGCCGGTCGATCACGCGGTCGAACATCACGGCATGGTGCCTCGCGACAGGAGCCGTCTCAAGGCTGCTGTGGCAGCGGGCCGGGTGACGTGCCAGCATGGCGGCATGGCGGATCTCACCGCGCCCGCGCGCCCGGCCTTCCGTCCGCTGGCGCTGCTGGTCGGGCCGGCGCTGTTCGCGGGCTGCCTCGTCGCGCTGCGGGGCGAGGACCCGCTGGTGGCGCGCATGGCCGGCCTGACGGCGTGGATGGCGGCCTGGTGGGTCTCCGAGGCCGTGCCCGTGGCCGTGACGGCGCTGCTGCCGCTGGTGGCGATGCCCGTCGCAGGCCTGGGGCGCGTGGCCAGCGTCGCGCAGGACTACGGGCGCGACACGATCTTCCTCTTCCTCGGCGGCTTCCTGCTCGCCCTGGGACTGCAGAAGAGCGGTGCGCACCGGCGCATCGCGCTCGGGATCGCCAGCGCGCTGGGCAGCCGGCCGGACCGGCTCGTGCTCGGCTTCATGCTCGCGACGTGCCTGCTGTCGATGTGGATGTCCAACACCGCCACGACGCTGCTCATCTTCCCCATCGCGATGTCCGTGCTGACGGCGGCGCGCGAGCAGGGCGCGGCGGAAGCCGACGTGCGGCGCGTGGGCACGCCGCTGCTGCTGGTCACGGCCTATGGCAGCACCATCGGCGGGATGGCCACCTTCGTGGGCACGCCCACCAACCTCGTGCTGCGCCAGCTCTATCCGAGCCTGTGCCCGGGGCTGCCGGAGATCGGCTTCCTGCAGTGGATGCTGCTGGGCGTGCCGCTGGCGCTGCTCTTCGCGCTGCTGGGCTGGTGGCTGCTGGTGCGCGTGCTGTTCCCGCTGCCGCACGCGGACCTGTTCGCGGCGGCGGGCGGCCGCGACGCGCTGCGGCGCATGCGCGCCGCGCTCGGGCCGATGCGGCGCGACGAGCTCTTCGCCGGCGGGCTGTACGCGGCCGCGGCGCTGCTGTGGATCACGGGCCGGCCCCTGCAGCTGGGCAGCGTCGTGCTGCCCGGCTGGCAGGAGTGGGCGCCGCTGGGCGGGCGCGTCGACGACAACGTGGTGGCCATCGCGCTGGCGCTGCTGCTCTTCATGCTGCCCTCGGCGCAGCGCCGCGGCGAGTGCCTGCTGCACTGGTCGGACACGCGCGACGTGCCGTGGGGCATCCTGCTGCTGTTCGGCGGAGGCTTCGCGCTGGCGACGGGCTTCGAGAGCTCGGGCCTGTCCCGGCGCGTGGCGGAGGCGGTCGCGGGGCTCGCGGGAGCCCCGCTGCCGCTCGTGCTGGCCGCCGCGTGCGCGGCCATCGTCATCGTGTCGGAGTTCGCGAGCAACACGGCCACGGCGCAGATCGCGCTGCCGGTGCTGGCTTCGGCCGCGCGCACCCTCGCGCTGGATCCGCGCGTGCTGCTCGTGCCGGCCACGCTGGCCGCCAGCTCGGCCTTCATGATGCCCGTGGGCACGCCGCCCAACGCCATCGTCTACGCCAGCGGCTACGTCTCGATGCGCGACATGGTGCGCGCGGGCATCTGGTTCGACCTGCTGGGCCTGCTGCTGCTGCTGGGCCTGTTCTGGCTGCTCGCCGGGCCGGCGCTGGGCGTCCCGTTGCAGGGGGCGCCCGCCGCGCCGCGCTGAGGCGCGCCGCGGCGGCCACCTCCTTACACTGGCGCGCATGGACCGCCCGGTGCTGCTCTTCGACGGGCATTGCCGCTTCTGCCTCGGGCAGGCGGAGCGCCTGCAGCGCTGGGCCGGCGGCCGCATGGAGCTGCTGTCCTTCCGCGAGCCGGGCGCGCTCGAGCGCTTCCCGCAAGTGGACGCGGCGGCCTGCGAGCGCGCCATGCAGCTCGTCCTGCCGGACGGACGCGTGCGGCCCGGCATCGACGCGGTGCTCGAGGCGCTGGCCCTGCGGCCCGCGCTCGCGCCGCTGGCCGCGCTCGGCCGGCTGCCCGGAGTGCACGCGCTGCTCGCGGCCGGCTACCGCGTGGTGGCCGACAACCGCTTCGCGCTCGGCGGGCGCACCGAGGCCTGCGCCGAGGGCACCTGCGCCACGCACCTCGCGCCGCCCGAGCCGCGCGGCCTGCTGAGCGCGCCGCGTGCGCTGGTGCGCGACGTGTGGTTGCGGCTGCTGGGCGCGGTGCTGCTCATCGCCTTCCTCTCGCTCGATCGCCAGCTCGTGCCGCTGTACGGGCAGCACGGCCTGCTGCCGGCGCGCGAGTACATCGGCCAGGTGCACGAGGCCCTCGACTCCGGCCGCGTCGCCACGTGGCAGGTGCCCACGGTCTTCCTGTGGGTCGCGCCCAGCGACGCGGCGCTGCTGTGGGTGGAGCGCGCCGGCGCCGCCTGCGGCCTCGCGCTGCTGCTGGGCCTGTGGCCGCGGCTCGCGCTGCTGGGCGCGTGGCTGCTGTATCTCTCGCTGGTGACGATCGGTCAGGTCTTCCTCGGCTTCCAGTGGGACAACCTCCTCCTGGAGGCCACCTTCCTCTCGCTCTTCGTCGCGCCCGCCGGCCTGCGCCCGCGCGGCGCGCCGGCGCCTCGCGCGGCGGGCGTGCTGCTCATGCTGGGGCTGCTGCTGCGGCTCACGCTGGAGTCGGGCTGGTCCAAGTGGCTGGGCGGCGACCCGCACTGGCGCGACCTGTCCGCCGTGTCCAGCTACTACGAGACCGCGCCGCTGCCCACCTGGGTCGGCTGGTGGGCGCACCAGCTGCCGGCCTGGTTCCAGTCGGCGAGCACGGCCATCACGCTGGTCGTCGAGGGCCTCGTGCCGCTGCTGCTCATCACCACGCGCCGGCTGAGGCTGGTGGCCACGTGCGTGCTCGTGGGCTTCCAGCTGCTCGTCGCGGCCACGGGCAACTACGGCGTCTTCAACCTGCTCAGCATCGCGGTGTACCTGTGGGCGCTGGACGACGGGCACCTGCGCGCGCTGGCCGCGCGCCTGCGGCGGACGATCGCGCCGCGCGCGCTGCCGGCCCCCACGCGCCTCCTGACTGCGGCGGCGCGTCTCGCGGGCGCGCTGCTGCTGACCCTGCTGGCCGCGGCCCCCTTCCGCATGTACTGGGAGGAGGAGACGACCTGGGGGCCGCCCACGGCGCTCGAGAAGGTCGAGTCCTGGGTGGCGCCTTTCCGCACGCTCAACCTCTACCACCTGTTCGTGAGCCTCACGCTGGTGCGGCGCGAGATCGAGATCGAGGGCAGCCAGGACGGCGCGACGTGGAGACCGTACGTCTTCGCGCACAAGCCGGGCGATCCCGCGCGCGCGCCGGACTTCGTGGCGCCCTACCAGCCGCGGCTCGACTTCCAGTTCTGGTTCCTGTGCCTCGACGGCGCGCCGCGCGCGCCCTGGTTCCAGCGGCTGCTGGTGCAGCTCGTGACCGAGCCGGCCCTCATGGCGCGGCTCTTCGAGAGCACGCCCAACGGCGAGCAGGCGCCGGCCTACGTGCGCTACTCGGTGTGGCAGTACACCTTCAGCTCGCGCGAGGAGCGCGCGCGGACGGGCGACTGGTGGACGCGCGACCTGCTGGGCATGTCCTCGGCCATGCCGGCCGAGGAGCTGGCGTGGAAGACGGGCGACCCGCCGCCTCAGCGCAGCTCGTCGAGCCAGGACGCGAACGCCGAGAAGCCGTCGGCGCCGAGGTAGCGCACGCCGCGCGGGCCGCGCCGCACGCCGAGCGCCTCGCGCCCGCCCACCAGCAACCGCGTGCGCGCCGGGAGCTGGCGGCGCAGCCGGGCCAGCACGCCGTCCGTGGCCGGCCCCGCCGTGCAGGCCGAGACGCCGATGGCGACGCCCGCCGCGCCGCTCTCGCGCGCCGTGGCGACGATGTCGGCCGGCGGCGCCGAGGCCCCCAGCAGCAGCGGCCGGCGCCCGCGCGACGCGACCACCAGCGCCGCCATCTGCAGCCCCAGCGCGTGCGCCTCCCCCTCCAGCGTGGCCAGCACCACCACCGGCGCGCCGTCGGGCACGGCCAGCTCGAGGCGCAGCGCGCGCAGCAGGTCGTCGACGGCACCGGACAGGAAGTGCTCGTGGTGCACGCCCGCCGCCCCGCCGGCCCACGCCTGGCCGACGCCGCGGAAGAGCGGCGCGACGCGCTGCTCCACGAAGGCCAGCGGCCCGAGGCGCGCGTAGCTGTCGCGCAGCGCGGCCTGGATCTCCGCGGCGCGCCACTGGCGCGCCAGCTCGAGCAGGTGCCGCGGCAGCGGGCCCTCGGCCGGTGCCGGCGACTCGTCCAGCAGGCACTGCAGCGCCTCGGCATCGGAGGCCATGAGCGCCGCCAGGCGGTGGCCGCGAGCGAGGCCGTCGACGATGCGCCGCACGAGGCACACCTGCTCGGGGCCGTAGCGGCGGTGGCCCGAGCGCAGGCGGGCGGGCGCGGGCCGGCCGTAGCGGCGCTCCCAGGCGCGCAGCGTGGGCACCGCGACGCCGGTGGCCGCGGCCAGCTCGCCGATGGACAGCAGCCGGTCGTGCGGCGGCTCGGCCCCGGGCTGCGGAGTCTGCAGGCGGCGAGGCATGCCGCCCCGGAGTGTAGCGATCCGCGCCCGCTGGACCTTGACGCTCAGGTCAGGCCGCGCGACGGGCTCCTAGACCCTGGTCGCCGGGCCGCCGTCCTCGGAGGCCTCTTCCTCCGCCTCGTCCTCGGCGTCGGGCACGGTCGGACGGGCCTCGTCCTGCGGCAGGGCCCCGGTGACGAAGGTGCCCACCACGTTCGCGCCCGCATCCGCGAGGCTCGCCAGGGAGCGCTCGGCATCCTTGCGGCGCGTCTCCTCGATGGCCACGATGAGCAGGACGCCGTCCGCGAGGCGCCCCAGCTCGCAGGCGTCCGAGAAGGCCAGCACCGGCGGGCTGTCGATGAGCACGTACTCGAACTGCCGCTTCAGCACGGCGATGAGCTCCTGCATGTAGGCGCTCGTGAACACCTCGCCGGGGTTGTCGACGGCGCGTCCGGCAGGCAGCAGGGTGAGGTTGGTCAGGGGGGTCTGCTGCAGCGCCTTGCGCGGGGGCAAGCCGTCCAGCAGCACGTCCCCGAGGCCCGGGGTCCCCAGGCAGCCCAGCAGCCTGTGCAGCTGGCCCGCGCGCAGGTCGGCGTCCACGAGGCAGACGCGCGCCGAGGCGCTCTCGGCCAGCGCGCAGGCGATGTTGACCACCGTGACCGACTTGCCTTCGCGCGGCTGCGCGGACGTGAACAGCAGCGTGCGCGGCTCGCCCTGAGGGTTCATGGCGCGCAGGTTGGTGCGGAAGCCCCGGTACTGCTCGGCCTGCTGCCCGGCCGGATCGTGGTAGACGACCACCCGCGGATCGACCACGTCGTCGACCATGGCGACGATGGTGCCGGGCGGCGGGCTGGGGGCGGGCTGGCGTCGGGATCGAAAGGGCCACATGGGCGCTGGCTTCATCGGCCAGGAGGATGAGGTGGGCTGAAGCGGCATCCATGACGCCGCGGAAGGAGCCTTTTTATCGCCCCGTTGACCGCGATCGTGGGGTATCTCACGATCGCGCGCAAGGTTTGACGGTTTTCAGCCGATGGGAACGGGTCCGCTCTGGACGTTCCCTGGGACCCCCATGAGCTTCAAGCTCGCTCGCAACGTCTTCGAGGTCCTGCGCGGCTCGGCCCGCACCAAGTCGCTGGACCAGCTGCGCCGCGAAGGCCACCAGCACGTGCCCGTGCTGCGCTTCTCCGACCTCGAGGCGCTCATGGCCGCGGCCGTCGATGACACGCTCACGCGCCTCGGGCTCGACCTCGCCGACCACCAGGTTTCGGGCCTGAATGACGAGGCCCGGCTGCGCTTCCTGGCCCTGCTGCGCGAGCGTCAGCAGCTCAAGGACACGCTGGCCAACCTGCAGCGCGAAGGCGCCAAGCTGGAAGGCACGACGGAAGGCGTGCGCGCCGAGATCGAGCGCGCGCAGGCCGAGCTGGTGGAAGAGGAGGAGCACGCGCCCGCCGAGGGCACGGACGTCGAGCTGGACGCCCTGCGCGCCAAGCTGCGCGAGACGATCACCGCCATGCTGGCGGGGGTCGGCGACGCCGAGCTGCCCAACCGCATGATGGAGGCGGTGGACTCGGCCGTCGAGAACTACCGCATCCTGGTGGCGGCCCGCTCGCGACGCGAGCAGGAGGCGCGCGTCGAACAGCTGCAACGGCGGTTGCATAGGCTCCGCCACAAGCTGGAGGAGTCCGAGATCCTGCTGGCCAAGGCCCGGGCAGCCGCCAGCGCTCAGGGGGGTATCATCCCCAACTTCGACCCTGGGGCCGCGCTGCAACCCGGCGATACCGACTACCAGCAGAAGAAGGCCCTCCTCGACGAGGTCTTCAAGCTCAACGTCGAGCTGCGCAAGATGATTGCCGCAAAGGAATGACCCCCCAACCTGCCGATAAGAGGCACCCCCGTGCCTGGAGCTGAACATGACGAGCGCGACCATGAAGAAGGATGACGGTGCGAACATGAAGGACGGTGCGAACATGAAGAAGGACGACACCCGCAAGACCGACGCGTCCGCCGACGCCGGTGACGAGGGCATCCTGTGGATCGGGATGGACCTCGGCACCTCGCGCACGGCCGTGGCGTCGAGCAACGGCGTGCGCGAGAACAGCTACTCGCTGGTCGGCTGGCCGCGTGACGTGGTGTCGCGCAAGCTGCTGGGCGAAGGACCGCTGTTCGGCCCGGACGTGATCAAGCACCGCCTCTCGCTGAACGTCTTCCGCCCGCTCGAGGCCGGCGTGATCAAGGGCAGCGACGACGGCAAGGACGCCGAGGCCAACCTCAAGGCAGCGCAGGCCCTCGTGCGCTACGCGATCAGCCTGGCGCGCGCCGAGAAGGACCAGCTCATCTACGCCGTCATCGGCGCGCCCGCGCAGTGCAGCATCAAGAACCGCAAGGCCATCGTCGACGCCGTCAAGGACGAGGTCGACTCGGTCATGCTCGCCTCCGAGCCCTTCACGGTGGCCTACGGCCTCGAGAAGCTGACCGACACGCTGGTCATCGACATCGGCGCGGGCACCACGGACCTGTGCCGCATGCACGGCACGATGCCGGCCGAGGAGGACCAGATCACCAACAGCTTCGCGGGCGACTTCATCGACCGCAACTTCATCAAGCTCGTGAAGAAGAACCACCCCGAGCTGGCCTTCTCCGATCGCATGGCCACCGAGGCCAAGGAGAAGTACGCCGACGTGTCGAACAACGGCGCCAAGGCCATCGTGAAGTGGCCGGTGAACGGCAAGCCCACCGAGGTGGACCTCACCAGCGAGATGCGCGAGGCCTGCCTCTCGATCGTGCCCCCCATGGTCGAGTCGCTGCACAAGCTCATCGCCGACTTCGACCCGGAGTTCCAGGCCGTGCTGCGCGACAACGTCCTGCTGGGCGGCGGCGGCAGCCAGATCAAGGGCCTGGGCGACGCGCTGCAGGACTACATGGAGAAGCACCTGGGCGGTGGCAAGGTCATGACGGTCGAGGAGCCGGTCTACGCCGGCGCCAACGGCGCCCTCAAGATCGCGCGCGACATGCCCAAGGAATACTGGGAGCAGTTGACCTGAGCGGAGCCCGCGTGCTCACCCCCCGCCTCGGGGCGGCCCTGCTGCTGGCCGCCCTGGGCGGCTGCAGCGGCCCCACCGAGGTGGACCGGGGCGTGTACCTGCCGCTGGTGCGGGACACCATGGACTGCCAGGCCCAGGGTCCCACTCCCGGGCTGACCGAGCGCCTGCGCGGGCTGCAGCGCATCACGCTGGCGGGCATGCGCAACGTCGAGCTGCCCGTGGACGCGGCGGGAACCGCCACCCCGGTGGGCCGGGGCGACTGGGACGTGACCCACCGCAGCTCCGAGGACAACTCGTGGTGGCTGGCCGACCGCCGCCTGCTGACGCAGGACGACGAGGGGCACTGGGTCATCGCCAACGAGGGCGTGCTCATCGGGGCGGACGACGCGCGTGCGGTGCTGCTGGACGACAATGGCCTGTTCCTGACCGCGCGTGACCCCGCCCGCGTCGGCCAGAGCGTGCTGGTCATCGCCGCGGACAACCGCCTCGTGGTCGTCGACTTGCGGGCCTGGACGTGCTTCCAGGTGCACTGAGCCCCGTCCGGCGACCGGGGGGCCCGCGGCACGCCCCCGCTGACAGACGCCCTGCCGGGACATAAGATCGCCGGTGGCCATGCGGACCTACCTGCAGTTCCTCCGGCGGCATCCGGTGTGGTGGGTCACCCCCATCGTCCTCTACCTGGGGGCGCTGCTCTGGCTGGCGTCGCTGGTGGCGCGGACGCCGGACAATCCCTTCGCCTACACGCTGTACTGAGCCCGCGGACGCGGCAAGGGGCATGATGCCGGTGGTCGAGACATCGCCCGCGCCCCCGAACCTGCCCGTCGCGCGCCGGCTGCTCTACGCCGCGCTGACCACGCTGCTCTTCGCCGCCGCGCTGGAGGGCGCGCTCGCGGCGCTGGGCCTGGCCAATCCCGCCGCGCGCCTGTCGCTCACGCGCGGCTTCTCGACCCGCGCACGCTACTTCGTGCCGGACCCGGCGCAGCCCGGCACCGTGCACACGCAGATGTTCTCGGGCGACTCGCCCGAGGTCGTCGTGCCCCCGCGCGGCCCGCGCGTGCGCGTGCTCCTCATGGGCGAGAGCAGCACCGAGGGCTTTCCCGAGGAGTACATCCAGGAGCGCCTCGACGCCGCGCTGCCCGACCCGGGCTTCGAGGTCATCAACCTCGGCCGGCACGGCTACGGCAGCGAGCGCGTGCGCATCCTGCTGGCGCAGGCGCTGGAGCTGCACCCCGACGTGGTCTTCATCTACCTCGGGCACAACGAATTCGTGGAGCAGGGCTTCGCGCTCGAGCTGGCGCGGGAGTGGCACTCGGGAGTCGCGCTCGAGGCGGTCGACTGGCTGGCGCGCCTGCGCACGATGAACGCCGCGATCGAGGTGGCGGAGAGCATCGCCCCGGGGCCGTCCGCGCGGCCCGAGTCCCAGCAGGCGGAGCGCGCGGACGCCTTCCGCGAGCTCACCTATGACCGCACCGTGCTCTTCTACAAGGTCTACCGCGACAACCTGGCCGCCATGGTCGAGCTGGCGCGCGAGGCGGGCGCGGGGGTGCTGCTGTCCACGGTCGTGCCCAACGACTTCGACCCGCCCGCGGTCTCCACCTTCCCCGTCAACCTGCCCGAGACCACGCGCGCCGACGTGTTCCGCCTGCGCGGCCTGGCGCTGGGCGCCATCCCGGAGCGCTTCCGGAAGGGGCTGATCCAGACGAGCCCGGAGGCGGGAGTCATCCACCTGCGGCCGTCCGACTGGGGCGAGCTGGCGCCCCCCGCCGAGCTGGCGGCGCGCCGCGCCCGCGCCGCAGTGCCCGCGCCACCCGAGCTGCGCGCGCTGTCCGCGCCCTTCGCGGGCCCGCCGCTGTGGAGCGACCCGCGCGACTGGTCCGCCGCGGTGCCCGAGCTGCTGGACACCTGCGCACAGGTCGTGCAGCGCGCGCCGACGGAGGACGAGCGCCGCCTGCTGTCCGTGACCGCCACGCGCCTCAACGAGGTGTTGACCATCTGCCCCGACCACCCCATCACCTTGTTCGAGCTGGGCCTGGTGCGCTACCTGCTGGGCGACGACGACGGCGCGGCGCGCCTGCTGCACGCGGCCGCCGCCTACGACCGCGCGCCGACGCACGGCAACGACGTGATCAACGGCGTGGTGCGCGAGCTGGCCGCGCAGCACGCCGACGACCCGGACGTGCGCTGCGTGGACGCCGAGCAGCTCGTGCGCGCCGCCTGCCCCGAGGGTCTGGTGGGCTACGAGCTCATGATGGACAACTGCCACCTGCACGCGCAGGCGCGCTACGCCCTGGTGGACATGTTCGTGCCGCAGCTCCTCGAGCTGGGCCGCGCGGCCCTGACGCGCCGCTGACGTGGACGCCACCAGCCAGCCGCCGCCGCGCCTCGGCCTCCTGCGCCGCCTGCTCTACGCGGCGCTGACCCTGCTGCTCTTCGCCGCGCTGCTCGAGGGCGCGCTGGCCGTGGTGGACGTGGGCAACCCGCTCGGGCGCCTCTCGCTCACGCGCGGCTTCAATCCCGCCGTGCACTACTTCGCGGAGGTGCCGGACGCGCCCGGCACCGTGCGCACACAGATGTTCAACCGCGAGTCGCCCGAGGTGACCATCCCGCCCAGGGACGACCGCGTGCGCGTCATGCTCTTCGGCGAGAGCAACACCGAGGGCTTCCGCGAGGAGAAGCTGCAGGCCAGCCTCGAGAAGGCCATGCCCGGCACGCGCTTCCAGGTGCTGAACCTCGGCCGGCACGGCTACGGCAGCGAGCGCGTGCGCATCCTCATGACGCAGGCGCTGGAGTACAAGCCCGACATCGCCCTCATCTACCTCGGGCACAACGAGTTCATCGAGAAGGGCTTCGCGGCCGAGATCGCGGAGCAGTGGAAGCAGCCGTGGCTGCTGCGCGTGACCGAGAAGCTCTCCGCGCTGCGCACCATGAACCTGGGCGTCTCGGTCGTCGAGCGCCTGATGGCCGGCCCGCTCGCACCGCCGCCGGAGTCGTGGCAGAAGCGCAACGAGATCTTCGCCGGCCTCAGCTGGGACAAGACCCAGCTCTTCTACGACGTGTACCGCGAGAACCTCACCGCCATGTACGAGCTGGCGCGCAAGGCGGGCACGAAGGTGGTGCTGGCCACGGTGCTGGGCAACGACTTCGACCCGCCCGTGGTGAGCACGCCGCCCGCCGGCATGACCGAGGAGAAGCAGCGCCAGATGTCCAAGCTGCGGCGCGAGGCGCTCGACCTCATCCCCAGGCGCTTCTGCCCCGGCGTGCTGGCCACCGGCCCCGACAACCCGGTCATCCGCCTGCGGCCCACGGACTGGGGCGAGTCGGTCACCAGGGAGGCGCTCGCGGAGCGCCGCGCGGCGGCGACGCCGCGCACGCTGCCCCAGCTGCGGCCGTGCACCGGCGAGCTGTCCGGCGCGCCCTTCTGGAACGACTCCGACGTCTGGCTGCCGCAGGTCTTCAAGCTCATGGACACCGAGGGCCAGATCTGCGCGCGGCAGCTCGACGACGCGGAGCGCGCCGGGCTGCGCCGGGCCTGCCAGCTCTACCAGCAGATCCTGCAGATCTGCCCGGAGATCCCGGTGGCGCTGTACGAGCTGGGCCTGTGCACCTACCTGCTGGGCGAGGACGACGCCCGCGCCGCCGAGCTGCTGCGCCAGGCGGCGCACTTCGATCGTGCGCCGACGCGCGGCACCGACATCATCAACGGCATCGTGCGCTCGCTGGCCGCCTCCAACGCCGACGACCCGGGCACGCGCTTCGTGGACATCGAGCACTGGTTCCAGGAGCGCAGTCCGCAGGAGCTGGTGGGCTACGAGGTCATGATGGACAACTGCCACCTGCACGAGATCTCGCGCGCCATCCTCGTGGACCAGTTCGTCGCTCCGATGGTCGAGCTGTCCCGGCAGGTCCTGGCCGAGCGTTGAGCATGCACCCGGCTTCGGCAGAGGCGCGCGCCGACGCCGGCCTCACCTGGCGGCGCCGCGCGCTGTACGCGCTGCTGACCCTGATGCTGTTCGCGGCGGCGCTCGAGGTCGTGCTGCGCCTGGTGGTCGCGGACGCTCCCGGCGGCCGGTTGTCGGTCTCGCGCGGCTTCTCGCCGAACGCCGAGTACATCGTGCCCGATGCGGCCCGCCCCGGTTGGTGGCACACGCAGATGAACGGCGCCGAGGCGCCCGAGGTCGCGGTGCCGCCCAAGGGCCGCGCGCTGCGCGTGATCATGATCGGCGGCAGCAACGTGGCCGGCTTCCAGAAGGAGCACCTGCAGCAGACGCTGTGCGCGCAGCTGCCCAACCCGGGCTTCGAGGTGGTCAACCTCGGGCGCTCGGGCTACGGCAGCGAGCGCGAGCTCATCCTGCTCAAGCAGGCGCTCGTGCTGCAGCCGGACGTCGTGCTCATCTACTGCGGCCACAACGAGTTCGTGGAGGGCGGCTTCGCCTGGGAGCTGTCGCAGGCCTGGCGCCCGTCCGTCGTGCGCGTCGCCGACGCGCTGCTCGGCCTGCGCACGGTGAACGCGGCCGTGGACCTGCTGCGCGGAGGCGGCGAGCCGGCGCGCCTGCCCGAGGCGCGCCGCCCGCGCCGCAAGGTCTTCGACGACATGACCCCCGAGCGCGCGGCCGTCTTCTACGACGTCTTCCGCGACAACCTCGCCGCGATGGTCGGCGCCTGCCGCGCGGCCGGCGTGCGCGTGCTGCTGGCCACGGTCGTGAGCAACCTCTTCGACCCGCCCTACGTCTCCAACCCGCCCGCCGACTGGGACGAGGCGCGGCGCGCGGCGCTGGTCGCAGCCCGCGACCGCATGCTCGCGCTGGTGCCCGCGCGCCTCAGCTTCGGCCTCGTGCCCGAGGGCCCCGGCCTGCGCTGGCCGCACCCGCGCACGGAGGACTGGGGCGAGAACCTCACGCCGACCCAGCGCGACGAGCGCCGCGCGCAGGCGGGGCCGGACGTCACCGCGCCCGCGCTGCGGCCGCACGCCGGTGTGCTGGCCGCCGCGCCGTTCTGGACCGACCCGGCCCTGTGGACCCCCAAGGTCGCCGACGCGGTGGCCGCCTTCGGCCGGGTGTGCGCGCGCGAGCTCTCGGAGGACGAGCGCGTCGCGCTGCGCGCCGCGCGGTCCGCGGGCGACGAGGTGCTGGCGCTGTGCCCCGACGACCCCACCACGCTCTACGCCCAGGGGCTGTGCACCTACATGCTGGGCGAGGACGACGCGCGCGCCGCCGCCCTGCTGCACGCGGCCGCCGCGGCCGACCGCGCGCCGACCAAGGGCAACGACCTGATCAACGCCGGCGTGCGCGAGCTGGCCGCCGCGCACGCCGCCGACGCCGGCCTGCGCTTCGTGGACACGGACGAGCTGTGGCGCGCGCGCTGCCCGCAGGGCCTGCCCGGCTACGAGGTCATGCTCGACAGCTGCCACCTGCACCCCGCGGCGCGCCTCATCCTGGTCGACGACTTCGCGCCGGCGCTCGTGGAGCTGGGCCGCCAGGCGCTCGCGGAACGCTGAGCCCGAGGCGATCCGGCGCGTCCGTTCCGGCCGGGCCTTGCCGCGCGGCCCGCGTTGGGCCAGACTGCGGACCGCGCGTCACCGGACCGCGGGGCCACGGGCACGGCCCCGGAGGCGGCGCGTGCCTCCCATCGTCCGAGCCGTCGCCTTGAGCTCCGAATCGTCCGCGAGTCCGCCGCCGGCCGGCACGCCGGCCGCCAAGCTCCCCGGCAAGGGCCCCGCCGTGCGCAGCGGTCCGCTGTCGGAGGTCGCCGCGGGCCTCGCACCCGGCCGCGTCTCCGGCGCCGCCGCCGTGGATCACGACGAGCAGGCCGGGCTGGTGCTGGGCGTCATCGTCCCCTGTCGCGACGAGGCGACCGTGATCGCGCGCAAGCTGCGCAACCTGGCGGCCTCGCGCTGGCCCTTCTCGCCGCGGCCGCACCAGATCGTGGTGGTGGACGACGGCAGTCGCGACGACACCTTCGAGCTGGCGACGCGGCTGTGCGCGGAGCTGTTCGCCAAGCCGGGCGGCACGACGCGCATGTCGGTGCCGGCCATCACGCACACGACGCCGGCCGCCGCGCGCGTCATCCGCAACACGGAAAGGCCCGGCAAGGCGGGCGCCCTGCGCGCCGCGATCGTTGAGCTGGGCAGCACGGTGGACCTGCTCGTGTCCACGGACGCAGACGTCATCCTGCGCCCGACCTCGCTGCTCATGCTCGAGCCCGAGTTCCGCAGCCGCCCGGACCTGGGGATGGCCTGCGGCCGGCAGGAGCTGGTGCGCGACCTGCTGGACGACGGCAGCTGCCGCGGCGCCGACGGCCGCGAGCCGACGCTCGTCACCGAGCCGTACGACCTGTGGAGCGAGCGCTTGCGCGCCTGGGAGAGCCGGCGCGGGCGGCTGTTCTCGGTGCACGGCCAGCTGCTCGCGTGGCGCGAGCGTCTGGGGCTGTGCCCGAGCGCCGGCGCGGCCGCCGACGACGTGGACCTCATGTTCCAGGTGCGCGCCAAGGGGCTGCGGATCGAGCTGCTGACGGGCGCGACCTTCCTCGAGGTGAAGCCGCCGCCCGGACCGGCGCGCGACGCGTGGCGGCAGCGCCGCGCACAGGCCTGGCTGGCCGCGCTGCGCGATCGCCGGACGCCGCCGGGCGCGCCGGCCTTCGACCGCTGGCAGCTGGCCGCCTACCGCCGCGCGCACGTCGTGGCGTCGCCGGCGGTGCACCTGCTGGTGACGCTGCTGCTGCTGGTCGGCTGCGCGGCCCTCGGCGCGCTGACGTGGGGCGCGCCGGCCTTCTCGCTGCCGGGCGCGCTGGCGGGCTTCGGCGTGGGCGCGCTGCTGCTGGCGCTGCTGGCGGCCTCGCCCCTGGGGCGCGGCGCGCGCGCGGCCGTGAGCCAGTGGCCGGTGCTGCGCGCGGCGCGCGCGGCGGGCGCACCCGCCGATCGCTGGGAGACTCGGCGGGGCTGAGGCCGCCCGGCGCAGACGCGCTGCCTCAGTCGGCCGCGTGCAGCAGCTCGAGAGCCTGCTGGCCGGCCAGCGTGTGCGTGAGGTCCTGCTCGCCGGGCGCCTGCACGTCCGCCCAGCCCTCCTCCACCGCGGTGACGCAGTCGATCACGGCCAGCTCGCCCTGGCGCAGGTCCACCTGCCATTCGACGCGGCGCGGTGGCGCGCCGAGCGCGCTGTCCTGCAGCGTCACGTCCACGCGGTGCGCGCCGGGCAGGAGCGGCACGCGCAGCACGCGGAACTCCGCGGGCAGCAGCGTCCAGCAACGCGTGTCGGCGGGCAGCGCCTCGGCCAGCAGCTCGCCCGTGAGGAAGCCCGCGAGGTCGGCGAGGACGTCGCGCGTGGTGTCGTGGTGGTGGTCGTCGTCGTGGCGGATGGCGCGGGCGACGGCGTCGGAGGCGAAGGCGCGCGGCACGGCGGCCACCAGCGCGGCCGCCAGCAGGCGCGGCAGCTCGTCGTCGTAGCGGCGCAGCGCCTGCGCGCCCACGTCGAGCAGCGGCACCGGCACGCCGGCGAGGGCGTCGTCCACCTCCACCTCGATGCGCGCGTAGCCGCCGGGCCGCGCCACCAGCGCCGGGAACTGCACGCGGCGCAGGGCGTGGTCCACCCACAGCCGCACGATGGCCTGCGCGCGCACCGGGGCGCGGCCGTTCTGCACGACCACGAGCAACGAGCCCTGGCCCGCGGCGGGCGGCGACTGCAGCGCGTCGAGGGCCGACAGGCGCGCGGGGTCGTCGTGGCACAGCTCGCGCGCGGAGCGGAAGGCGTCGTCCGCCTCGCCGCGCGCCCCGGCGTGCTGCAGCGCGACGCCGGCCAGCGCCCAGATGAGCACCGAGGCGTAGCGCTCGTCGTCGGGCAGGCCGGACTGCAGCAGCAGCACGCGCGCACGGCGCGCCTCCACCGCGGCCTCCTGCGCCTGCCCCTCCACGAGGAAGCCGAGCAGCGCCTGCGCGTTGACCAGCAGGCGTTCGAAGCGCGTGGCGCGGTAGGGCTTCGGCTCGCGCGCGAAGACCCACTCGGCCAGCGTGTCGAGCGGCGCGCGGGTGTAGTCCAGCGTCTCGAGCTCGTCGTCGGCGTCCACCAGCAGCGCGGACGCGTCGGCGTCGCGCCCGGCGGCGACCAGCGCGGAGGCCAGCTCGAGGCGCAGGACGTCGCGGTCCGGGCTGCTGCCCTCCTCGTCGAGCCGCTGCTGCAGCATGTCCGCCGCGCGGTCGGGATGGCCGCGGTAGAAGGCGCGCTGGTACGGCTCGGCGCGCACGTTGGCCGGCGCGTAGCAGCCGGCGGTCAGCAGCAGGCCGAGCAGCGCGGCGCGCATGGCCGGCGGCTCAGTAGTTCTCCTGCTTGGTGACGTCGACGCGCGTCTGGTGCATGAGCTGCAGCGTCGCGACGTCGGTCACGCGCAGGAAGATGTGGTACTGCACGCGGCGCACGTCGTCGCTCTTCTCCGTCGTGTCCCACACGCGCCCGGCCACGAAGTACTGGATGCCGAACTCCTTGCCCAGCGCCGCGGCCGTCTCCTTGTCCACGGCGTCGCCCGCGTCGCGCAAGCGCTCGGCCAGCACGGCGTCGCGCATGATGGTCGTGTTGTCGACCACGTGGAACAGGTTCGACTGCACCAGCTGCGTCTCGGCCGCGGTCAGCAGCGTGTCCAGCGCCCCCGAGATGTGCTCGGAGGTGGCGTTCTCGAAGCTGAGGATGGCGATGCCGGGCTTGCCGGGCGGCAGGCCCTTGACGAACTCGCTGCGCGCCAGCTGGTTGACCCACTCGGCCAGCGCGAGGTCGATGTCCTTGCTGTCGAGGCGCGTGGAGAGGGCCGGGCTGTCGATCTCCGGCTCCTCGGCCGCGCGCGAGTACTCCGGCCCGGAGCAGGCGGGCAGCAGGGCCACGGCCAGGAGCAGGGCGAGCGCGACGCGCGACGGACGGCCGGTCTCAGCGCACATCCACCACCTCCTCGTTGGGCCGCCCCTTGATGCGCTGCAGGCAGGCCTCGGCCGCGCGCGCGGCCTCCTTGATCTCGTCGTCGCCGCCGCCCAGATAGAGCCGGCCGTAGGCGCCGAAGCTCACCACCTCGAGCAGCCGGATGGGCGCGGCCTTCTCGGCCTCGTTGGCGCACAAGAGCGCGTAGCCGGCCGGGTGCGTCTCCATGATGTACAGCGACTGGCCCTTGAGGATGCAGTCGCCGTGCCGCATGCGGTTGATGAGCATGGTCTGGTAGGCGTCGGTGCCGGTGATGATCTCCGACGTGACCACGCGCGGCGTGAGACGATCCTCCTCGGTGAGGCCGTGGTGGCGCAGGATGGCCTCGCCCGCCGCGCGCACGTCGCCCTGGTTGAAGGAGTGCAGCTCGAGGCAGCCGAAGGCGCGCTCGACGATCTGCATGCCCGGCGTCACGGAGGCGTTCTTGAGGGCCACGTCGGTGATGCGGTTGATGGCGATGCCCGGCTGCACCTCGACCATGAGCGCGGCCTGCTCCTCGATGGGCAGGTAGCCCTGAGCCACCGTGGCCAGGAAGCTCGCGAGCTGCGGCTGCAGCACGTCGAGGAAGGTGTACGTGCGCAGCGTGACGGCGGGGCTGGCCATGCGGATTCCCGGGGAGCGGAGCGGCCCGGCATCCTAGCAGCCGAGCGCCCGCCTTTCGCCGCGCGCGCGCATCGACCCGCGACGGGGGCCGCCGCTATCATGGCGCCCCCATGCACCTCGCGCGCCGGCCGCTCTCCACCGCCGCGCTGCTGCTGGCGATCCTCGCCGGCTGCGGCGAGGAGCACCACTACGCCGTGGACCTGCAGGGCAACGCGCGGCGCGTGGACGAGAACGGCCAGCCGTTGCCGGGCCAGCCGGAGGTCATGGCCAAGGCCGACGCCGCAAGCAGCGGCCCGCTGCAGGTCGTCGTGCAGCTCGACCCGTCGCTGGGCGTCGATCCCTCCACCTTCAAGTGCCTCTTCCTGTGGGCCTCGAACGACCCGCGCGGCATGCCCGCGGTCGTCGACAAGGTGGAGCACCCGCAGCTGCCGTTGTCGCGCACGCTCGCGCCCGGCGGCGCGCACGGCACGACGCTGTCCGGCAACTACCAGATCTTCGCGCGCCTCGACGCGGATGGCGACGCGAGCGTGCAGATGGGCGACGTCGAGGGCCTCTCGTCGAGACCGTCCGCCGCGGGCGGCCCGCCGGTGACGGTGGTGCTCACGCGCCGCGTCACGACCGAGGACCTCGCGCCGGCGCCGCAGGCCCCGGCGGCGGCCGCCGCACCCTTGGCGCCCTTCGCGGGCGGCGGCATGGCCGACCACGCGCCGTCGCCCGAGGACCTCGCCGGCCCGCGCTTCAAGGGCCGCGTCGAGCTGGCGCCGGAGTTCGCGGCGCTGGACGGCAAGTACAGCCTGTTCATCATCCTGCGCAGCGCGACCTCGGGCGGCATGCCGCTGGCGCCGAAGAAGGTGGAGCGCGCGCAGTTCCCGGTGGCCTTCGACATCGGCACCGAGGCCGTGGCGCTCGACGTGGACAACAAGACCGAGCTGCTCTCGGGCGAGCTCAAGGTCTACGCGCGCCTCTCGCTCTCGGGCAACCCCATCGGCCAGCCCGGCGACATCGAGAGCGAGCCCGTGATCACGCGCGCCGGACCGGACCCCATCGTGCTGACCCTGAACAAGAAGAAGGTTCCGTGAATCCCGCCCTGGCCGCCGCGCACCGCGCGGCCCTCATGGCTGCGATGCAGGGCGGCGTGGCCGTCGTCTGCACGGGTCCCGAGCTGATCCGCAACCGCGACACGCACTTCCGCTTCCGGCCCGACTCCGACTTCTGGTACCTGACCGCCTTCCGCGAGCCCGACGCGGTGGCCGTGCTGCGCCCCGAGGCGACGAGCGAGCGCTTCGTGCTCTTCGTGCGGCCGCGCGACCCGGAGATGGAGACCTGGAACGGCCGCCGCGCCGGCGTCGAGGGCGCCGTCGCGCACTACGGCGCGGACGCGGCCTTCCCCATCGCCGCGCTGGACAAGGAGCTGCCGCGCCTGCTCAAGGGGCACGAGCGCCTGTACACCAGCGGCGGCCGCGACCCGGCCTTCGACGCCAAGCTGCTGGGCTGGATGCGCGACAGCCATCAGCGCAGCCGCGACGGCGTGCGCTTCCCCACGCAATTCGTGGAGCTGGGCGCCGTGCTGCACGAGCTGCGGCTGATCAAGTCGGCCGAGGAGCTCGAGGTCCTGCGCCGCGCGGCCGCGCTCACCAACGACGGCCACCGCGCCGCCGGGCGCGCCGTGAAGCCGGGCGTCGGCGAGTGGGAGCTCGAGGCCGCCATCGACGGCGCCTTCCGCCGCGGCGGGGGCTGGGGCCCGGGCTACCCCTCCATCGTCGCGTCCGGCGCCAACGCCACGATCCTGCACTACAACACCAACGAGATGCGCGTGCCCGAGGGCGCGCTGCTGCTGGTGGACGCCGGCGCCGAGACCGACGGCTACACCGCCGACGTCACGCGCTGCTACCCCTCGGGTCGCAGCTTCACGCCCGAGCAGCGCGCGCTCTACGACGTCGTGCTGCGCGCGCAGCTGGCCGCCATCGCGCAGGTGCGGCCCGGCGTGCCCTTCCATTCCGTGCACGACGTGGCGCTGCGCGCGCTGGTCGAGGGCATGATCGAGCTGGAGCTGCTGCCGCGCGGCGTGGACGCGGCCATCGAGAGCGGCGCCTACAGGCGCGTGTACATGCACCGCACCAGCCACTGGCTGGGCATCGATGTGCACGACGTCGGCGCCTACTACCAGGCCGACGGCAGCAGCCGGCCGCTGCAGCCGGGCATGGTGCTGACGGTCGAGCCGGGCCTCTACGTCGCCGCCGACGACGAGCGCTCGCCCGAGGCCCTGCGCGGCCTCGGCGTGCGCATCGAGGACGACGTGCTCGTCACGCCCGGCGGCCACGAGGTGCTCACCGCCGCCATCCCCAAGCTGCCCGCCGAGCTGGAGGCGCTGCGGTGAGCGGCGCGCCCGCACGGCCGCCGACGCCCGGCGCCGCCGACACGAGCGGCGACTGGTCGACGCTGCTCGCGCTGCGGTCGGAGTTCCCGATCCTGCAGCACACGACCTACCTCGTGAACCACTCGCTCGGCGCCATGCCGCGCAAGGTGCACGACCGGCTGCGCGAGTATGCCACGCTGTGGGAGACGCGCGGCATCCGCGCCTGGGCCGAGGGCTGGTGGACGTCGCCGCTGGAGACCGGCAACCTCGTCGGCCGGATCCTCGACGCGCCCCCCGGCACGGTGGTCATGCACCAGAACGTGTCGGTCATCATGGGCCTCGTGGCCAGCGCGCTGGAGTTCGAGGCGCCGCGCAACCGTGTGGTCTACTCCGAGCTGAACTTCCCCTCGGTGATGTACGTGTGGGAGGCGCAGCGCCGGCGCGGGGCCGAGATCACCATGGTCAAGAGCCGCGACGGCGTGACGGTGGACACGCAGGACTTCCTCGACGCGCTGGACGAGCGCACGCTCATCGTTCCCCTCTCGCACGTGCTCTTCCAGAGCAGCTACCAGCAGGACCTGGCCGCCATCGTGCGCCGCGCGCACGAGGTGGGCGCGCTGGTGCTCGCGGACTGCTACCAGTCGGCCGGCTGCGTGCCCTTCTCCGTGCAGCAGCTCGA
>DASUFI010000218.1:0-20652 GCA_036274635.1 Planctomycetota bacterium
GCCGCCGCTGCCGAGCGCCGGCACGCTGCTGGGCGCGGCCGCCGTCCTCGTGCCGGTGGCCTTCCCCGCAGGCGACTGGATCGTGCCCGTGCCGCTGCGCACGCCGGCCCACGACCTGCTGCGCGCGCTGCTCGTGGCCGGGCCCACCGGCTTGTGCCTGGGCGCGCTGCTCGCGGCGCGGCAACGGACCGACGAGCGCGGCCTGCCGCTGCCGCTGGTGCCGGTGCTGCTGCTGGCGCCGCTGCCCTTGGCCAGCCTGTGGCTGCTGCCCGCCCTCGCTCCGCGCCAGGCGCTGCCGCTGGCGGCCGCGCCGCTGCTGCTGCTGGCGCTGCGCCGGCCGCGCGAGCAGCTGGTCGGGCTGCTGGCCCTGCTCACCGCCGGCACGCTGGCGCTCGCGCGCGTGGGCCCGGCGCCACCACCGGGCGCGCTTTTGGCCGAGAGCGCGGCGTCCCTGCGCGACGGGAGCGTGGCCCTCGTGCGCGACCCGGCCACGGGCCAGCAGCTGCTGGCGGTGGACGGCCGCGCGCCCTTCGGCCGCAGCTCGGCCCAGATGCGCCGCATGGCCCACCTTCCGCTGCTGCTGCACGGCGTGACCGACCGCGTGCTGGTCATCGCCTGCGACCGCGGCGAAACGGCCGCCGCCGCGTCGGCTTTCGAGCCTGAGACGCTGCACTGGCTGCAGCCCTTCACGCGCCCGGCGGAGTGGAGCTGGCCGCCCTTGGCCCTGCGCGAGCCGCCGGTGCGGGCCTCCGAGCGGCAGTTCCTGGCGCAGGAGCGCGAGCCCTACGACGTGATCCTCCTGGCGCCCGACCCGCGCGCCGGCGCGCGCGGCCAGCTCCTGGGCACGGAGGAGTTCTACCGGCTGGCCGACGCGGCGCTGCAGCCCGACGGCCTGCTGTGCCAGTGGTGGGACCTCGCCGACGTGGACGTCTCGGACCTCAAGTCCGTGCTGGCCTCGGCCAACGCCGTGTTCCCCTTCGTCTACGTGCTCTCCGACCACCCGCGCACGCGTCGCGCCTGCATCGGCCTGCTGGGCTCGCACCGCCCGCTGCGCGTCGCGCCGCAGGACCTGGACGCCGCCATCGCGGCGCACGGCATGGTGGGCGACGACCTCGCCGCGGTGGGCCTCGACGGCTTCGCCGTGGCCAGCCTGGTGTCCATGGACAGCGGCCTGCTCCAGCTGCTGGCGCCGCGCGAGGAGTCGCTGCACGACGACCGGCCCGTCCTCGGCGTGCGCGGCGCGCTGCGTCCGGCGGGCATGGCCGAGCGCCTCGCCCTCGGCCTGGACGTCTTCGCGTCGCACCGCCGCGACCCCATGGAGTGGGTTGAGGTGCCCGACCCCGCGCGACCGGAGCTCGAGGCCGTCGCGCGCGACCGCTACCGGAGCTGGCAGCACCTCTTCGGCGGCGCGCTGGACGTGGTGCGCGAGCGCGGCCCGACCGGTCCGGCCTTCGACCAGGAGCAGCCCGGCGACTGCCCGATCGTGGAGGGCGAGCACTTCCTGCACGCGCTGGCCGGACTGCCGGACTGGCGCTGGCTGCGCGAGCAGGTCATCGCCTTCGGCCGCCGGCTGGAGCGCGAGGGCCACACGGAGCTGGCCGAGCAGTACCTGCGCCGCGCCGTGGACGAAGCCGACACCAGCAGCGCGCCGCTGCGCTACGCGCTGGCCGGCTGCGTCGAGCGCAAGGGCGACGTGCCCGACGCCATCCTGCTCTACCGCACCGTGCTGGCCTTCGACCCGCGCCACAAGGGCGCGCACGACGCGCTGGAGCGTCTGGGCGCCAACTGAAGGCGCCGCGGCCCCTCTGGGCGTCAGGGGCTGACGATCGGCAGCCCCAGCACGCGCCACGTGTCGCCCTCGGGCGCCGCGGTGTGCGCCAGCAGCCCGAGCAGCCACCAGTCGGTGCGCGCCGTGTCGTCGTGCCACTCCCCCCACAGCGGGCCGACGTACTCCCAGCCCGAGCCCGGGTCCTGGATGTTCATGTAGACGGGGAAGACCCACTCGCGCACGAAGGGGTCGTCGCCGCGGCCGCGCCAGCTGCGGATGAGCGAGAGCTTCTCGCTGGAGAACAGGGTGAGCAGGCGGATGTCACGGCGGTCACCCACGTCGTCGTAGCCGAAGGCCGTGAGGATGCCGAGGATGTCCAGGAACTCGATCTTGCGGCTCGACGTGCGCCCGAGCTCGGGCACGTTCTCGCCGGCGGGCGGCAGGCCCATCTGCACGTGCAGGCCGGTGACGAGACCCAGCAGCGTGACGAGCGTGAACTCGTACTGCTCGCCCTGGCGCTTGTCCTTCCAGAGCAGGAAGACGCCCGACTCGCGGTAGCTGCCGTCGTGGCTGCGCTCGAGCCAGAAGAGCGGCGGCAGCACGTAGTCGGTGCGCATCTCGGGGCTGTCGACGTAGCCGTAGAGCAGCGAGAAGAAGCGCGTGGTCGAGTCGGGCGTCTGGCGCTCGAACCAGAGCGGGAAGAGCAGCGTGGTCTCGAGGTACGGCGGCTCGCTGTCGTGCCACCAGATGGGCAGCAGCCGCGAGTGCCGGCGGTCGCTCTCCACGTCCTGGCCCACCAGCCACATGAGGGCGTTCCAGTCCCACGACGTGCCGTCGGGCGAGACGCCCACGGTGAGCACCGGCGGCAGGAAGACCTTCGTCTGCCGCTGCTTGCTGGGCGAGTCGAGCAACGGGCTGGTGCAGCCGGCCAGCAGCAGCAGGACGACGAGCAGGCGGCGCGGCGCGGGCGTGGCGGGCACGAGGCTCCCCGGCGGGAAAGGCCGCGCATCCTAACCTCGGGCCCTCAAGGCCCGCCCCCCGCCGGTCCGAAGAGGCGTGGCGGAGGATCCGAGCCCATGAAATCCGCAGCCGCCGCCCGCCGCCCGTTCTTCGCGCGCCCCGGCGTCCTCGAGGCGCTGGTCGGGCTGTCGATCGTCCTCGCGCTCTCCGGCGTGGTCATGCCGGGCATCGGCGAGAGCGTCCGCACCGCGCGCCGCACCGGCGCGCAGGGCGACATGCAGCTCATCGCCGAGGGCCTCGTGCGCTACGTGCGCGACACGCTCACGCTGCCCACGGGCGTGGAGGGCCGCACCAACATCACGTGGCTCTACGGCCCGGGCCACATCCCCGCCGAGCAGCCCTTCGGCGCCTCGACCGACGCGCGCCCCATCGAGGACGCGCTGCTCAACGCCTCCATGGGCCGCACGCGCTGGCACGGGCCCTACGTGGCCGGCGAGCTGCACCCCGACCCGTGGGGCAACGCCTACCTGGTCAACGCCGACGGCTGGATCACGCCCGGCGAGCAGGCCATGGTCCTGTCGGCCGGCCCCGACGGCATCGTGGAGACCACGCCCTGGGCCAGGCGCCCGGGCGGGGACGATCTGCAGCTGGTCATGGATTGACGGCTTCCTCCGCGACCCGCCGGCCCGGATAATGGGTCGGGTCTTCCGGAGGTCGCCATGCGCCCCACGCTGCTGCCCGCTCTGCTGCTGATCGCCGCCTGCCAGTCCGCCTCGAGCTCCGGCCCCCCGGATCGGCCGAGCGGCTGGGCCGAGCCCCCCGCCGGAGCGGTCGCCGCGCACGACCTGCCGTCGACCGAGACCTTCGAGATCCGCTTCGGCGACGACCTCGTGGGCTACCTCGTCGAGGTCAAGCCCATGCCGCCGGACCAGCCCGACGAGCGCCCGTACAAGCCGGGCACGTCGCTCATCCAGGACCGGAACTTCACCTTCATCGGCTTCATCTCGCCCGCCGGCACCACCTACAAGTTCGACGCGAACGGCAACTCGGCGCACGCGGTGGGCTTCGGCAGCCGCAACCAGAGCATCGCGGCCTTCTTCCGGCGCAGCGGCTCGCCGCGCATCCTCGCGGTGAGCACGGGCCTGCCGCAGGGCTGACGCGCAGCAGCCCGTCGAAGAAGTCATTCGGGCTCCGAAGCGCGTCTTCGACGGGCTGCGCTACGCGTCGCGCACGCGGCGGGTGTTGGCCGCGACGAGCGCGGCCCACAGCGTCTCCGGCTCGCGGTGCTCGGCGGCGCAATCGTGCGCCAGGCAGACGTAGGCCACCGGGTCCGGGCGCGCCGGCAGCTGCAGGCGTGTCAGGTGCTCGGAGTCCAGCGACGGGTCCAGCAGCTGCACCACGCGCGAGGGCAGCCAGGTCTCCGACGCTGCATGGAAGAGGGCTCGGCTGCGCGGGTCCTCACGGTCCCCGACGACGACCACGTGCAGCGGCGGGCGCAGCACCAGCTCGACGGCGCGGCCGTAGGCGGCCATGGCGTAGCCGTAGCGGCGGAAGTCCTGGCTGTGGACCTCGAGGGCGCGGCGTGCGAGGTCGGCGAAGCTGGAGCGGCCGGCATAGAGCGCGGCGCGCAGCAGGGCCTCGGCGGCGACGGCGCCGTCCAGGATGGCGGCCTCGCGGCGGTGCGCGCGCGGCGCGGCTCCGGCCTCCTCGCGATCCGCCAGCTCGCCCGTCGGCGCGACGTGCCGGGCCACCAGGACCTCGAGCAGGTCCTCCAGCGCGGGCGCGAAGCGGCGATCGTCGGTGTACTGGAGCACGTGCAGCAGCATGCGGGTGGTTTCGGCCTGGTCGCGCAGCAGGCCGGGCAGGCGGCGGCCGGCGCCGTCGTCGTCGTGGTCCATGCCGTGGCCCGGGCGCCACAGGCGCGCCAGCAGGTTGGCCGCTGCGTCCAGCGCGGCCTCGGTCAGGTCCGGGCGGCGCAGCACGGCGCCGGCCTTGAGCAGGGCCGAGACGGCGCGGGCGTTGGCGTCGGCGAGGAAGCGGCCGTCGCGGCGCGGCGCGCGGCGCGTGCGGCGGCCGGCGGCGTCCTGGGCGTAGTACTCGTCGTCCTCGGCCAGGCTGGCATGGAACAGACCCGCGCGCTCGTCGCGGAACAGGGCCAGCAGCGCGTCCGCGGTGCGCGCGCCGATGCGCAGGCAGTCCGCGCGCTGCAGCAGCTGTCCGGCCTCGAGGTAGTTGCGCAACAGGCCGGCATTGGTCTCCAGCAGCTTCTCGGTGTGCGGCTGGCGCCAGTCGCGCGCGCCGCAGTAGCGGAAGAAGCCGCCCTCGAGCGCGTCCTGCAGCCCGCCCTCGGCCATGTGGGCCAGGGTCTTCTCGATCAGCTCGCGCAGCGCCGGGCTGCCGTGCTCGGACTGCCGCAGGATCGCGAAGTCGAGCGCCTCAGGGTGCGGGAACTTCTGGCCCGTTCCGAAGCCACCGTGCCGGCTGTCGAAGTGCGAGAGCAGCGCCGCCTCGATGGCGGGCAGGATCGAGTCGTCGAGGCGGCCGGTGGGCTGGCGCGGCAGCAGGCGCGGCGGGCGGAAGGTCGGCCCCTCCGTGCGCAGGCGCCGCGCCGCGTCCGCCAGGCGCTCCACCAGCGCCTCCGCGCTGAACCACGTGCCGCCCGAGAGCACCTCGCCGTCGGGATCGAGGATCACCGTGCTGGGCCAGCCGCCCTGCCCGTAGCGCGCCTCGATGTCCGGTTGCTCGTCCTTGTCCACGCGCACCGCGATGGCGTGGTCGGCGATGGCCGCCACGACGCGCGGGTCCGCGAAGGTGGTGCGGTCCATCTCGCGGCAGAAGCGGCACCAGCCGGCCACGATGGAGAGCAGCACGGCGCGCCGCTCGTCGCGCGCGACGCGCAGCAGATCGTCACTCCAGGGCTTCCAGGCGATGCTCATGGACCGTTCACCGCAGAGTACATCGACGCGGCGCCGACGCCGCTGAATCCGCGCTCCGGCACACAGCGCCGGGAATCGCCCCGGCTACCTATCCTCGGGGATCGGGATCTGCGGCGCCTGCGGCGCCGCATTCCCCGATCCCCGAAGCGGGAGCCGGACGGGCCCGCGCTCTGGTGAGCCGGAGCGCGGCAGCAGCTATCATCGGGTGATGCAGATGCAACTGCGCCTCTGGCCCGATCCCGTTCTGCTCCGCGCGGCGGCGCCCGTCACCGCCTTCGACGCGGAGCTGGCGGCGCGCGTGGCCGAGATGTTCACGGTCATGTACGAGGAGAAGGGCGTCGGCCTGGCCGCGCCGCAGGTGGGCTGGGACGCGCGCGTGCTGGTCCTCAACCCCGCCGGCGAGCGCAAGGACGAGAGCGGCGCGCTGGCCCTGATCAACCCGCAGGTGCTCAAGAAGTGGGGCCGGAGCCGGGCCGAGGAGGGCTGTCTCTCCTTCCCCGACATCTTCGTGGAGGTCGACCGCCCGGTCGGCGCGCGGCTGCGCTGGCACGACCCGCAGGGCGCCGTGCACGAGGCGGACCTGCTCGATTTCACGGCCCGCATCGCGCAGCACGAGCTGGACCACCTGGACGGGGTCACTCTCTGGCACCGCATGAGCCCGGTGGACCGCATCCGCTGGCGGCGCGAGCTGGACGAGCTGTCGGCGCAGGTGGCCGGCGCGACGCGCGCGCGCAGCTGAGCCCGGCCGCCATGCGCCGCCACGCCCTGCACGCGGTCGCCGACCTGCCCGTGCTGCACGCGGGCTCGGTCGTCACCGTGGGCGTCTTCGACGGCCTGCACCTCGGACACGCGGCCATCCTGCAGCGCCTGCGCGACGCGGCCCGCGAGCACCACCTGCCCGCCGTGTGCGTGACCTTCTGGCCGCACCCGCGGGCCGTGCTGCGCGGCGAGGCGCCGCTGCACATCCTCTCCCTCGAGCACCGCCTCGAGCTGCTGGCCCAGCAGGGCGTGGACGACACGGTGGTCATCGACTTCTCGCCGGAGTTCGCGGCGGTCGAGCCGGAGGCCTTCGTGGAGGAGCTGCTCGTGCGCCGGCTGGGCTGCCGCGAGCTGGTCATCGGCCACGACACGGCCGTCGGGCGCGGGCGCCGCGGCGACGCCGCCTTCCTCGCGCAGGCCGGCGTGCGCTACGGCTTCCGCGTCGTGGCCGTGGGCGGCGTGCTGGTCAACGGCGAGGTGGTCTCCAGCACCGCCGTGCGCCAGGCCATCGCCGCCGGCGACCTGCCGCACGCGCAACGCCTGCTGGGCCGGCCGGTCTCGCTGCTGGGCACCGTGGTCCGGGGCGACGGCCGCGGCGCCACGCTGGGCTTCCCCACCGCCAACTTGGAGGTGACCTCGGAGGCCTTCCCGCCCCTGGGCGTCTACGCCGTGCGCGCCCTGTGCGCCGCGGGCGACCTGCCCGCCGTGATGAACTACGGCCTGCGGCCCACCTTTCACCAGGACGCGTCGCATGCGGTCTTCGAGGTGCACGTGCTCGACAGGCGCGACCTGAAGCTGAACGGCGAGCGCATGGAGGTGCGGCTCATCGAGCACCTGCGGCGCGAGCGGCGCTTCGCGAGCGTGCAGGAGCTGCAGGCGCAGATCGCGAAGGACATCGAGGCGGCGCGCGAGGCGCTGCAGAGCTGAGTCGGGGCTACGGCTCGCGGATCAGCGTCAGGTCGATCGACTGCACGCAGGCGGGGCGCTCGGGGACGGGGACGAGGCAGCGTGTCGTGCTGTAACCCCTCGCGGACGCGGTCAGGGCGAGGTCAGGATCGTCCCACGCGAGGTCGCGCACGACGAACGAGCCCTCGGCGTCGCACCAGAAGATGCGCTCATCATGGTCGGTGCCCAGCCTGGCACGCACCGGCTGGCCCGCCGCATCGCGCACGTGGCCGCGCACGACCCAGCCGGTGTCCAAGGTGATCCGCAACCCGTCCAGCGGTCCGTCCACCTCGGTCAATCCGACCGTCTGTGTGAGCTGTCGACCAGTGGGCGCACTGACCGTGAAGTCGAAGCTCTTGTGAGGATGCATCTCCGTCCAGACGCAGAAGAGTGCACCGACGCCTTGCGCGACCACCTCCGGCCCGAACTCGAAGCGGCCTTGGCGCGCCTCGACGGCGGTCAGCCTGGCAGAGCCGTCGGCGGGAACGGCCAGCACAGGGATCACCCGGACATTGTCGAGTGTGGAGCCGTCCGCGGTACGTTCGACGAGACCGGCGATGCGCGGCAGCGCGGGCACGTCCATGGGCCGCGGCGAGCCGTCACGCAGCGGTGGCGCCGGCACGTCGGGGGCCGGCATGCCCGGCGGCGCCGCGTGGACCGCGATGATTGACGGCCTCGGCGTCTTGGCCGGCACCATCTCCGGCTGCACGATGGTCTCGCGCGTGTCGGCCGTCGAGAGCCACACGAGGAGCGCGACGATCGTGCCCAGGGCAATGAGCGGTGCCGCGCGCCCCCCGCTCGCGTCACGGCCCCTGGTTGTCTCCGCCGCCCAGCTTGATCGTCTGCTTGCCTGTGAAGGTGGTGGGCGTGGTGCCGGTGAGGGCCACGGTGTCATCTCCGCCGCCCGCGGTGATCTTGAGATCGTCGCCGCCGCAGTCGTTCAGGGCGATGTCGTTGTTGCCGGCCGCCAGCGAGAAGGTCGCGTCCTCGCCGATGGACGTGCCGTCGAGGGACACCAGGTCGTTGCCACTGCCGCCCGTGTACTTGAGGTCCTCGCCCACCTGCAGCAGCCCCGTCGTGGTGAGCGCGTTGACGTCGCCCGAGAGCGAGACGCGCAGGAACTCGCCCACCTGGATCACGGTGCCGGGATCGGCGCCGTCGGCGAAGGTGACCGTGTCCGGGTTGGGCCCGCCCTTCACGATCAGCTGCTCGCCCACCTGCATGGGGCTGGCCACGGAGTTGAGCGCGAGGCTGTTGACGCCCGGGCCCATGGTCACCTTGAGCGCCTCGCCGATCTGCGAGTCCTGGAAGGAGAAGGTGTCCGCGCCGTTGCCCCCCACGAGCTTGAACTGCTCGCCGAAGCTGGAGCCGGTCGACGTGAACTGGTTGTCTCCCGTCGACAGGGTCACGTGGGTGTCCGTGTTGACGCTCACGCCCGTGAGCTGCACGGAGTCGTTGCCCTGCTTCAGCACGAAGCGCGAGCTGGTGTCGACCGAGACGTTGTCGAAGGTCACGGTGTCGTCGTCGGTGCCGCCGGTGATGGACGTCAGGAAGAAGTTGCTGTCGGTGATGTTCACGGTCAGCTTGCCGTCGTTGCTGAGGATCGAGATCTTGCCGTCGAAGCAGTTCGTGAACGTGAAGCTGTCGTCGCCGTCGTCCCCGGACAGCTTCTCCTTGCCTTCGACCGAGCAGTTGCTGAAGTCGATCGCGTCGTCGCCGGCCCCGGCCTTCAGCTTGATCGTTCCCGCAAAGCTGAAGTCCACGAAGTGGAGGAGGTCGCTTTCCTCACCCAGCTTGATCGTCAGCTTCTTGATGGCCTCGAAGCTCTGCGCGTCCGGGCTGCCGTTCAGCGTGGTGCCCTTGGCGGGCGTGACGGTGACGGCGTCGCCGGTCGGGGGTCCGTTGCCGTCGTCGCCGAGCGGGTTGTTGGAGATCGTGAACTCCACGGCCAGGTCGCTGCCGGTGAGCATGAGCGTGCTGCCCATGGGCATCACGTCGACGTCCTGCGCCGCGAGCGGCACCGCCGCGACGAGCAGGAGGCCGCCGGCGAGCAGCGTGCGGAGGGGGAGGCGGGCAGGCTTGGGCATGGTCTCGCTCCAGGGTGCGCCGCGGCCGTCCGTGCACGGACGGCGGCCGCGTCGCGAGGATGGTTCCCGACGGCCCGATTCTAAGCCAGAGCGGCGCGCGCCGGCCACCGCCTCCGCGGCGCGCTCACTTCGGGCGTATGCGCTCCGGCCGTGGCTCGGCGGGCAGCGTGGGGTCCGGCCCCGGGTCGAAGTGGGCCAGGACCACCTCGGCGTTGGCCACCCACGACCCGTTCGCGGGCGCCGCGACGTCCGCCGTGGCCGTCGCCCAGCCGTTGCCCTCCACCACCAGGCGCACCGGCGACAGGGTGGGGTCGAAGTCGCGCGCGATGAAGGTGCCGTCCAGCCGCGATCGCGCCACCTCGAGGTCGCGCTCCCTGACGGTCGCGGCGGTGATCGCCTCGTTGTCCTCGTCCACGACCTTGCCGCGAATGATCCAGCCGGTGTCCAGCTCCACCTTGATCTGGTCGGGGGGCATGTTCAGCGTCGCCGGATCGACGCGGGTGCTGACCTCGCGCACGGGGTTGTCGCCCCGCGCCTCGCTGCGCGGGTCGCGCCAGGTGAAGTGCAGCATGCCCACGCGCCCGGTCAGGACGTCGGGGCCGAACTCGAAGCGCCCCTGCTGCGTGCCCTTGCGCCCGAGCGGCTGGGACTCCGGGTCCAGCGCCTGCACGGTGACGTTGTCGAGCAGCGTGCCGTCGGCCTTGCGCACGACAATGCCGGCGTAGTGCGTCGGCGGCGGCTTGCGCTGCGGCTGCGGCTCGGCGGCGGGCGCCAGCTCCTGCGACGGGGCGGGCGGCTCCTCGGCGCGCGGCGGCGGGGCCTCGGCGGCGAAGCCGGCCGGCTGTGCGGGCGCGGCGCGCTGCGAGCCGAACTCGCCCGCGGGCGGCGCGGCCTCGGGCGCATCGGATGCGAGCCACCACACCAGGCCCGCGGCGGCCGCGATCGGGAGGAGCAGCAGCGCGCGCTTCATGCCGGCCTCCGAGACGAGCCGGGGCCGCGCGCCGTTGGCACGACGCGCGGCCCCGTGCAGGAAGTCATGGTGGGCAGACCCGGATTCGAACCGGGGACACCTGCATTTTCAGTGCAGTGCTCTACCAACTGAGCTATCCGCCCGGCCCTTTTCCGTCGCGCGGGCGGCGCGCCGTCCAAGGGGCGCGCAGTGTCGTCGATGGTGGCCTGGGCGATCAAGAGCCGGCTCAGGGCTCCGTGTCGTCGCCCGGCCCCGAGTCGATCAGCGTGGCGCCGGCCACCGTGCTGCCCGGCAGCGAGATGACGTCGTCGCCGCCCCCGGTGAAGATCTTCACGTCCGAGTTGAACGTGGAGTCCGCGAGCGTCACCACGTCGTCGCCCCCGCCCGTGCTGTACTTCACCGTGCCATCCGCGGTGAGGGTGTTCGTGGACAGCACGTCGCTCCCGCCCGCCGACGAGACCGTGATCGGGCCGGTGACGTGCGCGAGGTTGGTGATCGAGCACACGTCGTCGCCGCCCCCCAGCGTCAGGTCCAGCTCGGCGGCCGTGACGTTGCTCACGTGCACGCCCTCGCTGCCGCCGCCGCCCGTGTACTTGAGGTCGTCGCCGATGGAGATGTCGGTGAAGTCTGCGAGGTTGTCGCCGCCGTGGAGCGCCGCCTTGAGCCTCTGCCCCACGCTCGCATCGTCGATGGTCAGCGAGTCGCCGGCTCCGCCCGAGCGCAGGTCAAGGTCCTCCCCCACCGTGACGGAGCTGAGGTGGAACTGGTTCTCGCCGAAGCCGAAGCTGGCCTGGGCGTCGCCGGAGATGGTGCACGTGGCGAGCTCGAGGCTGTTGCCGTTCGAGCCGCCGGTCACGTCGAGGTCGCCCAGGGTGCAGTTGCCGGTGACGTGCAGCGCGTTCTCGCCCGAGGCCAGCGGCGCCTTGAGCTTGCCGATGTCGGAGGCGCCGCCCACCTGCACGGAGTCGTCTCCGCTCGAGCCCAGCACGCGCAGCTCGCCGACGATCGTGCTGCCGTTCACCGCCACGGTGTCGTTGCCCGGGCCGAGCGCGATGCGCGCGTCGAACTCCATGGTGCAGCCGCTCAGCGTGACATGGTCGTCGTCGCCCTGCCCCTCGAAGACGAAATCGCCGGTCAGCGCGACGTCGTTCAGCGTCGCCTCGTCGGCGCCGCCCTTGAGGAAGAGGCGCAGCTCCACGACGTCCTCGAAGAGGACGGGATCCGTGGCGCCGTCGAGGGTGGTGTCCGTGCCCGGCGTCACGAGCACGTCCGTCGCGCCGGGCCCCTTGTCGAGGGTCAGCACGTCCGCGGTGCCGCTGCCGTGCAGGAGCAGCTTGCCGTCGGGGAACTGCGAGGTGACGTCGCCGGCGCGGACGTCGCCCGCGAGCAGCGGGAGCAGCAGGGTCGCGAGCACGATGCGCGGCGTGCACTTCATGGCGGCCTCCGGGCGCCGTGCAGCGTGGGCGCGGCGCGATCCCTTGGCCGCGCATCCTAGCAGCCCCGCGCGGTCGCTCAGTCGAGCTCGGGGAAGCGTCCCTTCAGCGCGGCCACGGCCGCGGGCGCGCACGCGCCGTTCGTGGCCAGCAGGCCGCGCGGATGGTTCAGCGCCGGGCCGGCGTAGCTGAGCGGTCGACCATCGAGATCGAGGAAGCGCCCGCCCGCCGCGTGCAGGATGGCCTGCGGCGCGCATGTGTCCCACAGCGAGATCGACGAGGTGGTCGCGAGGTAGAGGTCGGCCTCGTCGGCCGCGATCTTGCCGACCTTGTAGCCCACCGAGCCCACCTGCAGCAGCTCCTGCGGCGCGAGCGCGGCCAGCGCGCCCTCGAGGCGCTCGTCGCGGTGCGCGATGGAGGCGATGACGCGCAGCTCGGAAGTGCGGGCACGGGCCGAGACGTGCAGCGGCCGCCGCTCGTCGCAGCCGTCCACGCGCGCGCCGCGCTCTTCCACGGCGCCGTGGCCCACGACGCCGAGGAAGGTGCGCCCGGCGCGCGGCACGTGCACCGCGCCCAGCACGGGCTCGCCGCGCACGAGCAGGCCGATCATCACGCAGAAGCCCTCGCGCTGCTTCACGAAGTCCGACGTGCCGTCCAGCGGGTCCACGACCCAGCAGCGCGGCGCGCGGCGCCAGCCCTCGTCCGTGACGGGCGTCTCCTCCGCCAGCACCGCGTCGCCCGGGAACTGGCGCCCGAGCGACTCGACGATGAGCGCGTTGCTCTCGCGGTCAGCCTGGGTGACGGGCTGGCCGTCCTTGTCGTCCACGCGCAGGCCGGTGCCGTGGAAGCGCATGATGAGCGCGCCGGCGGCCAGCGCCAGCTCGCGCGCGCAGGCCAGCTCCATGGCCAGCGCGCCGCCCGGCAGCGGCGCGCTCACCGCTCCGCGCCGGGCTCGCGCGCGCGGACGGCCGGTGCGTCGGGCACGGCGATCTCGGGCGCGTCGCGCCAGCGGTCGTCGAGGCCGAAGTGCCCGCGGCCCTCGTCGTCGAACAGGTGCACGACCACGCCGCCGTAGTCGTAGAGCGACCAACGGCCGTCGGGGTCCTCGCTGGCGGCCAGGGGCACGCCCGCGCCGGCCTGCTTGAGCGCCTGGCGGATCGCGTCGCGGATGGCGCGCGCCTGGCGCCGGTTGTTCACCGTGGCCAGCACGAACCAGTCGGCGATGCCCAGCGTGTCGCCCACGAAGAGCAGGCGCACGTCGCGGGCCTGGCGATCACGCGCGAGGACCGCGCAGGCCAGGGCCAGCTCGCGGTCGCCCGGCGCGTCCGAGGCGCGGCGCGTTGCGTGCGGCGCCGGCCTAGCCACGCGGAACGGGAGCCAGGGCCACGCGGGCGGGGAGCGGGGAAGAGGGCTGCGGCGCGGGTGACATCGTCGAGGAGGCCCCAGTATGCCCTCCGGCCGCCCGGCGCGCTCAGAAATACAGCTTCCGTCGCAGCTCGGCGATGTGCGTCCGGATCTGCCCCAGGTCGACCTTGCGCAGGAGCTCCTCGAAGAATTCCCGCGAACGGGGGCTGGCGACGCCGGCCTTGATGCGGTCGTTGGCCACGGCCTCCTTGGCCCGCACCAGGGCGTAGAGCGCCTCCTCGTCGGCGCCGTCCCGCTCGAGGAGGACCGAGCGCACGGCCCACGCGTAGGCATGGTCGGGCTCCAGGCGGAACACCTGGTCGAACTCCTCGTCCGCGAGCTGCCGATCGCCGTTGCCGTGGGCCTCCTGGGCCAGGGCGAAGTGCCCCTCCACGTCCAGCGGATCGAGGCGCAGCGCGGCCTGGGCCTGGGTGACGTAGCGCTCGAAGAGCGGGCCGTAGCGCGTGCGCCGCCAGACCAGCAGGTCCAGCAGCGCGCCCTGCCAGCGCGGCTCGGGGTCGACGCCATTGCAGCGCACGGCGGCCTCCGAGTCCGCGTGCACCGCGTCCAGCGCCCGGGCCAGCGCCTCGCTGTCCTTCGCCGGGCCCGTGTCGAGCACGCGCTTGAGGACGTTGGCCTCGAAGGTGAGGCAGTCGCGCCAGGGCCCGAGCTCGCCGGGCAGCGCCGCGGCCGCCACCTCGAAGGCCGCGCGCACCGGCGCCGGGTCGTCGTGCGCCGTCCAGCGCGCCGCGCGCGCGTTGGCCTCGGCCAGCTTGGCGTAGCCCTGCTCGCGCCAGAGCGCGAGCCCGCCCGTCGCGAGTCCCGCCACCAGGCACGCCAGCGCCACGTCCTTCCCCGGCACCGCCGGCCCCGCGGAGCGCGGCAGCCGCGCGAGGGCCGCCGCCACCAGCACGAGGAAGACCGTGAAGAGCAGCTGGTTCTGCTCGATGCCGTCCACCTGCAGCTCGAGCAGCAGGACGCACGCGCCCAGCGTCGCGCCGAGGCGCAGCGGATCGCGCCGCCCGTCCGGCGCGCGCAGCACGCGCACCGCGCTCCACGCCAGCAGCCCGAGCAAGGCCGCGGCCGCGAGCCAGCCCCACTCGACGGCCAGCGTCAGGAAGACGTTGTGCGTCAGGCCCACCTCGTGACGCTGGTGCAGCAGCCAGGGTCGCTCGGGATCGAGGGCGAGCGCGGGAAAGACGTACTTGTACATGGCCGGCCCGATGCCGACCGGGTGCTCGCCCGCGACGCCCAGCGCCGTGCTCCACAGGAAGGGCCGCGTGAACACGTGGTCGGGCTGCAGGTGCGTGAGTCGGTCGCCCAGCGGATTGGGCACCAGCAGCACGAGCAGCACGGCCGCGGCCACGGCCGCCAGCAGTCGCAGCCGGCGCCAGCGCAGCGCCAGCAGCGCGAGCGTCACCAGCAGCGCCGCCGCGGCGCCGCGTGAACGGCTGCCCAGCAGCGCCACCAGGAGCGGCGCAGAGAGCGCCATGGCCAGCACCCGCCGTCGGCGCGCGATCGCCGGCGCGATCGCCTGCCTCGCCAGCGCATAGCCCGTGCCCGCGACGACCAGCGCGGCGGCCGCCATGAGCGCGCCGAAGGAATTGGGGTTGCCCAGCGTGCCCGACAGGCGCGTGTCGGGCTCGCCCCAGGGCGCGAGCAGCAGGCCGCGCACGATCTGCACCAGGCACATGGCCAGCAGCAGCGCGCACAGGCCCAGCGCTGCGCGGCGCGCCTGCGCGGCCGGCGCGTCGGGCCCGGGGAACATGCCCAGCGCGAGCAGGAAGAGGGCCGCGTGCAGCCCGCCCGTGAGCGCCGCCCAGCGCTGCTCGGCGCGTGGTATCCCGTCCGGCGCGAGCAGCAGCGCGGCCAGCAGCGACAGCAGCGCCAGCCCGACGAGCAGCGCCGGCGCGCCGCAGCGCAGCGTGGGCGTGCGCCACAGCCGCGGCACCCACAGCACCAGCCAGGCCGACACGCAGAAGGCGTGCATCATCCACTGCGTGTCGAAGTGCGACGGCGCGGCGGGGAAGGCCACCAGCAGCAGCGTCAGCACGACCCACGGCACCCAGCCGGCCTTCATCGCGGCGCCGCGCGCGAGACGATGGCCGCGGCCACGGTCTCGCCGTCCTCTTCGAGGGTCACGGTGTCCAGCACCAGCAGCCGCCCGTCCAGCCACGCCTGGCCCGAGGCGATCTGGATCGGCCAGGGCGGCTCGGTCAACGTGATGACGTGGTCGCAGCGCCCCGCGTCGACCAGCGCGGCCAGCGGCACGTCGGCGAAGTTGCCGCCGGCGTAGGGCAGCTTGACCAGCGCCGGCTCGGAGTAGGCCAGCAGCGTCTCCGGGCCGCACGCGACGCGCGCGCCGTCCCGCAGCGCGACGGCGCGCGCGCGATCGAGCACCCGCGCCTCGCGCGCCTCGAGCAGGTCCTGCGGCTGGCCGAAGATGTCGGGCAGCAGCGCGCAGCCGTTGTAGCTGGTGTGCGGCGCGGGCAGCAGCGCGGCCAGCGCCAGCACCGGCGCGGCCAGCAGGCCCGTCACCAGCGTGGTGCGCAGCCCCGCGCCCACCGCGCGCGGGCTCGTGTACCGCAGCAGCAGCGGCAGCAGGAGCAGCACCGGCCCGCCCGCGGCCAGCATGATCCAGCGCGACGGCCGCGGGTCGGCCGAGGTGCCCGCGATGTCGCCCCACGTGCCCGCCAGCAGCAGCGCCCAGACGGCCGCGACCACCCACGCCAGCCGCCGCTCGCCCCGCGTCGGCGCCGCGGCCCACACGCGGACGCCCAGCAGCACGACCAGCGGCGTGAGTGGCACGAGGTAGCGCAGCTTCGTGTAGGGCCACGCCAGCGTGATGACCAGCTGCGCCGCGGCGCAAGCCAGCAGCGCCAGCAGCCGCCGGTCGCGCCCACGCCAGGCCGCGCGCAGCAGCCCCGGCGCGCCGGACGCCGCGAGCCCGAGCAGGCCCGGCCAGAGCAGCAGTCCCGCGAGCGTGACGTAGAGCACGTTGGCCGGCAGCCACGAGCGCAGCCCCGCGAGCAGCACGCGCACGAGCGACACGTCCGGGAAGCGCGCCACCGGCTGTCCGCCCTCGACCGAGAACGCCGGCGTGATGCCGGCCTTGTCCAGGACGTAGAAGGCATTGGTGCTGAAGAAAGGGTCGCCGAAGACCTGCGCGTTGCGCCACCACCACGGCAGCATGACCAGGCACGCGACGCCGGCGCTGGCCAGCCCCGCGAGCGCAGCACGCCCGCGCCGCCCCGGCTCGGCGCCGCCCGCGAGCACCAGCGCCGGCACGGGCAGCAGCACCGCCGCCTGGTGATTCAGCAGCCAGGCGGCGCCCAGCAGCAGCCCCGGCACCAGCACCCCCGGCCGCGCCGCCGCCAGCCGCTCGACGAGCAGCAGCACCAGCAGGGCCTGCAGGCCGTAGAGCGCGCCGTCCGCCGAGAACTCCAGCATGAGGAAGGACAGCGCGACCAGCGTCGTCGCCAGCGCCGGCAAGTGCTGGGCATGGCCGGGCACGCTCTCGACGAGGCGGTCGGCCAGCCTCCACGTCATGCGCACGACCAGCAGCCCGGCCAGCAGAGAGGCCAGCCGCAGGCCGAGGAAGGGCGAGCCGCTCGGCGCGCCGAGCGCCGCGCCCAGCAGCGGCCACAGCGGCGGGTGCTGGTCGGCCATGTCCTGCGGCGGCAGAGGGCCGTCGCCGCGCACCAGCGCCGTGCCACGCTCCAGGCCCGAGCGGAAGCCTTCGCCCGCGAGGAGCGAGCGCGCCACACCCGTGTCCAGCATCACGTCGCCGTGTGGCACCTCGTGCGCCGCCAGCAGCGCGCAGCGCAGCACGACGCCCGCGAGGATGGCCAGCAGCAGCCACCCCGGCCGCATCAGCGGCCCTCCGGCAGCGGGCCGGTGCTCGCGGGGTTCACGCCGTGCTCGAAGAGGTCGTGCGCCAGGCCCTGCAGCCGCTGGTCGATGAGGGGTGCCTCCGACTGGTGCAGCGGCGCCAGCGCCGCGCGGGCCGCCTGCCAGTCGCGTCGCGCGGCCCACACGTCGTCGTCGCGGATCTCCTGCTCGCCGCGCTCCAGCAGCAGGCCGCCCAGCGCCAGCCGGTCGGAGTCGAAGAGCTCGCTGCGCTGCAGGTGGTCGATGGCGACGACCTCGAGGTCGTCGCCCAGCCAGGCCTCGGCGGGCAGGCGGAAGGCCGGATCGCTCTTGCGTTGCGCCACCAGCAACCGACCGAGCGCGCCGTGCAGCCGCGCGCTGTCCCGCAGCTGCAGCCCCTGCTCCAGGAGCGCGAGGCCGCTGGTGACGAGGACGTCGTGGCGCGCGACGTCGGGCGCGCGCGGCGCCTCGGTGACGACCAGCTGGTTGGCCACGTACTCGCGCGCGATCTCGAGGTCCGGGTGCAGCTCGAGCAGGGCGCGACCCAGCGCGGCCGTGCGCTGGCCCTCCGCCTCCATCTGCGCGGTGAGCATCTGCGCCCACAGCAGCGAGGAGGCCAGCGACTTGAACGGCCCCAGCGGCGCGAGCGCCGCCGCGAGCGGCTCGCTGCGCGGCACGTCGGGACCGGGGTCGGGCACGAGGAAGCCCGCGGCCACCAGGGCCGCCGCGCCGGCGATCCCGCGCAGGCCGTTCACGGCAGCGCCGCCCGGCGCTGCAGCGCCGTGCCGAGCACCGCCAGCAGCAGCAGCCCGAGCACCGCCGCGACCCACGCCGCCGCCTCGTCGGGCATGCGCATGGCGATGACCAGCAGCCCCGCGAGGCAGGCCGTCTCGAAGTGGAAGGCGCAGCCGGCGGCCAGGGCCGCGAGCGTCGCCAGCAGCAGCGGCCCGGCCGCCGAGCGCGGCAGCGGCAGGCCTTCGCGCCCGAGCGGCTGGGTGCCGACGGCGAGGCGCGGCGGCTCGTTGCCGAGCAGCAGCTGGTCCTCGGGGCGCAGCGTCACGGCGAGGTCGCCGCGTGCGGGCGCGAGGTCGGGGATCACCACCAGCGCCGAGCGCCGCTGCACCACGACGGGCGGCAGCTCCTCGCGGCGGTCGCTGCGCTGCACGCCCACGTGCAGGCGCACGCCGGCCGGATCGAGCGGCTGCGTCTCGACGCGCAGGTCGAAGGGCCCCTCGGCGCCGGCGGGCAACGGGAAGCGCCAGGTCGTGCCCGCCACGCCCTCGCCCTCCGCGACGCCGGAGACCTCGAGCGGCACCTGCCGCAAGCTGCCGAGCATGCGCGCCGCGAAGGCCATGAGCAGCGCCAGCGTCACCGCGCCCAGCATCCCGCCGAACACCCGCCCGCAGGCCCACGCCACCGACCCCACGCGGCGCACGGCCACGAGCTGCTCGAAGCCGCCCGCGCGTTCCGAGCTGGCCAGGCTGGCCGCGAGCGGCAGCAGCAGCAGCGCGCCCAGCACGCGCAGCAGCGCGGGGAAGACCTCGTCCGCCAGCGAGCTCTCGGGCAGGCCCAGCACCGCCGCGCCGGCCAGCGCGCCGGCCAGCACGGCCAGCAGCAGCGTGGCCGGCGTGAGCATGCGGCGCAGGGCCGCCAGCGCGGCGATGAGCGCGCCGCTCATGCCTCCGCTCCGAGCAGCGCGGCGAGGCCGGCGCGCCCCTCCGCCTCGGCCAGCACCTCGGCCGCCGTGCCGCGGCGCACGGCGCTGCCGTCGCGCAGCACGAGCACGTGCGTGCACAGCTCGGCGAAGTCCTCCAGGCGGTGGCTGGCGAGCACCAGCGCGGCGCCGTCGGCGAGTCGCGCGTGCAGGTGCCGGCGCACGTCGTGCAGGACGAGCGAGTCGAGGCCCGAGAAGGGCTCGTCCAGCAGCAGCAGAGGCGGGTCGCCCAGCAGCGCCTGCGCCAGCACCACGCGCCGGCCCTGGCCGTGGCTGAGCGAGCCGAGCGGCCGGCCGAGCAGAGGCAGCAGGCCGAGCAGGCGCGCCACGTCCTCGACGCGCTGCAGCGAGCCGCCCAGCGAGGACAGCGCCGACAGCTCGTGCAGCGCGGCCGCGACCGAGAGCGTGCGCGGCCAGCGCACCTCGTCCGGCGCGTAGCCGACGAGCGTGCGCGCCGCGCGGCTGCCGGCGCGGTGGCCGTCCAC
The DNA here is from genome assembly GCA_036274635.1 of Planctomycetota bacterium. Classification (GTDB taxonomy): domain Bacteria; phylum Planctomycetota; class B15-G4; order B15-G4; family B15-G4; genus DASUFI01. Next base: position 19,332 of record DASUFI010000218.1, read on the forward strand.
GATGGCCTGTCCCGCCGACGGCTCGAGCAGCCCCGCCGCCACGCGCAGCAGCGTGGACTTGCCCGAGCCATTGGGTCCCAGCAGGCCCCAGCACTCGCCGCGCTCGACGGCGAGGTCGACCCCGCGCAGCGAGGGCACGCGGCGCAGGGGCAGTCGGCGGTAGCCGTGCGCGACGGCCCTCACGTCCAGCATGGGCATGGGTCCGCAGTCTACCGTGCGGTACCCTGCCGCCCGCATGTGGCGCCTCGTCCTTCCTGACGGCCGTTCGGTGCCGCTGCGCGAGCTGCCCGCGACGCTGGGCCGCGACGACGCGGCGAGCGTGCGCGTGCGCCACCCCTCGATCGCGCCGCTGCACGCGCGGCTGCGCGCCGCCGCCAACGGCCACCTGGCCATCGAGGCCGTGGGCGAGGCGCGCGTGCTGGCCGGCGGCCACCCCACGCGCGCGGCGACGCTGGCCGACGGCGACACGCTGGTGCTGGGCGAGCTCTCCTTCGTCGTGCGCCGCGAGGCGCCTGCCGCGGAGGCCGGCGGCGAGCTGACGCTGCGCGCCCCGGCGGCGGCCGCGGCCACGCCCGCCGCGCCGTCCGCATCCGCCGCCAGCACGCCGCCGGCCGAGCCACGCCTGCGCCGCCGCGGGCGCACGCTGCAATACAGCAAGGTGGAGGAGCGCGAGGGCCTGCTGCACGCCGACCTCGCGCAGCTCTCATCCGGCCGGCGCGCGCTGGTCTGGGTGGTGGTGCTGCTGCTGGCCGGCGGCCTCGCGACGGCCATCGCGCTGCTCTTCGGGCTGTTCCGCTGACGTCGCCGCTCAGCGGGGCGCGGCCAGGGCCTGCCACAGAGCCTCGAGGCGCGCGGCCGAGTCGTCCCACGACCAGCGCGCGGCGGCCGCGCGGCCGGCGGCGAGGCGCGCGTCGCGCTCCGCGCCGGGCGTGACGGCCGCGACCAGCGCCGCCGCGAAGGCCTGCGCGTCGCCGGGCGGCACCAGCCAGCCGCCGTCGCCCACCACCTCCGGCAGCGCGCCGGCGGCCACCGCCACCACCGGCACGCCGAGACGCTGGGCATCCACGACGGGGATCGAAAAGCCTTCGACGGCGCCGGCCAGAGCCAGGGCGTCGGCGCCGGAGAGCGCCGCCAGCAGGTCACCCTGCGACAGCGCGCCGGGCACGCGCAAGGCCTCGAGCAGGCCGAGGCTGCGCGCGCGCCGGGCGGCCGCCGCCGCCACGCCGGCGTCGGCGCGCCCGGCGAGGAGCAGGGCGAGGTCGCCGCCGCCGGGCCGCGCGCGGGCGGCGGCCAGCGCCGCCAGCAGCGCGCCCGGGCGCTT
>DASUFI010000219.1:0-5004 GCA_036274635.1 Planctomycetota bacterium
CCCGCGCGACCTACTCGATGACGGTGAAGCTCTCGACGTTCGTGAGGGCCGCTCCCTTGGGGGAGGCCAGCGACTGGGTCAGACCCTGGAAGGAGAAGGTCGAGCCGACCAGCGCGGGGATGTTCGGGATCGTGGCCACCACGAGGGCGGGGTCGGGGGAGAGAGCAATGGTCACGAGCAGGGGGAGGATTCCGGAGGGGCCGAGGCGCAGCGATCCGAAGGCCGTCTTGTGGGCGACGGCGGGCAGGCCCGGGGCGAAGAACAGCGTGGTCTGCATGCACGGCGAGCCGATGGACTCGAATACGACCTCCGTCCCGAGCTCGCCGGTGGTCTCCACGACCAGCGGGTTGAGCTCGAAGCAGCCGACGTCCAGGCGCTCGAGCGTGTCGAGGTCGCCGTCCGCCGGCCGCTGCGCGCCGTCGAGGTCGAGCGCCCCGGCGGTGAGGGTCGGATCGCCGGCCTCGAGGCACGGGCTGCCGAAGCTCAGGCGATAGTCGCCCTGCGCGGCGTTGCGGAACTGCGGGTCGGCGCTGAAGTTGCCGTCGGCGGTGCCGAAGACGCCCTGCTCGCTGTCGCTGTTCTTCGCGCTCAGCGCGCTGCTGCCGGTGATGTCCGCGCCGTTGCCCCAGAAGAGCGCGCCGCCGAAGGCGCTCGTGGCCGGCAGGCCGTCCTCCACCTGCAGGCCGCTGCCGGTGTTGCCGGCCACGGTGCTGAAGAACAGCCCGACCTGCAGGGCGCCGCCGTCGTCGGCGACCGCTATGCCCGTGCCGTTGTCGGCGACGAGGCACGAGCCGAAGCCCAGCTCCACGTCGCCCGAGACGCTGGCGCGCACGCCCGCCTGGCCATTGCGCTGGACACGCACCTGCGAGAGCGAGAGCAGGATCCGCCCGCCGTCGACCGACTCGAGGCGAATGCCGTCGCCCGCGCTGTCGTGGATCGAGCTGTTGGTGAGCGCCAGCAGCGAGGCGTCCGCGGGCGAGGTGGCCGACATCCTGATGCCGCCGCCGCAATCGGCGATGTCCAGCCCGGCCATGCAGGTCAGGATGGAGGGCGCCGCGATCGTGCCGGCGTCCGTGTGGGCCTCGAGCTCGAGGGCGAAGCCGGCCATGTCCACGATGACGAGGTCGGTCGTGCGCAGCAGCGAGAACTCGTTGGTGCTGACCATGTGCAGCGCGGTCTGGGCGTTGAGCAGGCTCAGGCCGTCGAACTGCGCCGACTGCAGCTTGCCCTGGTCCGCCTCGAAGAGCAGCTCCGAGCCGGTCCCGATGACGCGCGTGACCGCCGAGCCCTGGTCACCGAACAGATCGGACGAGCCCAGGTGGATCGGGAACACCTCGCCGGTGGCGACCGAGTAGTCGCCCGGCGCCACGTGGATGAGGTCGTCGGCGTCGCCCGCGAGGGCCACCGCGTGGGTCAGCGTCTTCCACGGAGCGCCCGCGGAGGTGCCGGGGTTGGCATCGGAGCCCGTGGCCACGTTGACGAAGAACTCGCCCGCCAGCGCGGCGGGCGAGAGCAGGGAGAGCAGGGAAACACCCAGGAGGGCGACCTTCATGGAACAGCCTCGGATTCGGGATGCGCAGGGAGCGGGGGCCTTCGGGTGGGCCCCACGCGCTGGCTCAGTGCCGTTGCACGCCCGATGTTTCAGGCGGATTTCCGGGACGTCAGGCCGGGGGTCGCGGGGGCTCGGACAGCGCGGCGTCCTGCAGCCGCGTCGCGAGCCGCGCCAGGGCGCGCGAGAGCAGGACGCGCGTCGAGGCCTCGGTGCGTCCGAGCCGCCGCGCGGCTTCGGCGTGGGACAGGCCGGAGAGCCTGACCAGCACGATGACCTCGCGCCAGGCCGGCGGCAGCTCCGCGAAGGCGCGCTCGAGGCGCTCGAGCTCCTCGCGCGCGATGGCCGCGTGGCTGGGCGTGGCCCCCGCGCGGTCCTCGAGCAGGTCCGGGACGCCGGCCGCGGCCGGCTCCTCGCTCGCGGCGCGGCGCCGCAGCCGGTTCCAGAAGCGCCCGCGGCTGGCCAGCTTGTTCTCGGCCGTGCGCGCCAGCCAGCGCCAGAAGCCCGAGTGCACCGGCTCCCCGAGGTCGCGGAAGCCGTCCATGCCGGCCAGCGCCTCGCGCAGCACCGACTGCACCACGTCGCGGCTGGATTCGCGCGCGGCGAGCCGCGCGCCGAGGCGCCGGCGCACGTAGGCCCGCAGCCGCGCGACGTGCCGCTCGAGCAGCTCGCCGCGCGCCGCCTCGTCCCCCTCGAGGGCGCGCTGGAGGCAGGTGCTGGTCGACTCCTGCACGGCGTGCGACCTTAGGGCCGTGAAGCGCGCGGAACTTCCCGCATGAGCGACGCACCGGCGTCCGCGGAGTACGAGGACCTGCTCGCCGCCTGCATCGCGTGCGTCGCGGCCGGCGACGACGCGTCCCTGCAGGCGCGCCTCGCGCAGCGCCCCGAGCACGCCGGCCGCGTGCGCGAGCAGCTCGCGCACCTCGAACGGCTGGGACTGCTGGAGCGGGACGCCCCCGTGCCCGAGCGCATCGGGGGCCACCGCATCCTCAAGCGCCTCGGTCGCGGGGGCATGGGCACAGTCTATCTCGCTGCGGACGAAGGGGGCCGGCTGGTCGCGCTCAAGCTGGCGCACCTGCCGCAGCTCGCCGACGCGGACGACGGCGCGCTGGGCCGCGCGCGCGCCCGCTTCCAGCGCGAGGTGTCGGCCATGGCGCGCCTCGCGCACCCCAACGTCGTGGCCATCCGGGCCCTGGGCGAGCACGAGGGCTGCCCGTGGTTCTCGATGGAGCACGTGCATGGCGTGCCGCTGGCTCGACTCATCGCGCGACTGCGCACGCGCGGCACGGCGCCCGAGGCGCTCACCGGCCGCGACGCGCACGCCGCCCTCGAGCAGGAGCTGGAGGAGCTGGGCGCGCCGCCGGACGGCGCTCCCGCAGCCGACGTGGACGACGCGCCACGCGACGAGGACTTCACGCGCTGGTGCTGCCGCATCGTCCTCGATGCGGCCGCCGCCCTCGAGCACGCGCACGCCTGCGGCATCGTCCACCGCGACGTGAAGCCGTCCAACATCCTGGTCCGCCCCGACGGCCGCGCGCAGGTGCTCGACTTCGGCCTCGCCCACGTGGAGGGCCAGTCCGCGCTCACGCGCTCGGGCGACATCGCCGGCACGCCCTACACGCTCGCGCCCGAGCAGATCGATCCGCGGCGCGGCCCGGTGGACGCGCGCGCGGACGTCTGGGGCCTCGGCGTCACGCTGTACGAGCTGCTCACGCTGCGGCGGCCCTTCGACGGCGCCGGCACCGCCGCGCTGCTCGGCCGCATCCTCGACTCGGATCCCGCGCCGCTGCGCCGCTTCCACGCCACGCTGCCGCGCGCGCTCGAGAACGTGTGCGCCACGGCGCTCGAGAAGGACCCGCGCCGCCGCTACCCGGACATGGCCGCGCTGCGCTCGGACCTCGAGCGGCTGCTCGCGGGAGAGGCCGTGCGCGCGCGGGGCGCGGGGCGCGTCCGGCGTCTCGGACGCTTCGTGCGCCGGCGCCCGGCGCTCACCGCCGCCGCCGCGCTGGCCGTGCTGGTCGCCGTCGGCCTGCCGCTGGGTCTCATCGTGGCCAACGCCGCCATCCGCGACGAGGCCCAGCGCGCCAGCCAGGCCGCCGACGAAGCCAGCCGCCAGGCCGCCGCCAACGCCGAGGTGGTGGGCTACCTCACCGACCTCTTCCGCCCGCTCGGGGCCGACGACGCCGTGGTGCAGGCCGGCGCGCTGGCCATGCTCGAGACCCCCATCCAGGAGCTCGAGCTGCGCTTCGCGGACCAGCCCCTGGTGCGCGCGCTGCTGCTCGAGACCACGGGCCGCGTCTACGAGAACCTCGCGCTGCACGCGCAGGCGCTGCCGCTGTTCGACCGCGCGCTCGCCCTGCGCGAGAGCCTGCAGGGGGCGACGCACCCCGACACCGTGCGCCTGCTCGAGGAGCTGGCGCGCGTGCACCTCGAGGCGGGCGATCCGGCCTCCGCGCACGACCTGTGCCAGCGCGTGCTCGCCGCGCTGGCTCCGGGCAGCGCCGCCGACGCGCCGATCGAGGCGCGCGCCCGGACCACGCTGGCGCGCTCCCTCGCCGCGGCCGGGCGCTCCGACGAGGCGGCGCACGAGCTCGCGCTGGCACTGAAGCTGGCGACGCAGCAGCCCGTGCGCGACGACGCCGCGCTGGCCATCATCCACGAGGCCGCCGCGCGCGTGGAGCGGGAGCGCGGCCGGCCCGCTCAGGCCCTGGAGCACGGCGACGAGGCCGTGGCGGCGCTGCTGGCCGCCTGGATGCCCGACCGCCAGGCGCTGGCGCGGGTGCTCGAGCTGGAAGCGGAGCTGCGCGACGCCGCCGGAGACACGGGCGGCGCACGGGCCGCGCGCTCCGCGGTCGAGGGCCTGCGACAGGCCGGCCTGCCGGCGGCCGGCGCGCCGCTCCCCGCCGCGCTCGAGCTGGCCACGCCCCACCGCGCCGCCTACGACGAGGCCTTCCAGGCCGGCATCACCGCGCTCCAGGGCCGACGCCTCGACGAGAGCAGGACGCACTTCCAGGCCTGCCTCGCTCTCCGCCCGGCCAGCGGCGTCTGCCTCTACAACCTCGGCTGCGCCGAGGCGCTCGCGGGCCGCGTGCCCGAGGCGCTCGCCTGGCTGCAGCGCGCCGAGGAGAACGGCTATGGGCAGGAGCCGGGCCACGTCGACGTGATGCGCCGGGACGCCGACCTCGAGCGCCTGCGCGGCGACCCGCGCTTCGAGGGCCTGCTCGAGCGCCTGCGCGCGGACGCCGAGCGCCTGGCCGCCTTCGCCGCCGAGCCCGCCCTGCACGTGCCCGACGCCCTGGACGGACCCGACGGCGCGCCGCTGCTGGTGGTGCTGCACGCGGACGGCTCGAGCAAGGAGGCCGTGCTCGCCGGGCCGTGGCCGCGCGTGGCCGACGCGCTGGGCTGCGTGCTGCTGGTCCCGTCCGCGCGCCGCCCGCTCGGCGCCGCGCCCGAGG
>DASUFI010000220.1:0-24131 GCA_036274635.1 Planctomycetota bacterium
GCTGGTCGGTCAAGGGCTCCCGGGCGCCGAGGTGCAGGCGTTGGCCGCCGGCGATGCGAGCGTCCGATGCGTGTCGCGCGTGGTGGACGTGGCCGCCTTCTTGCGCGAGGTCGACGTCTTCGTGATCTGCTCGTCGCACGAGGCGGCGCCGCGCGTGCTGCTCGAAGCCATGGCTTGCGGCCGCGCCATCGTGGCCACGCGGGTCGGCGGCATGGTGGAGATGCTGCACGGTCGAGGGGACGAGCCCTGCGGCGTCCTCGTCGAGCCCGGGCGCCCCTCCGACCTCGCGGCCGCCCTGCTGCAGGTCGCGGGTGATCCGCAGGCGCGCGCCGAGCTCGGTGCGCGGGCGCGGGCCCGCGCCGCGGACTTCTCCGCCGACACGGAGTGGCGCGCCTGGAGCCGGATCTACGAGGCGCTGCTCCCGTAACGACGCAGGCTGGCCGCGTGCTTGCGGATGCGGCTGTCCGCCTTGCAGGTGCAGTTGGGACACTTCAGCTGGAAGGCATCCCGGCACGCCTGCCTGTGGGTGGCTCCGAACAGCATCTCGCGCAGCCGCTGCTTCCGCAGGTTGCCCAGCGGAAAGGTCACGTCGCAGAGCTGGACGGATCCGTCAGCCCCGACCCAGAGCAGCTCGTAGGCATCGCAAGGCACACGCATGCCGGGCCCCTGCATCAGCCAGTCGGGCACCGATCGCACGAACTCCAGCGACTGCGGGAAACGCTGCGGGTGCTGTCGCTTGAGGCGCACGAGCTCGTCGCCGACGGCCTGCACGACGGGGCGATCCGCCTCGCTGAAGGGCAGATCCCCGTCGGGCCCGTCGGTGAAGAAGGGCATCGAGTAGCCATACAGGTCGAGATGGAAGAAGAGTCCGAAGGTCGTGGCGAAGTCGAACGCCGCGTGGAGCGACGCGACTTGGCAGGTGGGCTTGATCAGCACGTAGTTGAGCTGCATCGGGAAGCCGCTGCCGTGGCGCGAGCGCACCCTCTCGAGGCTCGCGCGCAGCCGTTCGAAGTGCCCGGGGCGCTGCGTGTACTCGTCGTACAGGTCGCCCACTCCGTAGAAGCCGATGGTGCACCAGCGCAGGCCGGCCGCGTGGAGCTCGTCAATGCGTTCGCCGAGCAGCAAGGCATTGGTCGTCAGGTAGGCATCCAGCCCGAGGGAAGTCGCATGCCTCACGGCCTCGGGCAGGTCCGGATGCAGCAGCGGCTCGCCTCCGTAGAAGCGGACGCGGTTGACGCCCGCGGCCTTCGCATCGTCGAGCAGGTCGCGCAGCACCGGCAGGGACAGCCGCTCGCCGACCATGAAGTCCCGGCCGTATCGGCAGGCCTTGCAGCGCAGGTTGCACGCGGCCGTCACGGCCACCGTCAGCTGTCGGGGCTGGGGGCGGATGACGCCGGGGAGGGCTCCGGCCAGCGAGTGCTGCCAGCGGCTCAGGCGCGTGTCCAGCCCGGCCAAGCGGTGCTTCACTCCCGGCAGGCCGTCGAGCAGCGGTCGGAGCGTCCGCTGGAGCATGGACCTGTTCAGCAGCGGACCCTTCATGCGCGCCCCGCTTCTCCGTCCATCGCCCGCGCGTAGCGTCGCCGGCTCGGGGCGTGGCGCATGATGCGCTCGTTCGAGCCGCAGTGGCAGTTCGGGCAGCTGAGCTGGAAGGCGTCGCGGGCGGCGCATGTGTGCGCGTCCGTGTGCAGCAACTCGCGCAGGCGCGACTCGTGCAGGTTGCCGAGGCGGAAGGTGACGTAGCACATCTGAACCGTGCCGTCGGCGCCGACCCAGATCATCTCGTAGGCCGTGCAGGGCACGCGCATCGCGGGCCCTTTCATGAGCCAGTCCGGGATGGAGCGCAGTCCCTCGAGCGAGTGGTTCAGGAGCCGTGGCTCCGCGCGCTTCACGGCCAGGAGCTCGCGCACGACCTGCTCCACCTGCGGGCGGTCCTCCGGCTGGAACTGCAGGCAGCGGTCCGGGCCTTCCTGGAAGTACGGCAGCGAGTAGTGGATCAGGTCGACGCGCACGCGCATGTCGAGGCGCCGGGCGAAGTCGAGCGCCTCGGTCAGGGCGGGCACGCTGGCCGTCGGTCGCATGAGCAGCCAGTTCATCTGGAGGTCGATCCGATCCCCGTGTCGATCGCGCACGGCAGCCAGGCTGCGCTCCACGCGCCGGAACAGGCCGGGCCGCTGCGTGTACGCGTCGTAGGCCTGGCCGACGCCGTAGAAGCCGACGGTGACGTCCCGCAGCCCGGCCGCGACGAGGTCGTCGATCTTCTCGCCGAGCAGCACCGCGTTGGTGGTGACGTAGGGGCGCATGCCCCGCTGCCTGCAGTGCGCGACCATGCGCGGCAGATCCGGGTGCAGCAGCGGCTCGCCGCCGTAGAAGCGGATGGAGTAGAAGCCCATGGCCGCAGCGTCGTCGAGCAGATCCCGCACGACCGGCCACTCGAGGCGGTGGCCGACCATGAAGTCTCGTCCGTATCGGCAGCCCTGGCAGCGCGCGTTGCAATCCGCGGTGACGGCGATCATGACCTTGTAGGACCTGGGCTTGATCGTCCGGACCCTCAGGGAGCCGGCCGCATGTCGGTAGAGCACCACGCGGTGCTCGGCCTCCTTGAGCAGTCCGTGGAGCCTGGGAAGCCCGCGCAGCTGGTTGCCGAGGAGACGGCGCATGTGCTGCTGGAGGTTCACGGCGTGCCGCTCCGATCTCCCGTACCCGCCGACGCGCGGCATGCCCCTGGAACGCTCGCCGCCACGATACGCGAGACGGCCCCGGTCAAGGCAAACGGGACCGCAGCGGGTCGGGCGGGCGCGCTAGCCGCCGGGCTGGAACAGCCAGCGCCGTCGCAGGCGCAACATCTCGAGGTCCTCACCCAGCACGACCTCGCTCGGGCACACGCGGGGCCAGTGGATGCGGGCCACGTCGACGTCGGGCATGCCGGCACGCACGTCGGCCTCCAGGGCGCCGAGCTCGGCGGCGTGCTGCTGCGCGTCGCGCAGGCCGAGCCACGCATTGAAGGGCAGGGCGAGGACCAGCGTGACGCACAGCAGCGCAGGCACGCCCCGCCGGCCGAGGCCCCGGCCGTGCAGGCGCCACGCGAGGTGGGCCAGGCACAGCCCGGGGGCCATGACGGTGACGTAGCGCGGCGCGAAGCCGGCCTCCCACCCGAGGCCCGCCCGCGACGCCCCGATCACGAGCGCGAGGCCCCCGAGGGACAGCAGCCCTGCCAGCAGCACCGAGGCGCCGAGCCTCCGCTCCGGCTCGCGCAGCATCACGCGCACGAGCAGCACCACGGTGGCCAGCCCGACGAGCGTGACGTAGAGGCCTGACCACGGCCACAGCTCCCGTCCCACCGGGCCGAGCGCCGTGCTCAGGCATCTCTGCGCCGTGGCCAGCGTGTCCCCGAGCCCCACGAAGCCGGGCCCCGAGGCCGGGCTCGACGGCAGGTTGAACAGCAGCACCGTCACCCATACGGTCGACAGCGCGGCGCACAGGCGCAGCGCCCGTCGCAGCGAGGGCCGCGGCGCGCGCTCCGCGGCCCACACCATCCACATCACGAGCACTGGCGTGAGGCACAGGCCGAGCCCGGAAACCCAGGGCAAGGGCAGCGCGACAGCGAAGAGCGGCCAGGTGCCGGGACCGTTGGCCGGCGCGTCGGCCGGCGGCGCCGGTTCGACCAGGCGCAGCAGCACCATGAGCACGCCCACGAAGAGCACGATCGCGAGCACGAAGTGCAGCTGCAACTGGAACAGCAGGTTGAACTGGTGCCCCCAGTTCAGGAGCGCCACCGGCAGCACGAGATCCGTCCACGACAGCCCGCCCGCCAGACGGCGCAGCGTGAGCAGCATCACCGCGGGCAGGGCGCACAGCAGCACCGCCGAGCCGACCATGGCCCCGCGCAGGTCGTCGCCCGAGAGCCGCGCCAGCGCGAGCATCAGCGCCTTGGAGAGCGGCAGCCGGTGCTCGTTGCACTGGTCCCAGATCCACGCCAGGCTCGGCGGCTGCAGGCGCAGGAGCACCGGGACGAGCTTCCAGTCGTCCCAGTAGGGCACGTTGCGGGCGCAGCTCGCCACGAGGAACAGCGTCGCGGCCGAGAGCAGGATCCATGCACCCCACACGACGCGCGCGGCCAGGCGGGGTGAAGCGGTCACGGGGCCAAGACTACCGCAGGCCCGGCCGCCGTTCCGCCGGGAGACGCGTTGCGCGGCCACTCGCTACACTCCGCCGCCCACCCACGCTGGCGGAAGCATGAGCTGGCCTCTCTCCATCGTCATCGCGCTCCTCAGCGGAGCGCTGGGCCTGCTGGCCAGCGGCTTCGTGATGGCGGGCTGCGTCAGCTGGTACCGCATCTCGAGCTTCGAGGGCAAGTCGGGCTACGCGATGGGCGCCGTCGCGCTGCTGGGCGGGCTGTTGGGCACGATCCTCGGGCTCGTCACGTCGCGGCTGCTCACGGGCGAGGGCCTGCCGGGCTTCCTCAAGGGCGTGGGCGTCGCGTGGGGGCTCGAGCTCGCGATCGCCGCGACCGCGGCGGCGATCGCGTGGTCGCTGGCGGACATCCCGCCCAGGATCGACGGCAAGGAGCTCATGCTGGAGGTGGAGGTCAAGCTGCCTGTGGACGTGACGCAGTCGCCCGCGCAGGGCCAGGGCGAGTCGTCCCTGTCGCTCGGCTCGGTCGTGAACCACAGGCAGCGTGCGTCCGAGCGCGGCGAGCTGCGGCCGGCGGACGCGCGGCTCGACTGCGGGCGCTGGGTCGTGCCCGGCTCGGTGCACGTCTTCACGATGCGCGGGCTGCGCTCCCTCGACATCCAGCTGAACGGCGAGCCGTCCTTCGGCTTCATCATCGACCTGCCCGCGCGTCCCGGGCGCGAGTTCGTGGCCTGGAGCGAGTGGGCGCCGCGGCCGCCTGCGCCGAATCCGCCCTGGCCGGACACCAAGCCCTGCTACCGCTTCCGCGTGGCGCCCATCGAGCCGCCGCCTCCGGGTCCGACGGACGAGCAGATCGCCGCGCAGAAGGCCGACGTCGAGCAGGCGAAGTTCGACGCCATGGAGGCCGGCGCGCCGATCGCCGAGTGGCTGCCGTGGACCCGCTACGGCGTCGCCGAGGAGCGCAAGGCCCAGGCCCTCACGCACATCTACTGGCGCGGCAACCTGGCGGAGGAGATGCAGGCCCTGATGACCTCGAAGGACGCGGACACGGCGGCCGAAGCGCTGCGCCTCGTCGAGCAGCTGCCGGAGGATCCAGCGTGTCTCGTGCCGCCCGTCACGGTCGTGGGACGTGACATCGCGGCGCGGATCCGGCGCGTGAACGAGACGCCCGTGGCCGCCGACCCCGGCGACCTCGGCGCCGCCGAGGTCTCGGTGCGCTTCAGCGCGTGGATGGCCGCCATGCGCACGCTGCGCGAGAAGTGCGGCGGCGACTTCACGCCGGAGCTGCGCGAGATCCTCGAGCTCTCGCGCGTGCGCTCCGACAGCCAGGTGATGCGGGGCGACGTGCTGCGCGTGGCCAGCTTCTGGATGCACGAGTGGACCGGGCTGGAACCGCTGCCGACGGACCCGCCGCCGCGATGACGGAAGCCGGCAGCCGCATCCCGGACAAGTACGCGGCCCGGCTCGCCATCCTGCCGGCGCCGCTCCGCGCGCTGCTCGAGGCGGAGCTCGCGGCAGGCAACGAGATCGTCGAGGTGGCCAGCTGTTTCCCGGCTCCGCCGGCCGGCGTCTACGTGAAGCTCGCGCGGCCGGTGACGACGCGGCCCCGCGCCTCCGGTGGCGGCCTCGAGTTCCTGGACCGCAACACCTCGCTCCACTCCGGCGAGTTCCACGACGAGCGCCGCTTCCACTTCATCCTCGAGCCGCCGCATCCGCCCGAGCCGCCGCCGGACATGGATGCGATCCGGGAGGGCCGAGCCGCTGCCCGGCCCGCGGGAGGATCTCCGCCGTCAGCGGACGCCGACGCCGAGGAGGCCGTGCGCCGCTTCCGGCAGAGCATGGCCATCGACTACGAGAAGTGGCACGACGGCATCGGCTACGACCTCGCCGCGCTGCAGGCGGCGACTCCCGCGGGACGCCGCGCCATCGAGCGTGTCGTCCTCGACCGCGGGGCCGCCGACTGGCGCGACGTGGAGGCGCTCGCCGCGCTGGGCACACCTGCGGCGCTCGCGGCTCTCGAGCGCGCGCTGGCGACCGGCAGCAACGAGATCCGCCTCGCGGTGATGCAGCACGCGCCCGGCCTGGCCACGCAGGAGCAGCGCGTCGCGAACCTCGTCGCGGCGCTCCGGACGGCGGAGCTCTTCGGCGGGCTCTCGCAGGCGCTGGACGAGGTGCCCGACTTCCACCCCCCACCGGTGCTCGACGCGCTCTTCCACGGAGCGCTCGAGCGCGCGGGCGACGTGGCGGTCCACTTCGCCGCGATGCTCACGTTCCTCCACGGCCAGGCCGCGGAGCCCTTCCACTGGGCGCAGCGCCCCTTCTTCCTGCGCTTCCACACCGAGGCGCGGAGCGAGCGCGAGGCCGCGTTCCGCGAGCTTTGCGAGCGGATCGGCGTGGATGCGGGGACGTACCTGAAGCCCTGAGCGCGGGTCAGGGCGTGGTGGCCTGCAGCGCGTTGCTGAGGGCCGCGCCCTTCACCGCGCCGGCGTCCTGCACGGCGCACTGGAAGAAGAGCTGCGTGCCGGACGGCACCCCCGTCGGCCACGAGGGCGTGCTGAGCTGCAGCGTGCCCGCCGGGCCGGTGGCCAGCACGAGCGTGAGCGCCACGGGCACCGTGACCAGCGTCCCGCCCTTGAAGGGCGTCGGGGTGTTGGCCAGCGAGACGAACAGGTTGGCCGCGGCCGAGGGCTTGGCGTTGCTGAGCTTCAGCGCGAAAGCCGTGGTGGCCACCAGCGTGCCATCGCCGTCGAGGACCGGCACGCCACTGCTGCCCCCCAGCCCGAAGCCGAGGTCCAGCCACGTGGGCGCGAAGCCCACGTCGGTCACGAACGAGCCGGTGTTGGCCGCGAGCAGGATCTGCGCCGCCGTGCCGGACGAGGGCCGCAGGTCGCGCACGAAGCCCGCCGCCGCGAGGCCGGTGTCGTAGGGCGCGAAGCTGGCACCGTCGTCGATCGACACGGCGACCTTCGTCGCGCCGTTCTGCGCGATGTACAGCGTGCCCGCCACGTGCTGGTCGGCCACGACGTTGGTGGCCGCGCCCGTGAAGCCCGTCGGCGTCCACGACTGCCCGCCGTTCGTGGAGCGGTAGACGCCGGGCTGGCTGACCGACTCCGAGTTGGAGACGTAGATCTCGCCCGGATCCGTGGGCGAGGCCGAGAGCGAGTTGCACTGCGCCGTGGCCGAGAGGCCCGTGCTCGAAGGCACCCACGACGCGCCCGTGGTGATCGAGCGCAGCACGCCGCCGGTCCCGCCGCCCTCGATGAAGGCCGCCAGCAGCGTGGTCTCGGCGGGGTCCACGACGTGCAGGTCGTGCACCACGTCGAAGGCCGTGCCCTCGTACACCTTGGTCCACATCCCGCCGCCGTTGGTCGTGCGCCAGACCGTGGGCTCGAAGCCCGCCACGCCGAAGTCCGCGCCGCCCGCCCAGATCAGGTTCGGGTCGTTGGCGCTGACCCGCAGCGTGAACAGGTCCGACTCGTACAGAGTCCCCTGGTCCGGGCCGATGCCCGTCCACGTCGTGCCCGTGCGGCGGTACAGCCCCTCGGGCGCGATGCTCGACGGCCCGGACGAGATCGCGTAGAGCTGGCCCGCCGAGGAGAAGCGCACGTGCGAGAAGCGCGTGGAGGGCAGGGCCTCGAGCGACCAGCTCTGCCCGCCGTCCAGCGTGCTGTAGACGCCGCCGTCGTTCTGGCCCTGGAAGGCGATGGCGATCTCGCGCTCGTCCAGCGGGTTGCTGTTGACCGAGAACACGTCCAGCGCGCCGATGCCGGTCGAGGACGGGCTGAAGGCCGGCACCGGCGTGGTGCTCTTCCACACCGCGTTCGAGCTGGAGCCGGTGAAGATGGTGGTCGAGCTGCCGGGCGCGAAGGCCACGGAGTTCACGGAGAGCGAGCCGCTGCCGCCCACGCCGAAGGCCCACGCGCTGCCGCCGGTCACCGAGCGGAACACGCCCTTGCCCGCGCTGCCCACCAGCAGCACGTTCGGGTCGTTCGGGTCGATGGCGATGTCGTTGATCAGCAGCGAGGGCCACGTGCCGTCGTGCAGCGGCGTCCAGTTGGTGCCGTCGTTGGTGCTGCTGAACAGGCCCACCGTCTGGCTGCCGAAGGCCTGGCCGCCGCACACCAGCACGCGCGTGCCGTCGTGCACGATGTCCTGCATGGGATTGTTCGGCAGGCCCGCCGACTTGTTGGACCAGCTGGTGCCGCCGTTCAGCGAGACCCACACCTGCCCGCCGCCGAAGGCGCCGCCGAAGCAGGCGTAGACGCGCTGGTTGTCGAGCGGATCGACGGCGAGGCCGGTGCAGCTCATGGGCGCAGCCAGGGGCGGCGTCTTGTTGGCCCAGCTCGTGCCGCCGTTCACGGAGAGCAGCACGTTCTTGGGCTGGCTGCCCAGCGCGTCGGCCACGCCGCACCACAGGCGCAGCGGGTCGGTCGGGTCCACGATCAAGGCGAGCACCTGGTCGTTGAGGCCGATGCCCAGGTTCAGCGCCGTGAAGCTGGCGCCGCCGTTCGTGCTTTTCCAGACGCTGTCGATGGTCGCGACCCAAACCGTGCCGTCGGGCGCGAAGGCGATGGCATAGCAGGACTCGTTGGCCAGCGACGCGACGGGGCTCCAGTGGGCGCCGGCGTCGGTGGAGCGGAACAGCGTGCCGCCCGACCCGGAGGCGGGCGCAAGCGCGGCCAGCACGAGGCTCGCGTCCACCGGCGAGACCTGCACGTCCGCGATGTCGCCGCCGAAGGGTCCGAGGCCCTGCCAGTTGGCGGCCAGCTCCGCGAGCGGCCCGGGCTGCGCCTGCACCTCGTGGCCCACGACGGCGCTCGCCCGCCGCCCGCTCGCGTCCATCTGCGTGTGCACGCCGGGCGCGTCGGAGGGGGTGACCCAGCCCGCCTGGGCCTGCAGGGCGCTGGCGGCGATGACGGCGAAGAGAGCGGAGCGGAGGACGGTGGGCACGGCGAGCTCCCGGTTGGGGTTCAGGTTGCGGGCGAGGACGCTACCACGCCCGCGCCGACCCTGCAGGGCGAACCCCGTGCAGGCCGTCGGCGTACAGGATCAACTCAGTGATGAACTCCTGTACGCACCGCGAAGCGTCCCCTCGTCTCCGCGCCCGTGCGGTGATTACGCTGTCCGCCCGATCGCCCCGGCCCGCCCCGCACGAGGACGCCACGCATGGCCAGCGCCAGCCGCCCGCTCGACAGCCTGAAGCCTGCCGGCGAGCCGCCGCCGGCACGCCGTCGCCGCGGCCGCGTCCGCGCCTGCTTGCTCGCGGCGGCCGTGGTCGGCGGATGCGTCACGGAAGACGCGGCCACCGGCGAGCCCATCCCGCGCGGCAACCAGCGCTACGAGTTCTCCAAGGTCGAGGATCTGGCCGAGCGGCTCCAGGACGGCATGACCAAGGCCCAGGTGCTGATGCTGCTCGGCTCCGCGGCGGAGATGGACGACGCGGGCGACGTCTGGATCTACCTGCCGGAGCGCTATGGGATCCTCATCCCGGCGCGGGCCTTGCAGCTCGAGTTCAAGGACAGCGTGCTCGTCTCGCACGGCTACCGGCCCATCATCCTGGGCGCAAAGTTCTGACCGCCGGCCCGCGCGCGGCCTGCGGCTCGAATCCCGACAGGGCGCCGAGTACCGTGGCGGCTCGCACGTCTGCGGAACGCCCAGCCGATGTCGCCCACGCCGTGGCTCGCCACGCTCGCCGCCGTCTCGATCGGCGTATGCGCCGGCATCGGCTTCTCGACGCTGGACTACGCCGAGGGGCTCTCCTACCTCAGCACGGACCCGAAGGCCTGCGCGAACTGCCACATCATGGAGAGCCAGTACGACTCCTGGCAGAAGGCGGGGCACCACACGGTGGCCACCTGCGTCGACTGCCACCTGCCGGCCGACTTCTTCGGCAAGTACCTGGCCAAGTCCGTGAACGGCTGGAACCACAGCAAGGCCTTCACGCTGCAGGACTTCCCCGAGCCGATCCGCATCACGCCACGCAACGCGCAGATCCTGCAGGACAACTGCGAGCGCTGCCACACGGACCTGGTGCACGCGCAGACCAGCATCGCGGCCGAGCCGGTGAGCTGCGTGCACTGCCATGCCGACGTCGGGCACGGGCCGCGTGCCGGACTCGGCGGCCCCTTGCGCGAGATCCCCCCGCCGGAGCCCGAGAAGCCATGAGGTCCCAGAGTGGCCGCGTCTGGCCGTACGTGCTGCTCATCGTCGTCGTGGCCGCGGTCACGGCCGGCATCACCGCCTTGCTGCTCAACGTCGCCGAGCGCAAGGCCGAGGGGCGCCAGCCCTACGTGCGGCTGGTCGAGGTGAACGAGGACACCACCGACCCCGCGGTCTGGGGCATCAACTGGCCGAAGGAGTACGACACCTACCTGCTCACGGCGCAGCACACCTCGACGCGCTTCGGCGGCCACGGCGGCAGCGAGGCCCTGCCGGCCGAGAAGATCGAGCGGGACCCGTGGCTGAAGCGCATGTTCCTGGGCTACGCCTTCTCGATCGACTACCGCGACCGGCGCGGCCACGCCTACATGCTGGCCGACCAGGAGGCCACCGAGCGGCTGACCAAGCCGCAGACGGGCTCGTGCCTGCACTGCCACGCGTCGATCCTGCCGCTGTACCGCAAGCTGGGCGATGGCGACGTGATCAAGGGCTTCGAGCAGACCTACACGATGCCGTACGCGGACCTGAACAAGCAGCTTCACGACATGGGCCACGGCCATCCCGTCTCGTGCGTGGACTGCCACGAGCCCGAGTCCATGCGCATCCGCGTCACGCGCCCGGGCTTCCTGCAGGGCATCGCGGCGCTCGCGGCCGGCGACGCGCCCGTGCCGCACCTCCCGTCCATCGAGCGCTGGCGCGCGGGCTCGCGCGCCGCGCCCTACGACCCGAACACCGACTCCACGCGCACCGAGATGCGCTCCTTCGTGTGCGGGCAGTGCCACGTGGAGTATTACTGCTCCAGCAAGTTCAAGCTGACCTTCCCGTGGAAGAACGGCCTCACCGCGGACGCGATCGAGGCCACCTGGGACGGCACGCAGCTGCCGGACGGCGAGCGCTTCTACGACTACAAGCACGCCGAGACCGGTGCGCCCATCCTCAAGGCGCAGCACCCGGAGTTCGAGCTGTGGAGCCAGGGCATCCACGCCCGCAGCGGCGTCGCCTGCGCCGACTGCCACATGCCCTACGCGCGCGACGGGGCCACCAAGGTGTCCGACCACTGGGTGCGCAGCCCGCTGCTGAACATCGCGCGCGCCTGCCAGACCTGCCACGCCTTCTCCGAGGAGGAGATGGCAGCGCGCGTGGACGCCATCCAGACCCGCAACCACGAGCTGCTCGAGAACGGCGGGCACGCCGTCACCGACCTGATCGACGCGATCCTCGCGGCCCGCGCCGACGGCGCGACCGACGCGCAGATCGCCCCGGCCCTCGAGTTCCAGCGCCAGGCGCAGTGGCGGCTCGACTTCATCGCCGCCGAGAACTCCATGGGCTTCCACGCCCCGCAGGAGGCCGCGCGGGTGCTGGGCGAGGCCGCCGACCTCGCCCGGCAGGGCCAGGTGGCCGCGCTCAAGTGGCGCACGGGCGGGACGTAGGGCGCGGCGCCAGGCTACGCGCCTTCGATCTTCCGCACGCGCGCCACGTGCCGGCCGCCCTCGAAGTCGGTCGACAGGAAGATCTCCACGATGCGCAGCGCGAGCTCGAGGGACAGCATGCGTTGGCCGAGGGAGAGCACGTTCGCATCGTTGTGCTGGCGGGAGAGGCGCGCCGTGTCCTCGCTCCAGCACAGGGCGCAGCGCACGCCACGGACCTTGTTGGCGGTCATGGCCTCGCCGTTGCCGGAGCCGCCGAGGACGATGCCGCGCTCGCATTCACCGCGGGCGACGGCCTGCGCGGCCGGGCGGATGAAGTCGGGGTAGTCCACCGGCGCCGTGCTGGAGGTGCCGAAGTCCTTCGTCTCGTGCCCGTGGTCGGCGAGCCATGCGGCGATGGCGCACTTGTAGTCGTACCCGGCGTGATCGGAGGCGAGCGCGATCTTCATGCACGCCAGCATGCCGGCGCGGGCGCGGCGGGGCAATCGGGCGCGCGGGCGCGGCCGGGCTACCCCTCCGGCGAGCCAAAGGCGAGCAGGTCGGCGGGGATGGCCTCGTCGATCACCGGGTCGTAGGTGATGGTGACCTCGGACTGCCGGCCGTCGACGTCGATGGCCTTGACCACGCGCAGCAAGAGGTGTGTCGCCTGGTCGATCCAGACCGTCGTCGTGCACATCGGTTCGCGCCCGCGCAGGCAGAAGCAGCGCGAGCTGCCGAGCTCGACATCGTCGAGCCGCTCGACGTCCGTCATCCCGGTGAGGGATGAGTCATGGCCGGCGTCGACGAGGAGCAGCTTGGGCACGGTCACCGAGGAAAGGCCCGAAACACCGGCCAGCGCCGCGAGAGCGGCGTCGAGCGATTCGGGCTTCTCGTAGCCGTCATGGGTCGACCAGCTACGGATCGCGGGGCTGTGCAGCCAGACGATCCAGCCGATCCTCACCAGCGGCGCCGAGACCTCCGCGCCGAAGCGGAATCGATCCGGCCGCTCGAAGGCCGTCTGGAAGGGCGCGAACAGGATCGGGCCAGGTGCAGCCGATCCGGGCTTGGTCATCGATCGCCCGCTATCGCGGTACGTGTGGCAGTGCGCGTAGGTGTCTGCCGTGTCGCGCAGGATCCGCGCGGGCGTGAGGACGTCGGCTTCGTCGGGTTGGGCGACGGGTGCGACGGGCGGGACAGGCGCAACGGGCACGACGGGCATGGCTTCGGGCGGCGAGGCGCATGACGCCAGGACCAGCGCGGCCGACAACTCAGCGCAGCGGACACGGGCCGCGGTGCCTGCGCCCAGCAGGGCCGCAAGCCTCCTCCGCACGGATGCCGTCTGCATGTGCACGACCCTCACCATATCGGCCGACCGGAGACTCGTCTTCCGCCTCCATGCGCCAACGGACGACGGCAGCGGCCATGACAAACATCAGCCCTCATCGACGCAGGCAAACCTCAGCGCCGCCGGGCCGGAGGCGTCGCGAGGCCCACGAAGATCACGATGCCGTCGCCGCCCGGGTTGAGGAGGATGTCGACGTCGAAGTCGGGCTTCCAGTTGTTGACTGCCCAGAGATTGCCGGCCTGGTCGATGTCGACGTTCGTCTGACGCATCATCGGTGCGAAGCTCGGAGGCCCCGCTGGACCATAGAGCGGCTCCCCGTCGTGCAGCAGGACCTGCCTGCCGGCCGAGTGCACGGTGTATCCCGTCGGCGGCGAGAGGGGGTCGCCCATCCTGGTGCCCGGCGGGCGCATCGCAGGGTTGGCGCCGCACAGCTTCGTCAGCCGGCCGGTCGTGAAGTTGCTGCCGAGCTCCAGGGGCCCGAAGTTCGAGACCCAGATGTTGTCGTCGCCGTCGACCGTCACGCCCCACGGTCCGTCGATTCCGCCGCCGCCGAAGCCGCCGATGAGCTGACCATCGGGCCGGTAGACATAGATCGTGTCGTCGCCCTGGGACGCGACCCAGGCGTTTCCCAGCGAATCGACCGCGACCGTCTTGAGCGCCTTGCCGACGAAGTCCAGCGAGAGCTGCTGGAGCACGCCGCCGACCAGCGCGAACCTGGCCACGCTGCTCGGATGGCCGCCGGCCAGGCCACCGCCGTTCGTGGCCCAGGCCGTGCCGTCGGGTGCGATGGCGATGTCGAAGGTCTGGCTGCCCGGGTATTGCTGCACGCTCACCGCCGCATCCGGATCGCCACCGAGGAAGACGAAGACGCTGTCGTTGCCATAGCTGGCCAGCCAGATGTTGCCGTCGGCGTCGGCGATCGTGCCCTGCACGCGCACGGGCCCGCCCTGGTAGGCCTGGCGACCCGAGACGGGAGCGCCGCTCGGCCTGAACTGCGACACGCTGCCATTCCCCGTCGCCGTCGGGTTGTCGCCGCCCCAGCCGAAGTTGCCGACCCACACGGCGCCCTGCTTATCGATGTCGATGCCGAGGCCGACGCCCAGGAGCCCACCGCCGGTGATCGGCGACACGGGCGAACCGTTCGTCCCGTCGGCCGGCTGGCCGTTCGGTTTGAGCACCATGATCGAATGGGCGGACTGGGTCGTGCCCTGGACCACGTTGTTGGCGACCCACGCATAGCCATGGTCATCGAAGACGATGTTGGCGGGACCGCCGAAGAGGATCGCGTCGTCGCCCGAATCGTTCACCTTCACCGTCACCGTCCACGCATCCGGCATCTCGAACAGCGCCGGCTGATAGAGATCCGAAAGCTGCGTGAGAAGGTAGATCGGCGTCACGTTCAATCCCGGATCGCGCGCCAGGTTGGCCAGGGCCTGCGCGGTGTGCTGCGGGGCCGCGCCGCCCGGAGGGGTGGTCAGATCGAGCAAGCCGGCCAGCACCAGAGGATCCTGCAGGCATCCAGCCAGCAGGTTCGCGAGGGATCGCGTGGATCGCAGGGAGTTCGTCTGATCGGCGTTGGGCGAGCCCAGCAGCACCGGCGACGACTCCCCGGTTGCCGAGGAGACGATGTTGTCGCACATGCCTGCGGCGATCCTCAGTCCGAACGCATTCCCGGAGATGACGCCGGTCCGGTAGAACTGCGCCATGGAGTAGGAGGCCGCCACGGTCGTCAGCTCGTTGACCGTGACGTCGGGCCGGAGCCTCGGGCCCAGGATCGTCACGAGCCGGACGCCGCTCGCGACGTCGGCGGTGATGAAGAAGATGCTCGACGAGGTGTCCCGCGGCGAGGACAGCACGAACTCGCCGGAAGCGCCGGACGTCGCCTGGCTCAGCACGATCGGCTGGCCGGTCGTCGCCTCGAGCAGCGTGAGGTCGACATCGGCGAGCGGCACGGTGACGCTGGTGCCGCCCGACTGGACGATCCCGCTCACCTGGCCCGCCCTCGCCGGCATCAGCACACAGGTCATCGCCAGCACTGCGGCCAGCGCCCAAGGTCCGGTCGTCGCCATGCACGAGCTCCCATCGGGAATCCGAGCTCGTCCCGCAGGATGCCAGGACCTGCGTTCGAGCGGCCGACCCGGCCGGAGAGTGTAGCGGCAAGGCGCCTCGATGCGCTGTGTCGCCGGCACCCCAGGGCCGTGCCGGTCCCTTGTCCGGACGCGCCGTCCTGCGCGACCATGGGCCCATGCGTCTCTCGCAGCGCGTCGCCGGCCGCACCTGGCGCTTCCGCGACCTGAACGACCTGATGGCCAAGGCCAATCGCGAGCGTGCGGGCGACCGCCTGGCCAGGCTCGCCGCGCGCTCGGCGCAGGAGCGTGTCGCCGCGCGACGCCTGCTGGCCGACGTGACGCTGGCCGAGCTGCGCGCGCGCCCCGCCCTGCCCTCCGAGCGCGACGAGGTGTCCCGCGTGGTCGAGGAGGGCCTGGACGAAGCCGTCTACCGCCGCCACCGCGGCCTGACCGTGGGCGAGCTGCGCGACTTCGTGCTCGCGGCCGACCCGTCGGAGCTGACCGCGGCGCGCTTGGGCGCGGGCCTCACGCCCGAGATGGTCGCCGCCGTGGCCAAGCTGTGCGGCAACCTCGACCTCGTCGCGGGCGCGGCGCGCATCCCGGTGGTCACGCGCGCCAACACGACGCTCGGGCTGCCGGGCCGGCTGGGGGTGCGACTGCAGCCCAACCACCCCACCGACGACGTGGACGAGATCCTGGCACAGGCCGCCGAGGGCCTGTCCTTCGGCTGCGGCGACGCGCTCATCGGCGTCAACCCCGCGCGCGACGACGGGCCGACGGTGCGCCGGCTGCTGGTGGCGCTGGACGAGCTGGTTCGCGCGCACCGCGTGCCCACCCAGACCTGTGTGCTGGCGCACGTGACCACGCAGATGCGCGTGCTCGCAGCCGGCACGCGCCCAGTCCCCATGGGCCTGATGTTCCAGAGCCTGGCCGGCACGCAGTCGGCCTGCCGCGCCTTCGGCATCGACGTCGCCCTGCTGGACGAGGCCGCGGCGCTGGCCCGCGAGCGTTGCAACGTCCGCGGTCCGCACGTGCTGTACTTCGAGACCGGCCAGGGCAGCGAGCTTTCCTCCGGCTGCCACGCGGGCATCGACCAGGTCACCCTCGAGGCGCGCTGCTACGGCCTCGCGCGCCGCTACGCGCCCTTCCTCGTCAACAGCGTCGTCGGCTTCATCGGTCCGGAATACCTCTACGACGCCTCGGAAGTGCAGCGTGCCGGACTGGAGGACCACTTCATGGGCAAGCTGCTGGGCCTGCCGATGGGCGTGGACGCCTGCGCCACCAACCACATGCACGGCGACCACGACGACCTCGAGAACCAGGCCCTGCTGCTGGCCGCCGCCGGCGCCAACTACTTCATGGGCGTGCCCATGGGCGACGACGTGCTGCTGGGCTATCGCTCCACGTCCTTCCACGACGCGGCGGCGCTGCGCGAGACGCTGGGGCGCCGGCCGGCGCCGGAGTTCGAGCGCTGGCTGGAGCGGCGCGGGCTCATGCGGGACGGCCGGCTGACGGGTCGCGCGGGCCAGGCCCTCGGGCGGCCGCGCGCCGCCGCACGCGCCCCGGCCCGCGGCGGCCTGGCGCGCCTCGGCGTCGGCCGTGCAGGCACGCGCCCGCCGCTCCGCGCGGCGCTGGCCTTTGCCACGGACCTCGCGGCGGCGCGCGACGCGGTCCGCGAGCGGCTGCCTGCGGATCTCGCGCGTCGCCTCGGCGCGGTCCGCGTGCGCTCGGCGGCACGCGACGAGGAGGAGTTCCTGCGCGACCCCGGCGCCGGGCGCCGGCTGGCGCGCGGGGAGGCCGCCAGGCTGCGCAAGACGCCGGCGCTGCGGCCCGGAGCGGCGACCGTCCTGCCGGTGGTGCTGTCGGGCCTCTCGGCAGGCGCCCTGGCCGAGCAGGCCGGGCCCGTCCTGGACCACCTGCGGCGGTTGCTCGGCGCGCACGGCCAGGCGGTCGCGCGGCCGGTCCTCGTGGAGCACGGGCGCCTCAAGCTCGCCGACCAGATCGCACGACTCGCCGGCGCCCGCGTGGTCGTCGCTCTGGTCGGCGATCGGCCGGGCCTGCGCACGCCGCGGTCGCTGAGCGCCTACGTCACCGCACGTCCCTCCGCGCGCACGACCGATGCGCAGCGGCGCATGGTCTCGAACATCCACGCGCGCGGCCTGTCGCCGGCGGCGGCGGCAAAGCAGATCGCTCGGCTGGTGCTCGAGGCCGGTGACGTGCAGCCCCGCGTGCGACGCAGGGGCTGACGTCCGCCCCGCGGGGAGCGTGGCCAGAGCCCATGCGACTGGAGGTCGTTGCTCTGCGCCCACTCCGCGCCTCAGGGATTCGATCCCTCGCGCTCGAGGTATACGTCGATCGTCGCTGCGCTCGTCCGCCGGCCGGCAACGGCGATGGGCACCGGCTTGCTCTCTTCGTAGCCCTGCGCGCTGGCGGAGACGGTGATGTCGTCGCCGCTTGCCACGTGCAGATCGGACTCCGAGACCAGGTAGCCTCCCGCCTGGGCATCGAAGCGCGCCTGTTCCAGCGAGAAGAAACAGGGCAGCTCCCTGCCCTTCGAGTCCCGCTTGAGCTGCCCGACCATCAATCGCGCATCGGTGATGGGCTCCCCCGAGCCCGCGGCTCGCACTCGCACGAGCATCGTCACGGGCCGCACGAGGTCGAGCTCCAGGACGTGATCGGCGTCCGCCGTGATGCTCGACATCGGCACGATCAGCGGATCGTAGTCGGCAACCCTGAGCTTCAGCTCTTCGACATAGTAGGCCAGCCCGTGCACATCGAGTCGTCCCGCGACGACGGCCACCTTCTCGCGCATCTGGCTGTACACCGCGATAACGCCCTGATCGGGCGTTTGTCGCGTGAGTTCACCCTCGCCTTCGATCGGCACATGCGTCTCCGCGTCGCGTAGCTGGAACTGCACGTCGATGTCCGGAACCAGAACGACACGAGCTGGCTCCGCGGTCAGCGTCAATCGATCATCGAAGAAGTGGCCGCGCTGGGGATGCGACACGTGCAAGGACACGCGCGTCGGCACGGTCGGCAACCAGTCCACGGCGAAGCTGCCATCCGAGGCGGTGGTCGTGCGCCAGTAGCTGAGCTGGTGGACTTCGATGAGCGCATCGGCGACGGGGCCTGCTGCGTCCACCACGAAGCCACCCAGTTTCGCCGCCGGCTGCAAGGTCACGACCCCGAGATCGCCGCCGTCGGCATCGACGTCGAACCGCGTGCCTCACAGCGGCACGTAGCCGTCCGCGTCGACGTGAATGATGACGGCGCCGCTGCGCACGCCGTTCACGCAGCAGCGCCCCTGCGAGTCCGTCGCCCGCGTCTCCTGGACCTGGCCTTCGAGTCGATCGGAGTCGTCGCAACGCTGGAGGTCCGCCGCAGTCCCCACGAGATTGTCCTTCGTGTCGGAGCCGTCCGAGCCTTCGCGGAGGCGCACACAGGCGCCCTCGATAGGACGACCATCGCGGGACATGACTTCCAGACAGACTGGCAAGCCGTCGCCGAGCTGCAACCGCACGTCCGTCACACTGCCGGCTTCGTCCCCGAGCGTGAGGTTTCCCGTCGCGAGCCGAAAAGCGTCGTGGCGAGCGGCGAGGCGCACGGCTTCGCCGGGTGGCGCGCCGATCTGCGCGAGACCTTCACCATTCGTCAACCGACGTCGCGGCTGGCCTCGGTCGGAAATGACCTCGGCGCCCTCGACCGGGTGCCCGGCGGGGTCCACGACGAGGATGCGCAGATAGGCGGTCGGCGCCTCGGCAGGCTCCGACGGCATCGCGGAAGCTCGTACGCCGACCGGCGCCCGTGCGGGAACCGCACTCTCGACCATCCGCGCCGCCGGATCGGGCAGCACTGCGGAAGCCGGTTCGGAGGCAGTCTGCGACTCGATCTGCACCACCGGCTCGGGCTCCGCAGGCCGCTCGCTGGGCCGAACGAACAGGACGGCTCCGGCGACGACGAGGCCGATGCCGATGGCTGTCGCAGCAAGGAAGACGCTCTTTGCCACGACCAGTCCTCCGAGACTCGCCAAGACCGCTCTTGCCGAAGCGCTGCTCGCCGCCGAAACCGGAGCGCGGGGAAGCGCAGCCAACAGCCAGCCGAGGCGGCGGTCGGCGAAGTACGCCTCAAGGCGCGAGCGCAGTGTGCGCCGCGCCCGCGAAAGCTGCTGATGGACCGCGCCTGTCGAGATGCCCCTGAGCGCCGCGATCTCGGCGACCGAGCGGCCCTCGAAGTAGCGCGCGACGATCGCTGAGTAGAAGGGCTCCTCGAGCGAGGTCACCGCCTCGACGAGTCCCCGAAGCGCCTCGCGGTGCGCTGCGACGTCGATCGTGGACGGCAGGGCTTCGGGCCGGGCCGCAGCCTTCTCGTGCCGCTGGCGACGACGCTCCGCGCGCCCGGCGTGCGACGCCAGTCGTTGCGTCGCGGTGGACAGCCAAGCGCGCAGGCGTGGTCCGGTCTCTGCCTCTTGTGGCAGGCCTTGCAGAGCAAGGAGGCACACCTGCTGCAGAACGTCGTCGGTGACCTCCGGATCACGGACGAGGCTCCGCGCGAGGGCGCGGACCCAGCCGAGCTGCCCCAGCAGCTCATCAGATCGGAGGGCGTCGCGGTCGGAATGCATGTGCTGCCTACAGAATCCCGGACAACGGCCGACCCTGACAAGGCAGCCAGCTCGTCACGGGCCGTCGCCGTCCCCGCTGCCGGCAGACCGCAGACACCGGCCGGGGCGGGTGCCTGGGCGCGCCCTCGCCCGCGTCGTGGAGGCTTGTCCGTCGTGAGAGTGGGTTGCACCTCGGCGGGCTTCGCAGGACAATCGCGCGCAGTTCGGGGGCCTGGCATGAACGGACGTCGGCAGGGACCAGCCGTCGGCTCGGCGCTGCTGCTCGTCGCCGTCCTGTTCGTCTGGCTCGCGCGCGGGGAGCGGGCGGAGCACTCGGGACCCGCATCGCCTATGAGCGCGGATCACGAGGCGCCGGTGCTGCCCACGTTTGGCGTTGCCGACGATCAGACGCCGGTCTCCGTCGACGTGCCGCCGATCGACGAGGAGTCCGCGCCGGCGCCCACATCCCGGGCCGCGCGTCTCGTTGTGCACGTGACGTGGTCCGATGCGTCACCCGCCGCCGGCGTGCACCTCGCGTGCGTCGCCTTCGACCAGCCGCACCCGCTGCGGCATGTCGTGACGGCCGTCACGGATGCCACCGGCACGTCGACGATCGAGCCGGCGCCGCTCGGCGATGTGGTCGTCTACAGTGACCGCGGGGAGTCCGTCGCAGGCGTCGTGAAGGACGGCGAGACGACGGAGGTGTCGCTCGCGCTGGCGGCCGGAACGCTCGTGCGCGGCCTCGTCGTGGATCAGGACGACCGGCCTGCTCCAGGCGCCGATGTCTGGCTCTCGGACTTCTTCAATCACACCGAGGGCACGATCGTCGCACAGGCCGGAGCGGATGGCCGGTTCGAGCTGCGCGACGTCTCGCCCTTCCGCTACATCGGCGCACGGCTGGCGGGGCACGTGCCGTCCTTCCTTGCCACCATCGCCGAGGACGCGCCCGTGCTGGACGTGCGCCTGCAGCTCGGAAGCGCTGGCGCCACGCTGCGGGGCCTTGTCGTGCAGACCGGCGGCACGCCCGTCGTCGGCGCGTCCGTCGAGGTCGGACCGGAGTCTGGCTGGCCAGGCTCGGACCTGCACGCCGCGGGCAACGGCCCGCCACCGGTGCACCTGCAGACTGAAGCCGACGGCACCTTCCTTGCCGCTGACTTGCCGGCCGGCACGATCCCTGTGGCGGTTTCGGCCGAGGGCTGGTCGCCGTGGACGGGATGGGAGAGGGTCGCGGCGGGCGAGAGCAAGGACCTGCGGATCGAGCTGCCGGCGTCCGCCTGGGTCGAGGGCATCGTGCGCGACGACCATGGCGCGCCGATCGCGGAGGCGAGCATCCACGCCGGCTCGTACGGCAATCACGAATGGGTCGAGACGTCGAGCGACGCACAGGGGCACTTCATCCTGCGCGACCTGCCGCTGTCGAAGCAGCTGCTCGTGGCAAGCAAGAAGGGCGTGGGCGAGAACAAGCGCACCTTCTGGATCGAGCCGGGCAAGAGCTATGCCTGGGAGCCGGTGCTCAGCGCCGGTCTGCAAATCGCCGGGACGGTGGTCGATGAGTCGGGCGTGTCTGTCCAGGGCCTGCACGTCCAAGTCGAGCACGAGATGTCGTCCGATGGTTGGAGCAAGCAGGGTGACGTCGCGGCTGACGGCCGCTTCGCGGTAGCCAACTGCCAAGACGTGGACAACAGCCTCGCGGTCTTCGCCTCAGACTGGGCCTGGCCGCCGCTGGTGACGATGGCCAAGGTGCGGCCCGGCCCCGATGAGCTGCGCGTCGTGATCCCCGCGGGCGCGCGGCAACTCGCGACATTGACCGGCCGCGTGGCCGACTCGCACGGTGCCGTAGCGCAGAACGTGCAGGTCTCGCTCATGCGGCTCGACTCGCCCTTCGGCTTCGCCGGCAAGGTCGAGGGGGCGACGGGCGAGTTCACGATCGAGAAGGTGCCGATGGGCAGCTACCGGCTCTCGGCCAAAGCCGAGGGGTTGCCCACTCTGCTGGTCGCCGTGAACGACGTGCAGCCTGGCGAGAACCGCAACCTCGGCCCGCTGGCCTTGCAAGACCCGGCGGTGCTCGTCGTGCGCCTGCAACTCTCACCGGGTCTCGACGCGAAGCAGGTTGAGTGTCACCTTCTCGGGTCGGACGGCGTCTCCGGCACCGCCTCGTTCGCGGGCATGGAGGACGGCCTGCTCGAGCGCCGCTCAGGCCCCACGTCTCCGGGCGAGTGGCTCCTCGTCGTCACGGGCAGCTATGCGCTGCCCGTGCGCCAGCCGATCACACTTGCCGGCGGCGAGACGCGCGTGGACGTTACCGTCGAGAAAGGCGTGAAACAGAGGTTGGACTTCGTGATGCCCTACGCCGAGAACCGACGCATCGAGCTGTGGGTCACGGACGCGAGTGGCGCCGAGGTCGCGCACGAGGCCCGCGACGCCACGCCCTTTCCTGATCGCGGCGAGAGCCGCGGCATCGTGATCCTGGTCTTCCGGCCCGGGCACTACTCGGTGCGCGTGGCACTCGATGGCCAGGACTCGCTGCAGGCCGGCTTCGACGTGCCGGCCGGCGCGGACAAGGCGCCGACGCAAGAGTTCAAGATGTCGTGACGGACAGGTGCCGGTGCTGAATGGCGGACGTGGGACAGCGCCTGGCGGCGAAGGACGGGTGACGAAGTCGGCGCAATGCGAACCCAGGCACCGAGCGTGTGTGCGGACGCCCGGCCTCAGCCACTCAGGGGACGTGGACGTCGAGCGTCTGACCTGCGACGACTGTGATCTCCTGGCTGTAGACCTCCGCCTTTCCAGCCTTGTCTCGCTGCTGGACGCTCAACCTACAAGAGCCGGGCGGCACTGAGGGCAACTCCAGGCTCTGGCCAGCCTCTGCGTCGCGGGACTGCGTGTCCACACCTCCGAGCGGCTCAAGCACCACGCGCAGCGCCTCCCCCCATTCCGGGAGACCGTCAAGCTTGACGAGAACCATGCCAGCGGGCGCGAGGTCGAACCGCACGTCGACGGCGTCCGCACCCTCCGCAAGAACGACGTCGTCCCGGATCTGCCTGCAGTACATCTCAGTCTGTGCCTCGAGCCGCCACGTGCCCGCAGACACTTCATCGAAGTCGAAGCGGCCGCCTCCATCCGTCTTCGTCGTTTGAGTCGTCGGATCGTCGCCATCGCGCTGCGGGTAGGACAGCTGAAGCAAGACATGGCCAAGCGGCTCGCCGCTGCCAGCGTCGACGCCTGTCGCCATCGAGGGCGACGCCGTCCGACCGAGGCGCGCGTGTATTCCGTCAGCGGTCGGATTCGCGGGCCGCGGCTCATCACGGGGCTGAGGCTGTTCTCCCCCTTCACCCCCATTCCCAGCGGGTCTCCCGTCGGTCACGACCCTTGTGCGCCCCGCGGTCCCCGGCGTTGTCGGCCCATCGGCCGGCATGGAAGCGGAACGGCCGATTGCCTCGCATGGACGGGGGCTCAGATGACGTTCGAGTCAGCGGAGCTGGCGCTCCCGGACGGACAGCATGATAATGGCCGCGCCGTGCCACAACCCATCGGGAGGATCGCGCCGTGCCGTGGTCTGGGAAAGGTGAACCGCACCGCGTGCGGACCGTCCGCGAGGTGTGCCCGGCCTGCAAGCGGGCCATCGACCTGAGACGCGCCCTGCCCATCGAGGGCTGGCAGACTGCGCACACCTGCCACGACTGGACGGTGGAGGTGCTGGTGCTGGAGGCTGACGGCAAGCCGTCACTCTGGGCGGCGCGGCGGTCGAAGAGCGCGGAGAGCGGGGCTTAGCGAGGCGTTCGAGGCGACCTTATGGCTGGGCGACGAGGTCGACCTCCAGCTCCTCTCCCGGCTCGAGCGTGACGGTGCGATCCGCGAGCGCCTTCTCGCCGTCCGAGACAGAGAGCCGCCAGACACCGGGCAACAGGCCGTTGAGCTCGTACCTTCCGCTCACGATGACAGCTGACGTACGGTCGCCGTCGTGCTCGGCCAGCAGCAAGGACCGTTCGGCCACGGGCACTCCATTGCCGAACTCCACGCGCCCCTGGATCGTCCCCGTGCGCTGCACACTGAGCCGCAGTTCAGTGGGTACGCCCGCCAATACCTCGAAGGGCGGCTGCTCCGGCATGTCGATGCCTGTACGCCCGGCCGCGAGCTTGGCCCGATAGCGGCCCGGCGCCACGTCGCGAAAGTCGAAACGCCCGGCCGCGTCTGTCGTGGTACCGAACTCAAAGGTCTCCGCATCCATGTCGAAGGCTCCCCACGCCAGGGGCTCGCCCTCGGTCGACAGGGGCAGCATGCGCACGCGAGCACCCCCCACCGGTTTGCCATCTCCCCTCTATGCCAACGTGCCTGAGACAGCCTTCGACCCAGGGTTTAGTGTAGAGGGCTGAAAGTTGGGTGCCCATGATCGACGAGCGTTCCAAGGCGGGCTCAGCGCCCCG
>DASUFI010000221.1:0-13870 GCA_036274635.1 Planctomycetota bacterium
GCCCGCGTGCTCGTCGGGCTGCCCGGGGCGCAGCAGACGCAGGCCGGCGCGGCCGCCACCCGAGCAGAGCAGCAGCGCGTCGTGCTCGGCCAGGCGGCCGTCGGCCGTGTCGAGGACCACGAGGCGCTCGGGCGGCGCGTCGGCCAGCCGGCCCGGGAGCAGCGCCGCCAGACCGCCGAGGAGCGCCTCGGCGTCCGCGGCCGGCTCGAGCAGGTAGACGGTCTCGTGGCCCGGCCCGCGGGCGGTCACGGGGATGACTCCCGGATGCGTGGCACCTGGTGCGGCCCGGCATTCTGGGCCGGAAGCCCCTGGCCGCGCAATGCGCGCGGCCCGCCCCGCACCTTCACGCCCGGCGCAGGCGGCGCCGTGCGCGTTGGACGACGCGCCGCAGGTCCGCGCCGTCGACGTGCTCCTCGGCCTCCTCGATGGGCACCCAGCGGCGGCGGCGATGGTCTTCGGGCCAGCTGTCCCGCACGGACGTGACCCGCATCAGGAACACGGCCACGGCCCGGCGGCCGTCGGCCTTGGCGTACTCGTAGTAGCCGAGGGCGGCGCCCACGACCCGCCCGAGCAGCCCGGCCTCCTCGTGCGCCTCGCGCAGCGCGGACTCCTCGGGCGCCTCGCCGTCGTCGATCCAGCCCTTGGGCAGGATCCAGCGCTTCTTGTCCGCGGTGGTGATGAGGGCCACCTCGACCAGCCCGCGGCGGACCCGGAACGGGACCACGGCGGCCTGCTCGCAGGCCGAGCGACGCGCCATCTTCATCCGTCTGCACCCTCCCAGGTCGCAGGACACCGCTCAGGATGCGACGTCACACGGGCGGTTGCAATGTCTTGATCCACAGTCCTTCTACAGAAGCTCGTCGAGCGGAGGTGGGTCGCAAGGGCGCCGGCGGACGCGATGCACGCCGAGCGCGACCGTCTGAGCATCGGCTCCGCGCGTGAAGGCGGCGTGAACGACGCGCGAGGGTCGTGCGGTGTTCCGGCCTTCTGATACAAGGCCGAGATGATCACCCTCGGGCTGACGTGGATCGGCTGCTCGCCGTGAAGCAGGCGCAGCGGAGCCTGGCTGTGGCCACCAGCGGGCGCGGCCTCTTCGACGTGACACGCGCGGTGGCCGACGTGGTGGCCTCCAGCGGCGTGCGCGCCGGGCTGTGTGTCGTCTTCTGCAGGCACACGTCGGCCAGCCTGCTCATCATGGAGAACGCATCGCCCGACGCGCACCGCGACCTGCTCGCGTGGCTGGCGCGCCTCGCGCCCGACGGCGACCCCAGCCACGAGCACGTGGTCGAGGGACCCGACGACATGCCCGCCCACCTCCGCATGGTGCTCACGCGCACCAGCGAGTCCATCCCCGTGGTGGACGGGCGCCTTGCCTTGGGCACGTGGCAAGGCCTCTACCTGCTCGAGCACCGCCTTGCGGGCTGCGAGCGCGGCATCGTGGTGCACGTCTCGGGCGAGTGAGGGCGCCTCAGGTGATCGGACGGCGACGGCCGGCGACCAGCGAGACGACGAACAGGATCAGGAACAGGAAGAACAGGACCTTCGCGATCGAGGCCGCCATTCCTGCAACGCCCCAGAAGCCGAACAGGCCGGCCACCAGCGCCACGACAAGGAAGGTGAGTGACCAGGAAAGCATGATGACACCTCCACGAGGATCTGGCGGCCGGTCGGCCGCCGCAGGAGGACTCGCAAAGCGCTTGCCGTGCCGCAGGGCGCGCAGCCCGTAGCGCCCTGCGCCGCAGCCGCCCTGCCTTCGCGGGGTGCGCGGCCCCACGCGGGCAAACGACTGTAGAAAGGGGGCCGTGCAAACCGCGCGCAGCACGCGCGCCGGAATGCAGTCATGAGCGCCACGCACCTTGTCCGCCAGCACGCCTCATGTTCGGATTTCGCTCGCGCGCATCCGCGAGCCGCGGCGCAAAAGCTGCGGGGCTGTGCGACACTTTGGTGGTTCATGCGGCGCGCTGGGCGCTGATCCAAAATCAGGAGGACGGCCCATGGACGGGCAGTGGGATCCAGGACAGCTCTCGCGCGCCATCGACGGCGGCGTGGTGCTGGCCGACGCGGACGGCCGCACACTGCTGCACAACGAGGCGGCGGAGACGCTGCTCGGAGGTGCCGAGGGCTTCGAGCGCGGCTGGCGCTTCGTGCACGATTGCATCGCCCGCGACGTGGATCGCGCGCGCCTGCAGCACGAGCGCGCCGCCAGCCTCAACGTGGCCCTTCCACGCGAGTGGGGCGAGCGCACGCTCTACCTGCGCATCCTGCCCACGGACGACGGCGGCTGCCTGGTGCTGTTCAAGGAGCGGCGCGCCCTCGACGCGCTGCAGGCCGACCTGCGCCTCGCGGCGCAGATGCGCCACCTGCACCGCAGCTTCCGCCAGGCGGCCCATGACCTGCGCGCCCCGCTGCACTCCCTGACCCTCAACGTGGACCTGCTGCGCGGGGACATCGCCGCGGCCGCCAGTCACCCCGAGCTCGCCGCCCGCGAAGCACGCGAGCGGCTCGACCTCGTCAGCCGCGAGATCGCGCGCCTGTCGCGGATGCTGCAGGATCTGCTGTCGCAGTCCGGCCCGCCGCGCGACAGGCTGCGCATCTTCGGCCTGCGCCGACTGCTGACCGAGGTGCTGGCGCTGGTGCGGCCCGAGGCCACCCGGCAGCGCGTCGCCACGCGGCTGCGGCTGCCGCCCGAGCGCGTGGCGGTGCTCGGCGCACGCGACCACCTCAAGCAGGCGCTGGTGAACCTGCTGGCCAACGCCCTCGAGGCCATGCCGGACGGCGGCGAGCTGGCGGTGGAGCTCGTGGTGGAGGACGGCCGGGCCGTCGTGCGCCTGCGCGACAGCGGGCAGGGCATGTCGCCCGAGGTGCTCGCCAGGGCCTTCCGCATGCACTACACCACCAAGCCCGGCGGCTCGGGCATCGGCCTCTTCACCGCGCGGGCGGTGATCGAGTCTCTGGGAGGCTCGCTCGAGCTGCAGAGCCAGGAAGGCTCGGGCACCGTGGCGGTCATCGGGCTGCCGCTCGCGGCCTTCGACGCGCCGAAGCAGGTCGTATGCTCGCCGTCCTGATCGTCGAGGACGACGCGGGCGCGCGCGCCTCGCTGCGCACGTGGATCGAGCGCCAGGGCTACGAGGCGCGCGAGGCCGGCAGCCTGGGCGAGGCGCGCGACGCCCTGCTGGCGAAGCGCGCCGACCTCGTGCTGGTCGACCTCGAGCTGCCCGACGGCTCGGGCCTCGAGCTGGCCTCCGAGCTGCGCGACGTGACGGACACCGACGCGGTCATCGTCTCCGGCAAGGCCACGGTGGAGGCCGCCATCGAGGCCCTGCGCCTCGGCGCGCGCGACTTCCTGCCCAAGCCGGTCGAGCTGCCGCGGCTGCAGTCGCTGCTGCAGATCATGGCGCGCTCCAGCGCCCTGCGGCACGAGGTGCGCCAGCTGCGCGGCGAGCTGAAGCGCCTCGGGCGCTTCGGCGACATGGTCGGCGTCTCGCCCGCGATGCAGCGGGTCTACGAGGCCATCGAGCGCGTCGCGCCCACCGACGAGACCGTGCTGGTGACGGGCGAGACGGGCACGGGCAAGGAGCTCACCGCCGCCACCATCCACCGCCTCTCGCGCCGGCACGGCAAGCCTTTCGTGGCGCTGAACTGCGGCGCGGTGTCGCCGACACTGATCGAGTCGGAGCTCTTCGGGCACGAGCGCGGCGCCTTCACCGGCGCGGACCGCATGCGCAAGGGCGTCTTCGAGCAGGCCGACGGCGGCACGCTCTTCCTGGACGAGATCACCGAGATGTCGCCCGAGATGCAGGTCAAGCTGCTGCGCGTGCTGGAGACCTTCAGGCTCACGCGCGTGGGCGGCACGACCGAGATGGCCGTGGACGTGCGCATCATCGCCGCCACCAACCGCGACCCGCACGAGGCCGTGACCGCGGGCGCGCTGCGCCAGGACCTGCTCTACCGGCTGTTCGTGTTCCCCATCCGGCTGCCGGCGCTGCGCGAGCGCCGCGTCGACGTGCCGCGGCTGGCCGAGCTGTTCCTCGAGGCCGTGGCGCCCGCCGGGCCCGACGCCGAGCCGCGCGCCTTCACGCCGGCCGCCATGCAGCGCCTCGCGGCCCACGACTGGCCGGGCAACGTGCGGGAGCTGCGCAACGTGGTGCGCCGCGCCGCGATCATGGTCGAGGGTCCGCTGATCGACGCGAGCGACCTGCCGCTGCACGGCGCCGCGGCGCCGGCCGCACCCGGCTCCGACGAAGGGCCGCACCTGCGCCCCGGCATGACCGTGGCGCAGGCCGAGCGCCTGCTCATCGAGGCCACGCTGGCGCACTCCGCCGGCGACAAGCGCCGCGCCGCCGAGATGCTGGGAATCAGCCTCAAGACCCTCTACACGCGCCTCAAGGTCTACGACGCGTCGCGCAGCGCCACGGGGTCCGAGGCGCGCGAGGCGAACGGCTCGGTCCGCGCGTAGTTCGCGCCCACGAACTCCCAGTCCACGACGCGCCAGAAGGCGCGCAGGTAGGCCGCGCGGTCGTGCTTACGGTCGAGGTAGTAGGCGTGCTCCCAGACGTCGCAGGCCAGCAGCGGCCGGCCGCCCTCGCGCAGGGGCGTGCCGGCGTCGTGCAGCGCGCGAACCGAGAGGCGCCCGCGCGCGTCGGCCACCAGCCAGGCCCAGCCCGAGCCGAAGTGCCCCGTGGCCGCCTCGGTGAACTCGCGCCGCAAGGCCGCCAGGTCGCCGAAGGCGGCGTCGATGGCGTCGGCCAGCGCGCCGCGCGGCCGGCCGCCGTGCGGGGACAGGCCGGCGAAGTAGAACTCGTGGTTCCACGCCTGCGCGGCCTGCTCGAGCAGTGGGCTGCGTGCCGATTCGACCAGCCGTTCCAGCGTCCAGTCCGCGCGCGAGGTGCCGCGCACGTCGCGGTTGACCTTGTCGAGGTAGCCGCGGTGATGTTGCTCGTGATGCTCGTGGAGCGTGGCGCTCGAGATGTGCGGCTCGAGGGCGTCGGCGGCGTAGGGCAGCGGGGGCAGTCGGAAGGTCATGGGTCCTCCTGGGTCGGCGATGCGCTTGCGGACAGCAAGCACCGCATAGCGCGTCGAGCGCGCGGGGCGCGCCGAGCGCTGGCAGCGGCGCGCTGGGCGCGACGCCGCCGCGCGGCATGCGGCTTGCAGGGCTCTCTCCTGATCCCGCCGGCGCCGCCCGAGGCGCGCCGGCCGCCACTACGCGCAGGCGCAGGGATCGCGCCGCGCCAACGGAGGCATGCCATGCACACCCGCACGATCCTGCTTGCCCTCGGCGCCGCCGCGCTCGTGGGCGGATGCTCGTCTCCCGAGCATCCCACCGCACGCGACTCGCAGGGGAACTACGCGACGACCTCGGACTACGACACGATGAGCCGCACCGAGCTGGTGGCCGCGATGGACGCGGGGCTGGCCGATGTCGATCGCCGTCGCGTCGAGCTCGAGCAGCGCGCCGAGACGCTCGGTCCCGACGCGATCGAAGAGCTGCACGACCGCGAGCCCAAGCTGGCCGAGCTGCGCACGAAGTTCGTGAACGAGATGGCGCGCCTGAAGGCGTCGCTCGAGCCGGACTGGAAGGACCGTCGCGATGACGTCGTGGACGCCTACGACGACCTGCGCAAGGGCCTCGACAAGGCCTACGAGGAAGTGCTCGAGGAGTCCTGACAGCATGTCGCGCCGGGCGCCGCGCATGACGCTGCCCTCCGCGCCGTTTGTGGAATCGCGCACGGCATTCCGTCGGCGCCCGGCCCGCGGCCGTGCTGCAGGCGCTGCCGGCGGCGGCACGCCCGTTGCTCCGGGATGTCCCGACGATCGGCGTGACGGCGCCCGGGCCCGGGCGATCTGCCGCCGGCGTCGCCCATCCTCAGCTTGGAGCGTTTCGATGAACCTCGACATCCTGCAAGGCAAGTGGCACGTGCTCCGCGGCCGAATCCGCAGCCGCTGGGGCCGCCTGACCAACGACGACCTGGACCGCCTCGAGGGCGGGCTCGAGCAGCTCGCCGGACTGGTGCAGCAGCGTTACGGCCTGCAGCGCGAGCAGGCCGAGCAGGAAGCCGCGGAATTCTTCGACAGCTGCGAGGACCTGCTCGAGACCAACGGCGCCTCCGAGGCAGAGGCGGAGCAGCGATGAGCACCTCCGCAAACCGCTCGGGCGCACGCGCCCAGGACGAGGGCACCCTGCAAGAGAGCCTGTCAGCCGTGTCGGAGGCCGCGAAGGCCGCGGCCAGTGACGTGGTCGAGCGCGGGCGTGCCGTCGCCAGCGACATGGTCGACCGCGGGCGCGCCGCGGCCAGCGACATGGTCGACCGCGGGCGTGAGTCCGTGGATCGCGCGCGCGAGGGGCTGAGCGATCGGGTCCGCGACCGCCCGCTCACCTCCGTGCTGGTGGCGGGCGGCATCGGCCTGCTGGTCGGCATGCTCATCGCGCGCCGACGCGGCGAGTGATCCCTTGACGGCGCCCGCCCGAACCCGGCGGAGCGTGGAGGACGACGGCGGGGGGCCCTTCGGCGGCGTGATGGACCAGCTGGCGAGCCTGCTCGACGACGTGCGTGACGTCGCGCGCGAGCGCGCCGCCAGCGTCGCGCAGGCCGCGCGCGTCGAAGCCGACCGGCTCGAGGCGCGCCTGCGCTGGGTGGCCCTGATGGCCGGCGCCTGCATCGGAGCCGGCGTGCTGATCGTCGTGGGCCTCTCGGGCGCGCTGGGGGAGTTCGCCGGGCGCACCTGGGTGGGGCAGCTGGCCAGCGGCGTGCTCGTCATCCTGGGCGTCGTCGCCTGGAGCGCCGTGGCGCACGCGCGCAACCGGAAGCGGGCGGCGGAGGCCAAGGCGCAGGCCGAGGTCGAGCAGAGGGAGCTGTCGCGCAACCTGTCCGAGGCGGGGAGCTCGATGCCCCTGCTGGCCATCGCCGGCGCCGCCGGCTGGGTCGCAGGCCTGTTCCTGAGCCGTCGCAGGGGGCGCCGGGGCTGATCGGCCGCGCCGCGCGTCACCGCGTGCCCGGTCGTCCGGGCCGCTGAGCGGCCGGCCGCGCCACGCTCGCGTGCGCGATTCGCCACGGCTGCGACAACTCCTCCCGCGCCTTCCGTCCGACACTGGCGCGCACGTCGGGACGGGACCCGGGCAGGGCGCTCCCGACGGCCCCCTCGCCGTGAGGTCCGTCATGAGTGCTCGCGCCTCATCGTGGCTGCGTCCGGCTGTTTCCTCCGCGCTGATGGCCGCGCTGCTCGTCGCGCCGCTGCGCGCGCAGACCACCGAGCGCCTCGTGCCGGAGGTCGGCGAGCCCGGCGACATCATCGCCATCGAGGGCACCGGCCTGGCGGACACGACGCAGGTCATGTTCATGGGCCTCGTCGGCGGCTTCGTGGGCTCGATGACGCCGGTGGTGCCGGTGATCAGCGCCACGCCGACGCGCGTGGAGGTCGAGGTGCCGGCCTTCGGCAGCTTCCTGCCGCCGCACCTGCGGGGCGGGCAGGGTGGGCAGCCCATCGGCCTCGTCACCGCGCTCGACGCGGCGGGCCACCCGATCGGCGGCCAGCTGCAGTTCTACTATCTCGAGATCACCTTCGGCGACGTGCAGACGCTGGGGCAGGGCAGCGCGCTGCCGGGCGGCCCCGGCACGCTGGCCATCGCCTTCGAGCCGCACGGCGGCTCGCCCAAGGCCGGCAACCTCGCGCTGCAGCTCGAGCTCGAGAACGCGCCGGCCGGCGCACAGGCCTTCCTCGCCGCGGGGCTGCCGCTCGCGCCGCCGTTCCCGCAGCTGGGCACGGGCCAGCTCGTCGTGGACCTGGCCAGCACCTCGCTGCTCATCGGGCCCTTCATGGCGGACGCCACGGGCACCGCGATCATGGCCGCGCCGGTGCCGGCCTCGGCGGCGGGCGTGACGTTGGCGCTGCAGTGGTTCGCGCGCGAGCCCGGCAGCAGCAAGCTGCTGGTCAGCAACGCCTTCGTCGCGCTGCTCTGAGACCTGCGCCGCCGTCGCGCCGCGCCGGATGGCCCGTTATCATGGCGCCCCTCATGCAGGGAGCAGCTGCCATGCGGGGTTGCGGGCGCCGGATCGCCGTGCTCGCGCTGCTGGGCCTGGCCGCGTGCGGCACCATCGAGGTGCGCAAGTCGACCAGCACGCTGGACTACCTGTATCCCCAGGGCACGCCGGCGCGGCCGGCGCAGGACGTGTCGCTGCAGCTGCCGGTGCGCGTGGCCCTGGCCTTCGCGCCGGGTGACGTGCGCACCCGCGGCGGCGTCTCGGGCATGCCGTCGGGCTTCGGCACGCTGACCAGCTCGCGGCACGATCCGCTCACCGAGGTGGAGCGCACGGCCCTGCTCGAGCGCCTCGCCGCCGACATGCGCACGCGCGACTTCGTCGAGGGCGTGGACCTCATCCCGTCCAGCTACCTCACGCCCGGCGGCGGCTTCGAGAACCTGGACCAGATCGCGCACGCCTTCGGCAGCGACGTGGCCGTGCTCCTCTCCTACGACCAGTCGCAGTTCAACAACACGACCGGCTGGTCGATCACCTACGCCACCCTCGTCGGCGCCTGCATCGTCAAGGGCGAGGAGAACCAGACGCAGACCTTCCTCGACGCGGCGGTCTTCGACATCCCGTCGCGGGCGCTGCTGTTCAGGGCGGCGGGCACGGCCACGTCGGGCTCGGAGGCCACGCCGGTCGACGCCTCGCCGCGCTCTCGATCGCGCCGCAGGGCCCGCTGGCACACTCGCTGATCTACGAGCGCGCGGGGGTGGAGCGCGGGCAGGTCTGGCGACTGCTCACCGCGCACCTGGTGCACCCCTCGGCCCGCCTGGCCGCGGTGGACCTCCTCGGCCTGCTCGCCGGAGGTGTGCTGCTCGAGTCGCGTTCGCGGGCGCGGCTGGCGCTGCTGCTGCTCGGGGCGGCGCTGGTCGTCGGCGTCGCGATCCAGCTGGACACGCGCGTGCAGAGCTACTCGGGCGCCTCGGGCCTGACGGCCGCGCTGCTCGCCGCGGCGGCGCTGCGGGCGGTGCTCGACTGGCGCGGCTGGCCGCGCGCGCTGGCCGCGTCCGTGCTGCTGCTCGTGCTGGCCAAGCTGGGCGCCGACGCGGCCGGCGTCTCGTGGTGGGGCGGAGCGCCCGGCCCCGGCCTGCGCGTCTCGACGCTCGCGCACATCGCCGGCGCCGCGACGGGCCTGCTGGCTGGAAGCTCCTTCCGCCGCGGGGCGCTCACGACGTAGGCTGGGCGCCCATGGTCCTCAGCGCGCTGCTCGCGGCCGTCCTGCTCCCGGCGCAGCAGTCGCAGCTGCTGTCGCACGCGCGGCGCCTGCAGCCGGTGCCGGCGCGCGACGTGCACCTGGCGGAGGGCAGCTTCTGGGGCCCGCGGGTGTCGGCCAACACGGCCGCGTCCCTGCTGCACGGCGCGAAGATGCTCGAGGAGCACGGCCAGTTCGGCAACTTCCGCCTGGCCGCCCGCGCGCAGGGACACAGGCTGCCCGCCGGAGACACTGTGCCCGCCGGCTACGCGGGCTGCTTCTACTACGACAGCGATGCCTACAAGTGGCTGGAGGCCTGCTGCCTCGCGCTGCAGCAGGAGCCGCCCGCCGGCGAGCAGCACGCGGCGGCCGTGGTGGCGCTGGCCGAGGTGCGCACGCTGGTGGACCTGTTCGTGGAGGAGATCGCCGCCGCGCAGGCCGACGACGGCTACCTCAACACGCAGTACATCGTGGAGGGCTGGACGCCCTTCTCCAAGCTGGGCTCGGACCACGAGCTGTATTGCGCCGGGCACCTGATCCAGGCCGCCATCGCGCACCACGACGCGACGGGCAGCCGCCGGCTGCTGGACGTGGCGGAGACGTTCGCCGAGCTGATCGACCACACCTTCGGGCCGGACGCGGAGGCGGGCCAGCGCCTCGGCTGCTGCGGCCACCCGGAGATCGAGACCGCGCTGGTGCAGCTCTACCGCCACACCGGCGAGAAGCGCTGGCTCGACCTCGCGTCCTTCTTCCTCGAGTGCCGCGGCCATGGGCTCGCCGGCGGCGACGAGTACCGCCAGGACGATGAGCCCCTCCGCGATCAGCGCGAGGCGCGCGGCCACGCGGTGCGCCAGCTCTACCTGGCCTCGGGCGAGCTGGGCGTGGGCGCGGAGACCGGCGACGCCGGCCTCGTCGACGCCAACCTCGCCATCTGGGACGACATCGTCCGCGGCAAGCTCTACGTCACCGGCGGCCTCGGCGCGCGCCCCGACGGCGAGGCCTTCGGCGCGCCCTTCGAGCTGCCCAACGAGCGCGCCTACAGCGAGACCTGCGCGTCGGTGGCCTGGATGCGCTGGAACGACGAGCTGCTGCAGGCCACCGGCGACGCGCGCTACGCCGACGCGCTCGAGAACACGCTCTACAACGCCTTCCTCGCCAGCACCTCCTTCGACGGCACGTCCTTCTTCTACGTGAACCCCCTCGAGTCGCGCGGCGGCGTGCAGCGCGAGCCGTGGTTCTGGTGCGCCTGCTGCCCGCCCAACGTGATGCGCACGCTCGCGGGGCTGCCGGGCTGGGTCGCGAGCACGGGCCATGAGACGCTCTGGATCCACCTCTACGACGACTGCACCATCGACGCGACGCTGGGCGACGGCCGCAAGGTGAAGGTGGCGGTCGAGACCGACTGGCCCTGGGAGGGCCGCGTCCGCGTGCGCGTGCTGGAGGCGCCGCCGGGCGACTTCAAGCTGGCGCTGCGCCTGCCGGGCTGGGCGCACGACGTCACCTGGGAGCCCACGGGCGGGCTGTCCGGCCTGGACACCAGCGCGAAGCAGGCGCTGGCGGCGCGACGGCTGACGCAGCCCTCCTGCTACGCCCTCGCCCGCGTGCACATCGACGCGCCCGGCGGCGAGGAGCGCCCGTGGTGGCTGCCGGCGCCGACCGACGTGCCGCCGCCCGAGCTCGCCCCCGTGATCCAATGGTCCACGGAGTTCACGCCCGAGTGGATCGCGGCCGACCCGCGCGTCGCC
This sequence comes from Planctomycetota bacterium, assembly GCA_036274635.1. Taxonomy (GTDB): domain Bacteria; phylum Planctomycetota; class B15-G4; order B15-G4; family B15-G4; genus DASUFI01. The sequence continues at coordinate 10,959 of DASUFI010000221.1, forward strand.
GACGACGCCGGCCAATGCGTGCTGATGCGCGGGCCGCTCGTGTACGCCTTCGAGTCCCTGGACCAGGCCTCCGGGCGCGTGGGCGAGCTACTGGCCGACCCGCAGGGCGTCATCACCATCGAGCGCGGCACGGCGCCCGGCGGCGGCGACCGGCTGCTGGCCGCGGGCTTCGACCGCCCGCGCCCGGCGCAGCAGACGCTGTACGCCGCGGACGCCTCCTCGACGCGACCCGCCTCGCTGGTGGCCATTCCCTACCATGCCTGGTCGCAGCGTGGGGACTCCGCCATGCGCACCTGGATCCCCGCCGTGGCGCACCAGACCGACGTCACCGACGACATCGCCTTCCTGCGCGAGCACGCCGACGCGCTCGTCCTGCGCGCCCACGACTGCGGCCCGGTGGTCGTGTCGCCGCGCCTCACGGGGCGCGTCATGACCAGCGCCTTCGGCGACGAGGAGCCGGGCTTCGGCCTGGTGAACCGCGACGCCATCCTCGCGGGCCCGGTGACGCACGGCTTCGCCAACTATGGCGGCGAGGACCGCCTCTGGCTGTCGCCCGAAGGTGGCCCGTACGCGCTCTTCTTCCCGCCGGGCGCCGAGCAGGTGGCCGAGGCCTGGAGCGTGCCGCCCGCGATCGACGGCGGACCGCGCGCGATCGCGAACCTCACGGGCTCGAGCGTGACCCTCCGCGACCTGATCGAGTTCCGCAACGCCGCCGGCGAGCGCGGCAGCGTGCGCATCGTGCGGGGCATCGAGGCGCTGGACCGCGCGGCCGTGGCCGACCTGCTGGGCCTGCCGCTGCCCGACGGCGTGCGCGCCGTGGCCTTCCGCTCGACCAACCACGCGGAGTGGGCCGACAAGGCGGCCAACGGCCTCGTGGGCCTGTGGACCCTGGGACAGTTCACGCCGGACAGTCGCACGCGCGTCCTGTTGCCCTTCCGCGCCGAGGCCCTCGAGGCGTGCATCAAGCGCGACTACTTCGGCGTGGTGCCCGACGACCGCCTGCAGATCCTGCCGCCCACCGCCGCCGACCCCTTCGGCCTCGCGCGCTTCACCGCCGACTCGCGCCTGCGCTCGAAGATCGGCGTCTCGCGCGCCGGCGCCACGGGCTGGATCGGCGCCTGGGACGAGACGCGCGGCGTCCTCACCCTGGTGAAGCACACGATCCCGCCCCGCGGCGTGCCCGTGCCGGACTGCGACTGGAAGCCCGACAACCCGCACGCCTCAGAGGGCGACGTCGCCACCAGCTACAACAACGGCGGCGAGCCGGGCTTCTTCGAGCTGGAGTCGCTGAGCGCGGCCCTGCCGCCCACAGCGAACGGGAGCGTTGAGCACGTCAGCACGACGATCCACCTGGGAGGCGACCGGGACGCGCTGCGCGTCATCGCGCACGTGGTGCTGCACGCGGACATCTGAGCCGCCCCGGCCACTTCGCCACTCCCCGGTTGGTGCCAGATGAGGCATGCTGCCGCACCGGCCCGCAATGGTGCGGGCGTCGGAGACGAGCCCATGATCGCGAGAACCCTCGCCTGCAGCACGCTGGCTGCCCTGCTCCTGTCCGTGCCCGCCGTCGCGCAAGCGGTGGTGGACCGCATCGTGCCCGAGGCCTTCGCGCCCGGCGACGTCGTCATCCTCGAGGGCTCCGGCCTCGCCGGCATCACGCAGGTGCCCTTCAAGGCAATCGTCGGAGGCTTCGCCGGCGTGCTCACCATCAATCAGCCCATCGCGGTGGCCACGGACAGCGAGGTGCTGGTCGTGGCGCCGGAGTTCAACGCCTTCGTCCCGCCGGGCAGCAGCCCGCTCGGCACCGTCGGCGAAGGCGCCTCCGCGAAGCAGGGCTTCTTCATGGAGGGCACCTTCGGGCAGCTCACCACGGGAGGCAAGGGCAGCCCGACGCCGGGCTCGGACCTCGACAAGCTCGTGGTCTCCTTCGACCTCGCGTCCGGCGCGCCCACGCCCGGCAACGCGGCCTTCAAGATGAAGCTCGAGCACGCTCCCGCCGGCGCCGCGGCCTTCGTGATCGCCGGCCTGCCGGCCACGTCGACCGTGATCGTGGGGCAGGGCGTGATGGGCGTGGACGTCTCGATGCCCTTCGTGCTGCTGGGCCCGTATCCGGTGGACGCCCAGGGCGACGCCGTGGCGCCGCTGCCTGTGCCGGCCGGCCTCGGCGTCCAGGTCGCGATGCAGTGGGGGATGAAGGTGGCGGGCAAGTCGCTCATCAGCAACGCCCTGGTCGCGCAGCTCTAGGCGACTTCGGAGCGCGGCGTCCTCGGGTCGGCCGCGCGTCGCGCATTCGTTTCACCGTCTCGCCATACGCCGCTCCGCGGCGGGCGCGCCATGCTGCACGCAGCCCGCCGCCCCGCGCACCGACCTCGGCGGGCGCTCCCGAGGAGCGCGATGTCCCTGTCGTACACCGCGCGGCGCGCCGCCGCCGCGCTCGTGTGTCTGACCTCGTCCGCGGCGCAGGTGCTGGACTCGATCCGTCCCGCGATCCTCGCGCCCGGCGCGCTCGTGCGCGTGGAGGGGCGCGAGCTGGCGTCGGTGCACACGGTGCGCTTCCTCGCGCTGGGGCCGGGCGACGAGCTGCTGCACGTCACGCAGCCGGTGCTGCGCGGCGATGACGGCGAGCTGCGCGTGGTCGTGCCGGCCTTCGCGGACGAGCCTCGCGGCGCCACGCCCTCGTCGCCGTGGGCCTGGATCGCGGTGGACGGCGCGGCGGCGCGGCCGGTCTTCCTGCTGGAGGCCACGCAGGGGCGCGTGCGCCTCGCGGGCGCCGGCAGCCAGCGGCCGGACGGCGAGCGCCTCGCGATCGCCTTCGACCTCGCCGGCGGTCCGCCCAACCCGGGCAACGCCGGCTTCGCCCTCGAGCTCCACGGCGCGCCGCCGCGCGCGGCGGCCTTCGTGCTCGCGGGCCT
>DASUFI010000222.1:0-3867 GCA_036274635.1 Planctomycetota bacterium
TCGGGCGGATACTCGAACGCGCCCAGTTCGCCGCTGCCGGTGGTGTCGTCGACGGGCCAGGCGGCGGTGCGGGGCCTGTCCGGGCCGGGTCCGGGGGGGGACTGCTCGAGCCGCAGCGTGCCGGCGGGCGCCGCGCGGAAGATGAAGCGCGGGCGGCTGCGGGTGATGTAGCCGCGCGGCAGCAGCGCCGGGCTGCCCGGGTCGCCCTCGTAGGGCGGCAGCGGCGAGTCGAAGGGCTGGAAGCGCCCGAGGAACTGGCGCGCCTCGGGCTCGCGCAGCACCTCGAGCGCCCGGTCGAACTGGCCCTCCGCCAGGAAGCAGAAGCCGACCCACGCGCGCGCCTCGCCCTGCGGCCCCATCTCGAAGAAGGACTGCCGTGCGGCGGCGAAGTCGCCCTGGCGCACCAGCTTGAAGCCGCGCCACAGCGGGTTCACGTCGCGGATCGCGCCGTAGACCATGAACCCGGCGGCGCCCAGCACGATGAGCACCAGCGAGCCCACGCCGAGGCCGCCGGCTCGCGACCTCGTCCGCCTGTCCGCGGTGCCCGCGAGGCGCGCCTCGAGACGCTCGACGACGTCGGGCGGCAGCGTCGCCGGCAGCGGCGCACCGCCGTCACGTGCGCTCTCGATGCGCTCGTGCAGCACGGTCGCGACGCCGCGCTCCACCGCGGCCGGGCTGCTGCCGTCGAGCATGAAGGCGCGCCGCAGCCGCCAGCTCACCACCGACGCGTCGAGGCGCATCGCGTAGGCCACGTCGCCCAGCGGCAGCGCGAAGCCGTGGCTCAGCACGAGGGCGCGGCGGTCCTCGTCGTCGAGCTCCGCCAGCGCGCGCTCGGCGCCCGCGCGGTCGGGCGCCGCCGCCTCGGGGAAGGCCCAGCTGGGCTCGCCCCGCGGCAACCGCGCCAGCGCCTCCGGCAGCGCGGCCATCAGACCTCCTCGGCCACCTCGGACACTTCCGCCCGGGCGCGTGCGGCGGGTGCCGGCAGCCGCGACAGCAGCACGAAGGCCACCAGCGCTCCCAGCGCGCACGCGCCCAGCACCCACGGCACCAGCCGCGGCGGCCCGAAGACGATGAGCAGCGAGATCAGCCCCAGCCCGCCCGCGACGCGCCAGGTGAGCAGCACCGTCCGTCGCACGCCCGTGCCCGAGTGCGCCACGCGCAGCGCGAAGTGGTCGGGCGAGCCGCGAAAGAAGGGGATGCCCTGCCGCGCGCGGTGCACCGCCACGAACACCGTGTCGAAGATGGGCACGGCCAGCAGCACCACCGGTGTGACCACCGCCCACGGGCTCTTGCCGCTGTAGCTCACCAGCATGGAGAGCGCGCCCAGCAGGAAGCCGATGAACAGGCTGCCGGTGTCGCCCAGGAAGATGCGCGCCGGCGTCACGTTGAAGCCGAGGAAGCCCGCCAGCGCGCCCGCGAGCACGATGGCCATGAAGGGGATGGCCGTGTCGCCGCCCACCAGCGCCGAGATGAGGAACAGGAACAGCGCCGCGATCGCGGCCGTGCCCGTCGCCAGCCCGTCCATGATGTCGATGATGTTGAAGGCGTTGGTGATGCCCGTGACCCACAGGAAGGTGAGCGCCAGGTTCTGCCAGTCGTTCAGGCGCGCGAGCTGGATCTGCACGCCCGCCTTCTGCAGCGCGACCACCGCCAGCACCTGCCCCAGGAACTTGACCGACGGCCGCAGGTTCACGAGGTCGTCGTACAGGCCGAGCATGAGCATCATGAAGCCGCCGGCCAGGATCCCGAGCGCGCGCTCGTCCATGGACTCGCTGGTGCTGAGCACGCCGAAGCTCACGACGAAGCCCGCCGCCACCGCCAGCCCGCCGAGGTAGGGCGTCGGGTTCCTGTGCTTCTTCAGCCGCCCGTCGGGCGTATCCGTGATGTGGAAGGCGTGCGCGACGTGGATGGTGAGCGGCGTGACGTAGGCCGTGATGGTCGCCGCCAGCAGGAAGGACAGCGCGTACCAGATGAGCGCGGGCAGTTCGAACGGCGGCATGGGGGTCAGCGTGCGGCAGCCTGACGATAGGTTTCGGCCAGACGGGACGCCCAGCCCGACAGCGAGTACTCGCTCCCCACGGTATCCCGGCCGGCCGCCCCGAGTCGCGCGCGCAGCGCCGGATCCCGGGCGAGGGCGAGGAGGCAGGCCTCCCAGCCGGCCTCGTCGGCCGCCAGCAGGCCGTTCTCGCCGTGCCGGACGATGCGCTCGTTGACGCCCACCGGGCTGGCCACCACGGGCCGCCCGGCGGCCATGAATTGCAGCAGCTTCAGCCCGCACTTGCCGCGCGCCCAGGCGTCGTCGGGCAGCGGCATGAGGCCGATGTCGCAGGCCTGGATCTCGGCCACCTCACCCGCCTCCGACCACGGCCGGTGCACGCAGCTCACACCCTGCCAGCCGGGCCCCTCGGGCGCCCCGCTGCTGATGACGCGCAGCTCCACCGGCACGCCCTGCGCCGCCAGCCGCCGCAGCGGCCCCGCCAGCGGCTCCAGGTAGCGGAGGTTGTAGCGCAGGCCGATCCAGCCGACGCGCAGCGGCCGGCCGTCCGCCGGGGGCGGCGGCACGAGCGGGTAGCGCGACATGTCGATGGTGGTGGGCACGACCGTCACGCGCCGGGCGGTGCGCCGCGCGAACTGCGCCAGCTCGTCGTTGCCCACGAGGACGAGGTCCGCGCGCGCGCAGGCGGCCGCCAGCTTGGCGCGGTGCGCGAAGGTGAGCCAGATGGCGTCGTCGAACTCCAGCAGCACGTGCGTCCGCGCCGGCCAGAGCAGGCGCTCCAGCGTCCACGGCAGGTAAGGGAACATCTGCTGCTCCAGCAGCACGAGGTCGTGGCCGCCGCGCGCCGCCTCGCGCGCCTGGGCCACGCGGGCGGCCAGCCGCGCCAGGCTGTAGGCGGCCTTGAGCAGCCCGCGCAGCGGCGCCGGGCCCGTCTCCAGGATCGCGAACCAGCCGTCGCCGAAGAGCGGGCGCGTGCTCACCTCGATGCCGCGCGCCGCCAGCTCGGCGCGGTACTGCTCGATGCGGTAGCGCGTGCTCGGGCCGCGGCTGCCGGTGCGCGTCAGCGCCAGCACGCGCAGCGGTGCGCTCATCGCGCGCTCCGCGCGGCGATGGCGCGCAGCGCGGCTTCCTCGACGGCCTGCACGTGGCCGTCCCAGCCCAGACGCCGCTCGGCGTGGTGGCGCGCGGCGGCGGCGGCGCGCGCGCGGAGAGCGGGGTGCTCGAGCAGCCGCTGCAACTCGGCGGCCAGCGCGCCGGCATCGCCCGGCGGCACGAGCGCGCAGCCCTCGACGCCCTCGAGCAGCTCGGGCGTCGCGCCCGCGTCGGTGGCCACGACGGGCAGGCCGCTGGCCAGCGCCTCGGCCGTGGACATGCCGAAGCCCTCGAGCGAGCGCGTCGGCAGCGCGTACACGCTCGCGGCGCGGTAGAGCGCGGGCAGGCGCTCATCGGGCACGCGCCCGAGCAGCGCGACGTCCTCGAGCAGGCCCGCGGCGCGCGCGTGCTCGGCCAGCGCCACGCGCTGCGGGCCCTCGCCGGCCAGCGCCAGGCGCGCCCTCACGCCGCGCGCGCGCAGCAGGCGCAGCGCCTCGACCAGGTCTGCCAGCCCCATGCGCGGCACGAGGCGGCGCACGCTCAGCAGCAGCGGCCGGCCGTCGGCGGGCAGCCGGAACTCGCCGGCGCAGGCGGCGGCCTCGCCCGCGTCCGCGGCGGGGCGAAAGCGCTGCAGGTCGACGCCGGGCGGGGCGAGCGTCGTGCGGCCCGGCGCGTTCGGGTCGAGCGCGGCCACCTGCGCGGCGGAGAAGCGCGAGAGCACCAGGATCGCGTGCGCGCCGCGCACGAGGCGCCGGTCGCCGCGGCGCAGCAGGGCGGCG
>DASUFI010000223.1:0-13944 GCA_036274635.1 Planctomycetota bacterium
TGCGCGCCGAGCGGGCGATCGTGGCGCCGAACGAGGCAGCCGACCGTGGCCCCTCCCACGCGGAACGGCTCGAGGCAGCGTCCAAGATTCCGCAGGAAGTCGTGGACGCGGCGAACGACGCCTACGAGCAGATTCGGTTGCGCGAGGCGGCGGAGAAGTCTCAGGCCCCGCCGGCGCCGGAGCTGCCCCCGCCTGTGGTCGCGCGACCCTTCGGCGAGAACTGACGGCCGCCGACGGGGCGCGATTCCAGGCGGGCTGCCCGGACTCGGCTGAGGTTGCCGGCACGTTGCGGTTTTCTCCGGGAATTCCGCGCGGGCCAACGTCCCATTACACGGGAAATGCCCTTCCCTTCCCGGGCCACCTGAGCGTGCATGTGGGCGACCTCCAAGGAGAACCCCATGCACCTGGCCCAGGCCCTCGACGCCTTCCTGCTCCAGCTCGCCGCCGACGGCCGCAGCGAGCACACCATTGGGCAGTACCGCCGGCACGTCGGCGCGCTCGACCGCTGGCTGGCGGCAACACGTCGATCCCGCCGGCTCGCGGACATCGACCACGAGACGCTGGCGCTGTTCCTGACGAGCGCCGCCGCGCGCTGCCGGCCGGACGGCAAGACGAAGCGCGCGACGAGCACGAACGCGCTGCGCACCTCGCTCCGGGCGGCGTGGGCCTACTGGCACGCCTCGGGCGCCGTGACGGTCAACGCCGCGCGGCTCATCCGCCGGGCGCGCTGCGCTCCCCCACCGCCGCGGGCGCTGAGCGACGAGGAGGTACGCCGGTTGCTCGCGGCCGTGCAGGGCGACACACCAGCGCTGCGACGCGACGAGGCACTGCTGAAACTCCTCGCCAGCACCGGCGTGCGCTTGTCGAGCGCGCTCAACCTGCGCGTCGAGGACGTGGACCTCGCCGCCGGCGAGCTGCACGTCCGGAGGACAAAGGGCGATGCGCCGGTCACGTTGCCGCTGAGCCGCGCGGCCGTGCACGACCTCCGCGGCTACCTGCGCGAGCGCCGCGACGGCTACCTATTCCCGGGCGAGGGCGGGCCTCTCAACCGACGCCAGGCCGGCCGACGGATCGAGGAGGCGGCGGCACGCGCGGGGCTCAGCGGTCGGGCCACGGCACACTCTCTGCGTCACAGCTTCGCGTGCGCCCTTCTCGCCAAGACCGGGAACTTGGCGATGGTGCAGCAGGCCTTGGCGCACCGGTCAATCGCCTCGACGGTGGTTTACGCGCGCGTAGATCGGGCGGGGCTGCGCGAGGCGTTGCGAGGCTGAGCAGGCCGCGGTGCCGAGCCGAGCGACGAAGCGCTGCGGCGGCGGGCTGCTCGTAGCGGCCGACCCGCAGCCATCCGGCGAACAGTCCGAACGGTCCGAGCGGTCTGAATCGCCCAACCGAAGGGCGGACGATCCGGACGGGCCGGACGATCGCGCCGGCGCCCCAACCTCGCGCTCTCGATTGCGGTAGGACGAGGGCGCGCGGATGATCGTGGCCGAACCTATGCTCGAACTCCCGGACTGGCGGCAGGCGTGGAATGAGGCCAAGACGGTCGCCGAGGCCATCACGACCTCACTCTATGACCGCCTCCAGGGCAACGATGAGCGATGGGCAGCCTCCGCGGACATCGCCGACGCCCAGGCTGTCCGCTGCGAGTTTCCACGCGGCTCTCCTTGGTGGATTCATGCATACCTCTCCGCCCGGTTTCTTCGCGGCAGTCGAACGCCTCGCAACGCTGAAGAGGCACTGCGCTTCTGCGTGGTCCTCCGCGACGGCATCGAGGGTCTCGACAACGAGTACATCCGTCGGCTCAACGACAAGGGTGTGGCGCCCGCCAACTACTACACGTTTCTGTCCCACGGCGCAGAACTCCTAGGCCGCTACTGTTCCCATCCCCCCAGAAACCAAGACTACCGCCGAGCTGATGCGGTGGCGTTCCTGAACGGTCTGATCAATCAGTTGGCTTGGGCGATGGAGTCGGAGCGGAGCGAACGTGAGGCGCTCGATGCGCGCGTCCGCAAGTTGATCACGGTGACTGTAACGCCTTCGCCGGTGCGTCAATCGCCGCCCGCCGCCCCCGACGACGACCTTGACCGCGCCGTCCACCTGCAGCCGGTACTCCGCAAAGGCGCGCAAGTGGCGTTGACAGTTTCCGGCGTATCGCCGGTCGATGGCCTGCGTGTGAAGTCAACGATACCGGGGCCGACGCGAAGCACGCTGGCCCTTCTGGTCATGCGTGAAAGTAATCGAGTACACACCTGGGAAGGCTTGTTGAGCCGCGTCATGGAGAAGACCGAGCACGCAATCACTTCCAGCAAGACGCTCGAGCGGCAAGGGCGACGCATCGCAGACAATCTGCCGCCATTCCTTCGGGGCTACTGGAACCAGGACGGCCAAGGCGTGACTTGGTCGGCAAGCTCGACCGAACTGCTGCCGCCCAAGGCGTAGCGAGGCAACTCCAGCGCGCTGCCGGCCAGCGGACTGCTTGCTGCCGCCACCAGTGCTTCTTCGTCCGCTTGCCGCCGCGGCAAGCAAGGTCCGCACCTCGTTGCCTGCCGCGGCTGTGCGCTTGCCGAAAGGGTTGCCGACCTTCGATGTGGAGGAGCTGGCCTGCCCGGGTCCTCCCCACCGGAGAAGCCCATGTCGGACCTAGCAGACGAACCCCATGGCGAGAATGCGGCGCGCCCACCCCTTGAAGTGGTGCCCGCCGAACTGCGTGTGACCCCCCAGTGGGTCTGCTTCAGACTCCTCCCACCGAGGAAGCCGAAGGGCAAGCCGACCAAGTTCCCGGTTGACCCCCAGTCTGGCGAGCCAGCGGACACGACCGACGCTGCGACGTGGGGCACCTTCGAGCAGGCGGTTGAGTTCGCCCAGGCCAACAGCCTCGCAGGCGTCGGCTTCGTGTTCACGGGCGACGACCCGTACGTCGGCGTGGATTTGGACGACTGCCGAGATGCGACCACTGGGCTGCTGGCCGACTGGGCGCGCGCCATCGTCGATGGCCTGCAGAGCTACACCGAGGTGTCGTTCTCGGGTACGGGAGTTCACGTGCTCGGCCGCGGCACGCTTCCCGAGGGTGGCCGCAGGAAGGGTCGCATCGAGATGTACGAGCGCGACCGGTACTTCGTCGTCACGGGCCGGCACGTCGACGGCATGCCGACCACGATTGAGGAGCGGTCGGATGAGTTGGCGAAGCTGCATGCCGCGACATTCGCCAAGACGAAGCCGAAGAAGGCCAAGTCACAGCCGCCGCAGCGGAGAGCCGCCGACCTGTCCGACGACGAGTTGCTCGCAAAGGCACGCGCCGCGGACAACGGTGCGAAGTTTGACGCGCTGTACCGCGGCGACACAACCGGCTACCCGTCCCGGAGCGAGGCCGACCTCGCGCTGTGCGGGATGCTGGCTTTCTGGACGGGGCCCGAGGCAGCCCGGATCGACGCTCTGTTCCGGCGGTCCGGCCTCGTGCGCGAGAAGTGGGACGAGCGACACGGCGAGCAGACCTACGGCCAGCTCACCATCGCCAAGGCGCTGGAGGGCAAGACCGAGTTCTACACGCCGGACGGTTCGGACGCTGCGGACGGTTCCGGCGGCGGACGGGAGGGTTTCACGGCCACGCTCGTGAAGTGGGCGCTGGCCCAGGGCCTGCAGCTCTTCCACGACGACAAGGAGAACGGCTACGCCGCGGCCCCCGTGAACGGGCACATCGCGACGATGCGACTTCGCGATCGGCGATTCCGGTCCTGGCTCAACCGAGGTGCTTTCAAGGAGCTGGGGCGCACCGCCACGGCGCAGGTCCTCAACGACGTGTGCGCCACGCTGCTCGGGATCGCCATCCACGACGCGCCCGAGGAGCGCGTGTTCGTGCGGATCGCTGAGCACGACGGGGCCATCTTCATTGACCTCGGGCGCCCCGAGTGGGACGCGGTCGAGATTACCGCCTCCGGCTGGCGCGTGGTCCCCACACCGCCCGTACGGTTCCGGCGGCCGGCCGGGTTCGTTGCGCTGCCGTTGCCCATCCAGGGCGGCACCCTCGCCGAGTTGCGGCCGTTCATCAACTGCACCGACGCGGACTGGCCGCTCATCCTGGCGTGGGCCGTGAGCGCCTGCCGTCCACGCGGCCCCTATCCCGTCCTCGTCATCACGGGCCCGCAGGGTTCTGCGAAGAGCACGATCGCGCGGCTGCTGCGCCTGCTCATCGACCCCAACACGGCGCTGCTGCGCAGCCAGCCCGGAGGCGACCGCGACCTCATCATCGCGGCCAGCAACAGCTGGCTCCAGACTTGTGACAACCTCAGCTCGATCACGCCGGCGGTTTCGGACGCCCTGTGCCGGTTGTCTACGGGCGGTGGGTATGCCACCCGAACCCTCTACACCGACGACGACGAGACGCTGTTTGACGTGCAGCGGCCGGTGACGCTGACCAGCATCGAGGAGGTCGTGACGCGGTCCGACCTTCTCGACCGCAGCCTGCTGGTGTACTGCCCCGAGATCCCCGAAGAGAATCGGCGAGCCGAGGAGGAGCTCCTCGCGGAGTTCGAGGCGGCGCGCCCCAGGCTCATGGGCGCGCTGTGGGGCGCCGTGGCGACCGGCCTGCGCAACATCCAGAGCGTCCGGGTCGAGCTGTTGCCGCGCATGGCAGACTTCGGGCGCTGGGGCGTGGCTTGCGAGCCGGCGTTCGGGCTGGTCGCGGGCGCCTTCCTGGCAGCCTACCGCGGCAATCAAGAAGGAGCCGTCGCGCTGGCGCTTGAGGCCAACCCGGTCGCCTGCGCCGTGCGCGACCTGGTGTACGAGACCGGCGACACGATCCGGGACACGGCGGCGGGGCTCCTGGGAAAGCTGGACCTCCGGCGCGGGAGCGAGCGCCCGCCGCGAGACTGGCCCCAGACGCCCAAGGCCTTCTCGGGCTTGCTGCGGCGCGGCGTGCCGAGCCTGAAGACCATCGGCATCCTGGTCGCGTTCACGCGCGAGAAGGACCGCAAGCGCAAGCGCTGGATCACGCTCAGTCTCGCGCCCAAGAACAGCGTCCGAACCGTCCGAGACCGTCCGGACTCCGCGCCGACGACCCCGGAGACGCCGATTCCGGCCAATGGCGTCGGACGCACCGCGGACGCACACACGGCGGACGCTGCGTCCGAAGCCTCGGCCCCCGAACCGGCCATCCCACCCGATCTCGAGGGGGCGCGGACGCAGTCGGACGGTTCGGACGCAGATCTTGGAGGGTTGAGGGAGCCCGGCGCTGAGCGGGCCCGCGAGATCTTCGCGGACGCGGTCGAGGTGGATGCGGCCGCCGAGGGCCTCCAACTCGATGAGGAGGGTGGCCATGACGCCTGACCTCCGCGTCGGCGAGGTGCGCTTCCTCCCGGCCGCGGTCGAGGACGCCGAGCGTGGCTTGTTGGGCTACGTCGCCTGCGTCATCAACAACTCGTTGAAGCTGGACGGCCTGACCCTGCGGCGCACGCTCGCCGGCGAGCTGCGGCTCTCGTGGCCGGCGAGGACGGACCGTGCGGGCAACCGGCACCCGCTCGTCCATCCGGTGACCGACGAGGTGCGCCGCGAGGTCGAGCGCCAGGTCTACGCGGCCCTGCGGCTGGAGGCGGCGCCATGATCGCGCGCGCCAGCCACGACCTGCCCGACGTGGCAAGCGGCTTCTCGCCGGAATCCGCGCTCGCGCCCGACGCGCGCCGGGCCGCGGTGGCCCGTCTGCTCGCCGTCGGCGCCCTGCGCGCGCTGTGGGCCAACGTGGGCCGCCCCATGGCCAACGTGGGCGCCCCCGCGCCGGGCGCCCGCGCCGCCCGCTCTCCGATTCCCCTTGCTCTCGGCGCCGAGGCTGAGCCCTCGTCGTGCCACGCGAGAGCGCCGGGCGCCGCCCGGCCGCCGCTCGCGGACGCCACGCCGGAGAGCGAGCGATGACCTCACGCCGCAAGAGCCCCGAACCCTTCGACCCGATCAAGCGCAACACCTCGACCGCCACGGACGTCGAACTGGCCGGCTACCCCGAAGACCGCCTCGGCCTCACCCTGGCCGAGATCAGACACCTCACGATCGCGCTCGGCTGCGACGGCGCTGCGAACGAGGTGTGGACCGAGCTGGTCGCGCGCCGGCGGAAGGCGGGTGGCTGATGGCCTTCACGATCACCCTCGGCCACCACAAGAACCCCGACGTGCCCGGCGGCTACCGCGACCAACCGCTCGACCCCGGCCGCCCGCGCAAGGTGCCCGTGGCCTCGCTCGCGGACGCCGTGCGCGCCGCGGAGGACTACCGCGACCGCAACGCCCTCGGCGGCGGCAACTGGCGGCAGGCCGTCGTGCGCGACGCTGTCGGCAAGGTCGTCGCCACCGTCAGCTACAACGGCCGCCTCTGGTCGCCCGGCGGCGCGCCGATGGACGAACGGGGCAACGTGACCGGCCCGGTGCCGTCGTGGGCCAAGGGCGGTGCGCCATGGTGACGCGCGCCTCGACGGACCGCGTGGCCGCCCTCGCGGCCGCCTTCGCGCGGGGCCTGCGCAACAACCTCCTCCCGAGGGTGCTGGCCGAGATCGACGCCGAGAACGCACGCCGCGCCGATCCCTCGTGCGCGAGCCACGACCACCTCGATGCCAACGAGGTCATGGACGACGCCTTCGTGGCGGTCATGGGCCGGGCGCCCAAGCCGGCCAGCGACGCCGACGCCGCGCTGATCAACGCCGCGTGGGACGCCGCCAAGGCGGCCGGGTTCGCGCCGGCGGGGGCCCGGCGATGAAGCGGACCACGGACACCGCCGCCCTGCGCGCCCGCCTCGCCCGGCGGGTCGCCGAGCCCGGTCCGGCGCGCCAGCGCGGCACCGCGATGTGGCAGCTCGCCGAGGAGATCTCGGCCGTGACGGGCGAGCCCGTGCGCGCGATCTTCGACCGCGCCGTCCTGGACGCCGTCGCCGCCGAGATGCGGAGGGCCTTCCCGTGACCGCCCCCACCATCGCCGAGCGGGTCGCCAGCTTCTTCGCGATGGACGCCGACGCGCTGCGGGCCGCGTACCGCGAGCTGTTCGGCGAGGAGCCCCGGGCCCGGTCCCGCATCTGGCTCGCAAAGAACTGCGCGTGGAAGGTGCAGCACGATGCGCAGCCTGTACCCCCGCCGCCCCGCCGTGTGTCGCCACTTCGCCCCGGCGTGGTCCTCACGCGCGTCTGGCACGGCGTCGAGCACCGCGTGACCGTCCTCGACGACGGCTACGCCTGGAACGGCCGGCCCTACCGCTCGCTGTCGGCGGTCGCCAAGGCGATCACCGGTCAGCATTGGTCGGGCGCGCTGTTCTTCGGGCTGCGCGGCCGGAGCAAGAAGTCATGACCGCCACCAGCGTTCACCGCCGGTCGCGCGTCACGCAGGTCGAAGTGCCGGCCATCTCCGCCGTCCGCGTCGCGCTCTACACGCGCAAGAGCACCGAGAAGGGGCTCGACCAGGCGTTCAACTCCATCGACGCCCAGCGCGAGATGCTCGAGGGCTTCGTGGCCGGGCGCGCCGCCGAGGGCTGGACCGCGCTGCCCGCCCGCTACGACGACGGCGGGTACAGCGGCGGCAACACGAACCGTCCCGGCCTGCAGCGGCTCCAGCAGGACATCGGCGCAGGGCTCGTGGACAAGGTGGCCGTCTACCGCCTCGACCGCCTGAGCCGCCACACGGGCGACTTCGTCGCGCTCATGGACTTCTTCCGGCGCCACCGGATCGAGGTCGTCTCCCCCAACGAGCGGGTCGAGCAGGCCACGGCCAGCGACCGGCTCACGCTCGGCGTGCGCATGCAGGTGTCGCAGTTCGAGCGGGAGATCGCGGCCGAGCGCATCCGCGACAAGATGCGGGCCGCGCGGGCCAAGGGCCTGTGGCAGGGCGGCCGGCCGGTGCTGGGGTACGACGTGGTGGCCAAGAAGCTCGTCGTGAACCCCGCCGAGGCCGCCGACGTGCGGGCCGTCTTCGGGACCTACGCGCGCACCACGTCCATCGTGGCGACGCTGGCCGAGCTGGAGCGGCGGGGCATCCGCCTGAAGTCATGGACCACGCAGCGTGGGCGGCGCAACGAGGGCCGGCGCTTCCGCGACCACTCGCTGCGGACGCTGCTGGCGAACCCGCTCTACGTCGGCCGACTCTATGCCGGCGACGAGGTCGTGGACGCCCAGCACGAGGCCATCGTGCCGCGGGAACTGTGGGACGAGGTCCAGGCGCTGCTGGCCCTCGGGCAGCGCGAGCAGGCGCCACGGCGCGCGTGGGGCGCGCTGCTGACGGGCGTGATTCACTGCGCCGTGTGCGGCTCGGCGATGGTCCCGAGCTACTGCAAGAAGGGCGACACGCGCTACGGCTACTACGTGTGCCAGTCCATCAAAGCCCGCGGCGCGGCGGGGTGCCCGGGCTCACGCATCTCGCAGGCGACGGTCGAGGCCGAGGTCGTCGAGCGCATCCGGGCCATGGCCCGCGAGCCGGCGCTGCTGGACGAGTCCGTGCGGGCGGCCCGCGCCGAGGTCGAGGCTCGGCGCCGCGAGCTGGCGGCCGACGCCCAGCGGGCAGGCACGGAGGCCGCCCGGCTGCAAGGCCAAATCGATGACCTGGTGGCCCGTGGCGCGGACGTGCCGGAGGTGCGCCGGCGGCTCGACGCGCTGCGCGAGGCGCATGACGCGGCCACAGAGCGCGCCACGGCGGCCAAGGACGAGGCGGCCGGGCTGCGGGCTCCGCTCGACGAGGGCGAGCTGTGCCGCGCCATCGAGAGCTTCGCGGCCTGGAACGCCCTGTTCCCCGACGAGCGGGCGAGGCTCGTGCGGCTCGTGGTGGCCCGCGTGGTCGCCGACGGGCGCACCGGCGACATCACCATCAAGTCTTCGAAGGGCGGGCGTCTGTGAACCGGCCCGTGTCGCTTCGACTCTCAAGAATGGAGCCCTGCCATGGACGACGGCGACAGCACTGAAGATGAGCTTCTCGCGCTGCTCGAAGCCTTGGTCGTGAGCGGCGACGTGATCTTCAGGATAGGCCCGGACGGCGAACCGCAATACCGCCTGCGGAATCCCCTCGAGGACGTAAATCTCTCGTAGCGCCACGAGCCGCCCGGCTGGCCCTGGACGCGCTGATCCCCGCCGAAGGCGCGAGGCTGGCGCGGCTGGTCGTCGAGCACGTGAGGGTGGATGGACGGACGGGCCGCGTGTCCCTCCTCCTCCACCGCGAGCCCGTCGCCTGACCGAAGCATCCCCGCCGCTTCACCTCCGGGGCCAAGTCGCGCCGGGCGCCCTCGCCCTGCCCAGCGCCTCCGCGCTACCTTCGCGCGATGCCCAAGGCCGACCCCGTCGCCGCCGCGCTGGTCAAGGCCGCGCTGGACCTCCACGCCCGCCAGCTCTGGCTGGATGTCCCCGTCAACGCCATGTTCCTGGTGCGACTGCCAGGCCAGCAGTTCCCGCTGGTCGCGTCCATCATGGGCCATGCCGGCGGGCAGCACGGACTCTTCGTCGTCCGCGGTGAACGCGCCTTCGAAGCCGTCCTGCGCCTGGCGGAGTCCGGGGGAAGTGACTCCACCATCACCTCCGACGCTTCGGCGCTGAGCGTGACGGTCGAGCGGTTCGGCGACATCCAGCCCGTGCTGCGTGGGTTGACGCGGGACGCGGGGCTCCAGCTCCGACGCGACGCACTGGCCCCGTGGGCGATTGCCAAGACGAGTGCAGACCGTCCCGCCCGCCCGGCCAGCCGCTCGGAGCAGAAGGTCCTGCTCGCCGCCGTCCGCGCGGTCCTGGCCGCCCACGACGCGCAGGCGTTCCACCCCCTGCCACTCGACGAGCGCCAACGCCGCATCCTGGAGATCACGGTCGAGGAGCCGTCGCTCCCCAGCGCGGTGGCGCGCGTTCAGACCCGGCTCGTGCCGTGGCCTGCAGCGGCCCCGAGCCGCCCGAGCCTCCCGCCGTCGTTCGCCGAGCTTCCCGACGACGCCGAGCCACCCGGCGCCCTGCCCAGCGGGTCCCTTCCGGACACGCTGCAGGGCTGGAAGCACGCCGATCAGGCCGCCACCGAACGCCTGGTCCAAGCCGTGACGCGCAGCGGCCTCGACCCACGGCGGATGGAGCGGCTGTATTTCGGCGACGACGCGCTCGCAGCCGACGTGTTCGCGCAGTGCAAGGCGCTTGGCCCCGAGGCCGCCCTGATCGAGTGGATCGCCGCCGACTGGCGCGCCACGCCGAAGGCGAAGACGATCCTCGAACGCCTCCTCGAGAGCCCCTCGCTGCCGGCCCCCGTGCGGGCCGTCCTGCAAGCCCGCCGGGACGCGCGACTCTCCGTGTACCGCGTGGACGCCTGCCGGCCGGGCGAGGGACTGGAAGTCGAGGACGTGCTCTCGGGCGAGGCGAGCTTCGTCCACGACCGCGGGCTGGCGAGCAGCGGGCTGTCGGGCTTCTACATTCCGCTGCGCCTTCAGCGTGTCGGGCGCTGGGACTTCCCCGCGCTCGCCGGACCGCCGCTGTCCGGCTTTGACATAGACCGGGCGCTCGCCTTCCTCGAGGCCCTCGGGGCGGACCTGTCGCCCGGGGCCCTGCGGCGCACCGCGCACCTGACAGGCCGGCTGTGGGAGTTCGCCGTGCCCAGCCGCAAGCGGCCCCCCATCCTCACCAACACCGACGGCGACCTGTACGAGTTTCACACCGCGACCTTCCGCGTCGGCAAGCCGGAGGCGCTGGTCCGCGCCCTGGGTGCGCGCAAGGACCTGGTCGAGGACGCGCCGGGGGACTGGTCGTGGCTGCGCCAGGGTGGCCCAGCGAAGGGCCTCGGTGAGAACACCATCCTGGCACGGCTCCAGCTCCTGGGTGACCACCTCGTGGTCGAAGTCAACTCGGGCAAGCGCCTGGCGCGGGCTCGTCGGTGGATCGAGCGGCTGCCCGACGTGCGCTTCGAGCAGGCCACGATCCGGGCCGTGGACGCCGAGCGGCCGCGTGACGACACGCTCCCTTCGCCGCCCGACGAGCCGCTACCGCCCGACGTGCTGGCCAAGACACGGGAGATGCACGACGAGATGCTGCGTCAATGGCTGGACACCTCGATCCCCATGCTCGGGGACCAGACGCCGCGCGAGGCGTGCCGCACCCTTGAAGGGCGGCAGCGCGTGGCGCGGCTGATCCGGACCATGCCGCCGGCCATGCTCACGGGCGGGACGACTCCCGATCCACGGGAGTCTCTGATGCGCGAACTCGGCCTTGAGCCCTTCGGTTCACGGGGCATGAAGCGGGAATAGTGCCCACGCGGTCCGCACGTTGAACGCCAGCGACCGGCGTGCTGTCATGCGGGCGACAATGCGCCTTGCGAGGACCGACTCATGGCATCCCTCAAGTCACTTTCCGTCACCGCCCTCCGTCGCGAGCTGGAGCGCCGCGAGAAGGGCGCCAGCAAGTTGCAGGCGCAGCACGCGAAGCTGGCCAAACGGCTCGCCGCCATCGACGCCGAGCTGGACGACCTCGGCGTCGCGGTGCCGAAGCGTCGCGGCCGCAACCCCGGGCGCATGCCAGGCCGACGAAGCCCAGGCCGCCCCAAGGGCAGCAAGAACAAGCGCCGCGGCCGGCGCGCGACGGGCGATCTCACTCTCCTCGACGCCATCCTGAAGGGCGTGCGCGTCGGCACGACGGTGTCTCCGGCCGACGCTGCCGTCGCCGCCAGGCGTGCCGGCTACAGGTCCAGGAGCCCGAACCTCGCGGAATTGTGCGCCCACGCCATGCGTTCAGGTGGGGCCTTCAGCCACGCCGGCCGCGGGAAGTACCTGCGCACTGGCGACAAGCGGCCACTCCGCAAGCGTGGGCGGCCGAAGGGCAGCAAGAACAAGCACCGCTCCAAGCGCGCGAAGAACTCGATGTCGCTCGTCGAGGCCATCGTCGCCGGCGTGCGCTCGGGCGCGACCGTCTCCCCCGCCGAGGCTGGCGCCGCCGCGAAGCGCAAGGGTTACAAGTCCAGCTCGCCCAACTTCGGGATGATGGTCGCGAACGCGCTGGCCAAGGCGCCAATGTTCAAGCGGCTTGGGCGCGGGCAGTACATGCTCAAGGGCGGTTCGCCGGCGCCGAAGTCCAAGCGCGGGCGGCCGGCGAAGGCCAAGCGTCGCGGCCCGGGGCGGACGAAGGGCAGCAAGAACAAGGTGAAGGCCAAGTCGGCGTCGCCAACCCACGCTGCGGTCGCCGCGACAGCGGGAGCCTGACCATTCTCCTCCGAAGGCGCCGACGGCTCTACGTCTCATGTGGGATCTGACCGGTGATCGACCCTGACGCTTTCTTCAAGCGTGACGAGTACCTGCTCGACCTGTCCCTCGTCGCCGATCTCCCAAACATTCGACGTCGGGGCGCAAAGATCATGTTGCTGGTTCCGCGCACACTGCACGAAGTGCTCACCGCCCAACCTACGCCAGAGTTGGCTCGCCTGCTCTCAGAGGCCGTCCTGCCAGCGGACGCCACCCCTGAAGAACGCGACAGGTCAGCGATCGGCTTGGATGAGTTGAGGAGGCTTCAGGCGGCATACCACGCCCTGATTGTCGGCGAGGTAGTCCGGATCATCGAGGATGAGGAACTCACGAATCCGGACCTTCGCGCTTCGCTGGTAGACTGGGAACGGGAGGATCACACGCACGCCACAGTGGGTATCCCATCAGACAACGCGCTGACTCCGCCGAGGCTGGTAGGTCGTCATCTTGGCACGTTGCTTGGCCGGGCCAAGCGCGAGGGCACAGCCATCCTGGCAGCGGGTCGGCGCCTGGCATCGCGCGTCGGGGCGGCGCTACCAACGCTGGTCCTGCCTGATCGTCTCGTCGGGCTGCTCAAGAAGAAGGAAGAGTTCTCCGAGCGTGTGTTCAGCACGCCCCGAGCCAAGGCCGGCAAGGTGGTCATCGGATTACTCATCACCCTTCCGGCCTTGGCCGCGTACCCCGCGGTCGCGGCACTTGGAACCGTCCTTACGCTCATCGATCCGTGACCGAAGCAGCAGGTCGTCACGTCCGCCTGCGGTAGGCGGGCATGAGCATCAGGAGCAGTGACCACGAACGAGACGAAGGTCGAGACTCAGCCTGCACCCGAGCCCGCCGACCTGAGGCGGCCCCGGTCCGCTCAGGAGGTTGCGCCAGGACCAGGCACCGACCTGCCTTCTGATCCGGTCCGAGACGAGTATGCGGGCATCACGTCGGACCCGGCCGCGCAGTTGGCGCCTGCGGCCGAGTTGGCACCTGCGCCCGATCCCGCAGCCGAGCCGCCGCCTATGCCCACACGACGCGCCAAGTGGGCGGCCTCCACGGCCGCGGTCACCGTGCCACGGGAGTCGGCCTTACCCGGCGTGCGTTCGGCGGAAATACGCGCCGAGCTCGCCAGGCGCGAGCGGCGCGCGGCCAAGCTGCTGGCCGAGCGAGAGCGCATCGTCGCCGAGATGGAGGCGATCGAAGCGGCGCTCACGGCGATGGGCGAGTAGTCCGAGTAACGTTCAGCCGTGGCCGCGCGAGGCGACCTGTGGTAGAAGATCGCTCAGGCGGCACTTCGCAGGCCCCGCGAGCGCCCCGGTGATCGAGGGGAGTGCAGGCCGCGCTCGACAGCCATAGGTTGTTGACAAATAGGAAGTTCCGGGATTGCTCATGTCCAACCCGAGTCGTCTATTGCTTTTGCTCGCATCGCGCTCGCGCACGGTCGCGCAAGCCATTGCAAGTTCGCAGGTTCGAATGACGGCACACTCCGCGGCTCACGAGCCGCGGCCCCATTGAAGCGAGGACTCGGCTCTCTTCCGCGGGGCGTCGGCCGCCCACTCCGCGGCTCACGAGCCGCGGCCCCATTGAAGCAGATCGTCGAGGCCCTGTCCGCCTGGCTGGCCGCCACTCCGCGGCTCACGAGCCGCGGCCCCATTGAAGCGGCGGCATGCTGCAGCAGCTGGGCCCGGACATCGCGGCCACTCCGCGGCTCACGAGCCGCGGCCCCATTGAAGCCGGACATCGAGCCGGAGTCCGACCTGGCGCC
>DASUFI010000224.1:0-3132 GCA_036274635.1 Planctomycetota bacterium
CGGTGGCCGGCGCCACGGTGGTCTACGACCTCAGCGACCCGACGACGCCCGCGCAGCTCTCGCGCTCGCCCATCGGGAAGGGCACCGGCGCGCCGCCGGTGCACGGCGCGACGCTGGTCAAGTCCTTCAATCCGCCCGAGCTGGTGAGCCGACTGCTCGTGGCGGGTGATGGCGGCGTGCTCTTCCAGGACGTGACGCGCGCCGGCGAGACGCGCAACGGCGGGCTGCTGCCCGGCGTGCCCGGCGCGCGCAGCGTGGCGGCGGAGGCCTTCGCCTTCGACCGCATGCTGGACGAGACGGGGCGGCAGCTCAAGGACGTCAGCCATGCGGGCGTGAGCTACCTGTCGGCCGCCGAGATCCACCAGGTGCTCAGCGTGCCGGGGGAGGCGCTGGGCACGCTGCAGGACGGCGGGCGCGCGCGCAGCGACGTGGACCAGTCCTTCGCGGCGCGCGCCGTCGCGGGCGGGCAGGACAGCGCCTCGCTCAACGTGCGGCGCCGGGACCCGATGGCCGACGCCGACATGCTGCAGCGCCTCGCGGGCGGCTTCCGCATCGCGGCCGAGGAGGACCTGGCGCGCCTCGTGCGCCACGCCTGGCCGCCGGACTTCGACGCCAACCACGACCAGGCCCTCTCGCGCGGCGAGCTGGAGAACCTGGTGTGGTGGGTGCTGGACGCCAACGGCGACGGCCGCCTCGACCGCCTCGAGTGGCCGCGGCACCCCGGCGCCGACCCCGGTGCGCTCGACAAGAACCACGACGGCCAGCTCTCGCGCGCCGAGATGGACCTGCGCGCCGACGTCCTGAAGTTCTTCGACACGGACGGCGACGGCGTGGCGCGCTTCTCCGAGTGGCCCTTCACGGTGGAGGCGGACCCGCTGCCCTCGCTCTTCTACGCCTCGCTCGACACGCTCATGCGCCTGCTCGAGCGGCCGGGCTTCGAGCACCAGCGGCCCAAGCTCTACCAGGCGCTGGTGGGCCTTGGCGACAACGGTCGGCGCGACCGGGCCGCTCTGGACGCCTACCTGCAGCAGGTGCTGGACACCGCGCGCGCCAACCCGCTCGTCGACGTGGCTGGGCAGCCCGCCGCGCCGGGCTTCGTGCAGCGCTTCGACCTGGACGGGGATGGTGCGGTGGATGCGGCCGAATACTCGGCCTTCGCCCGCATCGCGGCCCGCTGCGACCGCAACGGGGACGGCAGGATCAGCGCCAGGGATGGCCCCTGAGGGCGGCCCGGCGGGGGGCCCTGGCCGTACCCACTCCAAGTTGCGGCCCCGCGACGCCGATGAGGGCCCCCACGGTCGGACGAGCCCGGTCGGTGCGGCATGCAGCCGCCGACGCGCTCGCCGGTCGGCGAGGGATGACACCATGGATGCGGACAGGGCGAAGGTGCTGATCGGCCGGCTGCGGGAGACGCTCGCGCGCAGCGTGGGCGTGGACACGGAGCTGGCGGCGCTGGGGCAGGTGCAGGCCAGCCAGCGGCGCGCGAGCCGGGAGCTCATCCCCCTCACCGACCATCTGCGCGCGCTGATCCTCGCCATGCTGGCCGCGCACCGCCCGTGGCGCACGATCGCGCGCCGCCTCGGCCAGCTCGAGCTGGTCTTCGGCCTGTACAAGCCGGACGAGCTCGAGCAACTCGCGCCGCAGCAGCTGGTCGTCGAGGTCGAGGCGCTGGGCTGCGGCAACGCGCGACTGGGGCGGCAGATGGAGTCCATCCGCCCCAACCTCGAGACGATGCGGCGCATCGAGCGCACCTTCGGGTGCATGGACCAGTTCGTGGAATGCGACTCGCCCGATGCGGTGGCCCAGGCGTTCGGCCGCGCCGGCTCGAGCTGGAAGCTCCGGGAGGTCGGTCCGGCGCTGGCGCTCGAGTATCTGAAGTTCGTGGGCATCCAGACGGCGAAGCCGGACGCGCGCGTCCGGCGCATCTGCGGGCCCGGGCGCCTCGGCCTGCTCGACGGGCCCGCGACGGACGAGCAGGTCGCCGCCAAGCTGCAGTGGTGCGCGGAGGCGGCCGGCGTCCATCCGGTGGCCTTCGAGAACATGCTCTGGCTGCTGGGCGAGCGTGACTACGGCGCGATCTGCGCCAGCGAGCCGCGCTGCGAGGCGTGCGAGCTGCGCCGCAATTGCCGCTTCCCGCTGGCCCGCAAGCTGGTTCAGCAGTCGAGGCGGCCGGTCTCGCTCCCCAGCTGACCGAAGGCCGTCACCTCGTTCTTGTTCAGGTCGAGGTGGCGCACGACGTGCTCGCCGGCCGCGGCCTGCAGCACGTCCGCCAGCTCGCGCAGCGCGCCGTCGCCGCCGGCGCCCTTGAACTTGACCGTGAGCACGAAGCGGCGGCAGGCGCGCGCGTCCAGCCAGCGGGCCAGCAGCTCCACGCTGCGCCGCGGCTCGGCGATGACGTCGCACAGCAGCCAGTCCACGGGCTCGGCCGGCAGCCACTTGAAGGCGTCGCCGCGCACGAAGTTGAGCGCCGGGTGTGACATGAGGTCGGCACGCAGCGGCGCGCGGTCCACGGCCGTGACGCGCGCGCCGCGCTCCAGCGCGACCCAGCTCCAGCTGCCCGGCGCGGCGCCGAGGTCCGCGCAGGTCTCGCCCGGCGCGATGCGGCGGCCCCAGCGCGCCTCCACCTCGAGCAGCTTGCGGTAGGCGCGCGCCGGCGGGCGGCGGTCCTCGGGCACGCCGCACGCGCCGCCCGGGAAGCGCGAGAGCACGCGCCGCAGTCGCGCGGCCGTGGCGCCCTCGGCGAGCGAGAGGAAGCCGGCGCCAGGCGCCGACAGCGCCAGCTGCACGATGGCTTCGCCCGGCGCGCGCGGCGTGGCGGGGTCCGGCACGCGCGCGCGCAGCAGCCTTCGGCGGCGCTCCTTCAGCTCGGCCAGCAGCGCGCCCTCGACGAGCTGCGCGCGGCGGGGGCCGGGCTGCTGCGCCGGGTCGCCCACGCGCAGGACGTGCAGGCGCCAGGGCGCGTCGGCCGGGCGCGCGGCGAGCCGCGGCACCAGCGCGTCGGCCGCGGCGGCGGCGGCCGCGGGTCCGCCCGCGGCGACGCCGGGTACGCAGCCCACGACCGCGCGCACGTAGAAGTGGAAGGTGTCCTCGCTCTCGGTCGAGCGCCGCGCGGCGACGAAGCGCGAGACCGCG
>DASUFI010000225.1:0-14397 GCA_036274635.1 Planctomycetota bacterium
GGGTCGTCGAGGCCGCTGGCCACGAGGCTCGTCTTCACGCCGAAGGCGTTGACGCGCGTCACGACGTCGCCCGCGGACTCGGCGACCACGAAGACGTCGGCCCGCGCGGCGCCGAGGACGCCGAGCACGAGCAGGGGGAGCGCGCGCGACAGGCCGCGCCGCGCGGGAATGGGGGAGGCGTCGGGAGAATGGAGTGCCATGGCTCGATAGCCATCGGCCCCCGGCGTGGCTGACCTGAGCCCGCACCAGGCATCGTGTCGATCGATCGCGACTTGCCCTGTCGTTTCGCTGCAGCAGCCGTCGCGTCGCGGCCACCGAGGACCTGACAGCCTCGGCGCAACACCGACAAGCGCTTGCTGTTTTCAGCGCCGCGCCAGCCGTCGCGGCGCAGAACTCGGACGGCCGGCGCTCGGGAAATCGCCCTCGTGAATCTTCCGGGGAAGGAGTCCGTCCATGGTTGCCGTCGTCATCCAGCTCGTCGCCATGTCCTTGCTGTCCGCAGCGCAGCTTGCGGTCGCACCGCCGGGCGACACGCCACCCGCCGCGAAGGCCGAGGCGCAGGCCAAG
This sequence comes from Planctomycetota bacterium, assembly GCA_036274635.1. Lineage (GTDB taxonomy): Bacteria > Planctomycetota > B15-G4 > B15-G4 > B15-G4 > DASUFI01. Next base: position 568 of record DASUFI010000225.1, read on the forward strand.
CCGCAGCAGAGCAAGGCGCAGCAGGCCAAGCCGGCCGCGAAACCGGCGTCGGAGGCGCCCGAACCCACGCCCCAGCAGCCGCCGCCGCTGATCCTCGATCAGGCGCCGACGGGGCCCGAGTCGACGATCACGCGCGTCGTGGTCTTCCCCAAGCACGCCGAGGTCACGCGCGCGATCACGGTCGACGCCGCGGCCGGCGACAACACCGTCGTGTTCAACGGCCTCGTGCCGGTGCTCAACCCGCACACGCTGCGGGCCAGCGTCTCGGACGGCGCGCGGATCACCGGCACCGAGCTGCGCACCGTGTACCTGAAGGAATCGCTGACCGAGGAGATCACCAGGCTGGACAGGGACATCCTCGCGGCGAGCGACGACATCGCGGCGGAGAAGCGGGCGGACGCGCGCCTGCAGGAGTCGGCGGCCTTCTATGCCTCGGTGAAGGGCCGGCTGTCGCAGGACATGGGCCAGGAGCTGGCGGGCGGCGGCGTCTCGGTCGCGGACTGGAAGCAGGTGCTGGGCTTCGTGAGCGACGGCCTCGCCGACTGCGACAGGCAGATGGGCGAGCTGGCGGTGCGCCTGCGCGACAAGCAGCAGGCGCTCGAGGCGCTGGCCAAGCAGCGCAAGGACTACTCCTCACGCCAGCCCAGGGAGATGAAGCAGGCCTCGGTCTCCTTCACCTCCGAAGCGCCGGGCCCGCGGCAGGTGGAGGTGCACTACATCGTGGACACCGTCATCTGGCAGCCCAGCTACGACGTGCACCTCGACCGTGCGCGCGGCGAGATCGAGGTCACCGGCTACGGCCAGGTCATCCAGTGGTCCGGCGAGCACTGGAAGGACGTGCAGCTCGGTCTGGCCATGAGCCGGCCGGACTTCGAGCTGACCCTGCCGGAGCTGACGCCGGTGGAGGCCAGCCTCGACGACAAGGAGCTGGCGACGCTGGCCAAGGAGGTGGCCTTCCTCTCGCGGTCCAAGGACGGCGAGGCGCAGAAGTGGAGCGAATCGCGCTTCAAGCGCTCGCAGGACCGCGAGACCTTCCGTCGCAACCTCGAGCAGCTCTCGCGCCGCAGCGACCAGATCCTCGAGAAGTACGGCCTCTCGCAGAGCCTGATCGAGGACGCGATGAACCGGCTCGTGGACCGCTTCGCCGGAGTCCGCTACGAGATCCCGCAGCACGAGACCGTGCCCTGCGATTCCTCGCCGCACAAGGTGGTGGCCTTCACCGCGCGCATGCCGGCCCGGCTCAAGTACGTGGCCGCGCCCGCGCTGGGCAACTCGATCATGCTCGAGGGCACCGTCGTCAACAGCTCGGACTGGCCGGTGCTGTCCGGCGCGGCCGCGCTGTTCATCGACGACTCCTACGTCGGCATCAGCACCGTGACCGGCGCCGCCAAGAACGAGCCCCTCACGTTCGGCTTCGGCCCCGACGACAGCCTGGTCGTCTCGCGCAAGCTGCTCTCACGCGACGTCAAGGGCCCGGAGGCCTTCCGCCAGTCGCAGGTCATGACCTACCGCTACGAGATCACGCTGGAGAACTTCAACCCGCGCGCCGTCACGGTGGAGGTCGAGGACCAGATCCCGATCTCCAGGACGCAGGACATCGCCGTGACCTTCGTCGAGGCCACCCCCAAGCCGAAGCTCGACGAGCAGGCCGGCAAGCTGCACTGGGAGATCGAGATCGCGCCCAAGGCCACCAGCCGCATCAGCTACACCTTCACGGTGGAGTGCCCGGTGGGGCGGGACGTGCATTGGGAGTGAAAAGGCCGGCGGCCGCTCGGTCGGTGACCGGCGATGACCGAGCATTCCGAGATGGATGTAACTTGCAGCTCCGTCGTCCGACCGGAGGGCAACCCCCCCGGAGGAACTCATGAGCTACATTGACGTCGTCATGAACTGGCGTGAGAGGCTGACATCGGATCCGAACGTGTGCGGTGGACGCGTCTGCGTGAAGGGCACGCGCGTCATGGTGTCCATCATTCTCGACAGTCTCGCTGATGGACTGACGGCCGAGCAGATCGTCGGTGAGTATCCGACGATCTGCGTCGAAGATGTGCTGGCAACACTGGCCTACGCCGCGGATCTCGCACGCGAGCGCATCGTCCCGCTGACGCCACCGTCCGTTTGACGGCCGGACGGCTCGCCGATGAGGATCAAGACGGACGAGAACATTCCCGACACCATCGTCGCGATGCTGCGCGAGGACGGGCAGGATGTCACGTCCGTGCGTGTGCAAGAGTTGACGGGCATCGGCGACAGCCAGCTGTCGCGTATCTGCCAGGCGGAGGCGCGCGCCCTCATGTCGCTTGACCTGGAGTTCGCGGACATTCGCAAGTTCCCGCCGCGGGATCACGCTGGATTGGTGGTGCTTCGGCCTGGCCGCAGCGGACCGCAGCACGCGGCCAGGCTGGTGGCCTCGATTCGCGATCGCATGCGAACAGAGAGCCTTCACGGTCTCTTGTGGGTCGTGAACGAAGGAAGCCTCCGGATCCGCGATGACCCCGCGTCCTGACGTCTACTTCGCGCCGGCCGCCCCCGCGCTGCTGGCCTCGCCCAGCGCCGCGACCGCGAGATCCAGCTCCGCCGCTGCGGCGCTGGCCAGCTCGACGTGCTGCCCGATCTGCTCCTCGGCCTTCAGCGTCGTGATACGCGCGAGCACCGTGCCCAGGCGGCCCAGCCCGAGGTCCGCGCAGCGCGCCGTGAAGCGCCTGAGCCGCTCGACCACGTCGCCGCCCAGCAAGCCGGAGGCGCCAAAGCCGTAGAGGTCCTGGCGCAGCACCTCGGAGCACTCCGCGAAGCTGCTGAGCATGTCCTCCACGAGCCCCGGGCTGTCCGCCCGCTCGAACTCGCGCAGCACCGCGAGCACCGCCGGGTCGAGCGTGACCCGCTCGCTCGGCGCCGGCAGCCTGGCCGCCCACTGCGGATCGGCGCGCAGCCGCACCAGCTCGGCCCGCAGGCTGTGCTCGTAGAAGCAGTCGGGGCAGTAGCTGTGCGAGAAGTCGATGTCGTGGAAGTACTCCTCGACTCGCTTCCAGTGGTCGCTCCCGTCGCGCACGGCCTTGCAGTGCATGCAGATGGGGAGCGCGGAGGTCAGGGCCACGACCTGGGCGTTCATGCGCTGCACCCGCTCGGCCACGGTGAGGCGCACGCGCAGCAGGTCGTGGTCGAGGGGCTTCACCAGGAAGTCGTCGACGCCGGCCTCCATGGCCTGGCGGTAGTTGGCCGCGAAGTCCATGCCGGTGAGCATCACGATCCAGGTGTAACTGCGCGTGCGCACGGTGCGGATGCGGCGCGTGAGCTCGATGCCGTCGCACTCGGGCATCATCCAGTCGGTCACGACCACCGCGAAGGGCTCGCGACGGAAGGCGTCCCACGCGGCCTCGCCGTCGAGGACGGCGGTGACCTCGTGGCCCATGTCCCTGAGCATGCGCACCAGGAGGGTGCGGCACAGGGCGTCGTCTTCGGCCACGAGGATGCGCATGCGCGGGGGCTCCAGAATCCCGGAGTCTCATCGGCCGCCCGGCGCGGGCGGCTGGAATTGCGGCCGCCGCAGGTCGCGGCGGCCGCTCAGCTCTCGAGGCCGAAGTCCGTCTCGAGCCGGCTGCGGAAGCGGCGCAGGCGCAGGGCGTTGCCCACCACGGCCAGGCTGCTGGCCGCCATGGCCGCCGCCGCGAAGGGCGGGTCCACCTGGCCGAAGGCCGCCAGCGGCACGGCGACGACGTTGTAGGCAAAGGCCAGGAACAGGTTCTGGCGCACGAGGCGCAGGGTGGCGCGCGCCAGCTCGATGGCCACGGCGCAGCGCGCGAGGTCGCCGTGCACGAGGACGAGGGGCGCGCTGCCGCGGGCCAGCTCGGTGGCGCCGCCCACCGCGAGGCCGACGTCGGCGGCGGCGAGCGCGGGGGCGTCGTTGCTGCCGTCGCCCACCATGCCCACGATCGCGCCGCCGGCGCGCAGCGCGCGCACGCGCTCGGCTTTGGCCGCCGGCGACTCGCCGGCGTGCACCTCGTCGATGCCGGCCAGCGCGGCGATGGCCTGCGCGGCGCGCATGTGGTCGCCGGTGGTCATGACCACGCGCACGCCGAGCTTGTGCAGCACGCGCACGGCGCGCGGCGCCGTGGGGCGGATGCGGTCCGCGAGCCCCAGCAGCAGGCGCGCGCGGCCGGCGGTGGCGACGACGGCCAGGGTCCAGCCGCGGCGAGCGAAGTCTTCGGCGGCCGTGCGCAGGCCGGCGACGTCCACGCCGTGCGCCACCGCGAAGTCGGGCGAGCCCACCAGCACCTCGGTGCCGTCGGCGAGGCGCCCCGTGACGCCGCCGCCGCCCGCCTGCAGCGAGGCGGCGTCCACGGCCGGCGCGGGCCAGCCGCAGCGCTGCACCTCGGCGCGGATCGCGGCCGCGAGCGGGTGGCCGGTGGCCAGCTCCACCGCCGCGGCGGCCACGAGCGGTGCGCGCAGCTCGTCGGCGTCGGGCGTCGTCCCGGCCGGCGCGGCGGGCAGCGCGGCGCCCGTCGTGGCCGACCAGGAGTGGGGCGCGCGCGCCACCTCGCGAGCATGGCCGTCCGCGCCGACCAGCGCGAGGCCCTCCACGAGCGGCTCGCCCATGGTGAGGGTGCCGGTCTTGTCCACCAGCAGCACGTCCACGCGCGCCGCGGCCTCGAGCGCGCCGGCGTCGCGCACCAGGATGCCGAGCTGCGCCGCCCGGCCGGTGGCCACCTGCACGGCCGTCGGCGTCGCGAGCCCCAGCGCGCACGGGCAGGCGACCACCAGCACGGACACGGCCGCCAGCGGATCGTGCGCCAGCAGCAGCACGGCCAGCGCGATCGCCAGCACCGCCGGCACGAAGACCGCCGCGACGCGGTCCGCGAGGCGCTGCACGGGCGGCTTGCTGGCCTGCGCCTGGCGCACCAGCGCGAGCAGGCGCGCGACGGTGGTCTCGCTGCCCACGGCCGTGGCGCGCAGCGTCACCAGCGCGCCGCCGCGGTTGATCGAGCCGCCCAGCACGCGATCGCCGGGGCCGCGCCACTGCGGCAGCGGCTCGCCCGTGAGCAGCGACTCGTCGAAGCCCGAGGCGCCGGCCGAGACGACGCCGTCCGCGGGCGCAGCCTGGCCCTCGCCCACCAGCAGCCAGTCGCCCACCTGCACGGCGGAGGCGGGGACGAGGCGCTCCTCGCCGTCGGCGAGCACGCGCGCGGTGGCGGGCTGGCGCTGGGAGAGGCTCGCGAAGGACTCGGCGGCGCGGGCGCGCGCGCCTTCCTCCAGCGCGCGGCCGGTGAGCACGAAGGTGACCAACAGCGCGGTGGAGGGGAACAGCGGATGCGCGTGCCCTGCGCCGCCGCCGAGGTGCTGCCACGCGGCGAGGCCCAGCGCGGCGAGCGCGCCGAGGGCCACCAGCGTGTCCATGGCCGCGTGGCGCGCGCGGGCGAGGCGCACGGCCTGCGAGAGGATGGGCCAGCCCGCGCCCAGCACGGTGGCCGCGGCGGCGAGGCCCGAGACCAGCGGCACGCCCACCGTCGCGAAGGAGAGCGCGGTAAGGCCGAAGGCCACCAGCGCCCGGCGCCGCGCGGCGCGCGCGAAGGCGGCCTCGTCGGGAGGCGCGGCGGCCGCGGCCACGCCCTCGTAGCCGAGGCGGCCGATGGCGGCCAGCACGTCGGGCTCGTCCACCTCGCCCGTGACGGTGGCCGTGCGGGTGGCGAAGGAGACGGCCGCGGACGCGACGCCCGGCAGCTGCGACAGCCCGCGCTCGATGGTGGCCGCGCAACCGCCGCAGGTCATGCCGCGGACAGGGACGACGAGCGTGCGCGCCACGGCTACCTCGGCTCGGCGGCCGGCTCCGGCGCAGGCTTCTCGGGCTGCTCGGTCTTGATGCGCGCGTCGGTGTCCGCGGGCATGTCGACGTAGCTCAGCTCCTCGGTCTTGGTCACCGGCATCATGTACAGGTGCTCGACCTCGGGCACGCGCAGGCCCCGCTTCACGAGCTGCACGTCGCTGGCCATGACCTCGGCCGCGGCCGAGAGCACCGCCGGCGGGAACTCCCCGAGCAGGTCGCGCAGATCGGGCAGGCCCTTCTGGTCGCGGCGCAGCGCGTCGTACCGGGTCTTGAAGGTGGGGTAGGAGTTGCGCAGCGGCTCGAGGCCCGGCTCCGCCACGCCGATGTCGACGCGGTACAGCACGGACCACAGCACGCGCGTGTGCCAGGCGAACTCCGGCCAGCTCATCTGCGCCGTCGTCAGCCGCTCCGCGAACTTGGGCATGATGCCAGTCACCGAGCTGAGCATCCGGTGAAACATCTGCCGCCAGCCGAGGTCCGACTCGCCGGCGTCCTCCTTGCGCTGCAGCTCCTGCATCTCGTCGCCCAGCGCCACGAGGTCCTCGGCCAGCTGCGCGCGCACGTCGAGCGCGGTCTGGAAGCGCTCCTTGTCCAGGCTGGTCTGCGCGGCGGCGTCGAAGGGGTGCGCCTGCCCCAGGGCGTTGATGCTGGCCAGCGCCGCCTGCGCCTGCGCCTGCAGCGCGCGGATGTCCGCGCCGAACTCCCAGGCGAGGAACGCGAGCCCGCCCAGCAGCAGCAGCACGACGATCCCGCAGCCGATGAAGAGCTTCTTCATGGGGCGGCAGCGTAGCCCCGTGCCGGGTGAGGCACAAGGCGAGCCCGTCAGCCGGCGCGCAGCGCGGAAGGAGAGGCCTCTGCGCGCACGGCGCGGCCCGCGCTCACCTCTTCAGCAGCGCGAATTCCGCCGGGTTCTGCACCGCCGCGTCCCCGTAGCGCATCTGCAGCGAGACGAGGTAGGGCTGCCACCAGTGCCAGCCGTCCGATCCGAAGCGCAGCGGCGAGCTCGTGCGCGTGCGCATCGCGGTGTAGTAGTCGTACACGCGGTCCACCGGCTGGTGGTCGTTCGTCACGAAGGCCGCCGCCGCCAGCGCGCCCGGGATCCATTGCGAGGTGCCGGACGGCTGATAGGCCTTGCCGCCGGTCGGCGGACCGTTCACCGGCAGGTCCGAGATGAAGCCGTCCGCGCCCTGGTGGGCGGAGATGATGAACATCGAGAGGTCGTGCAGCATGGGCGGCACGAGCGGGTCGTGCGTCTCGGACCAGTAGGCGCACAGGCCGTGGATGGCGACGGCCACCATCCAGGAGGACTCGGAGGCCTGGTCGGGGATGTGGCGCGCGTCGGGCGGGCCGGCGCGGAAGTACTTCACGGCGCCCTTGCCGCGCGACTCGTCGGCGCGCGCGACCATGCCGGTGCAGGCGTCGAGGAAGCGCCGGTCGCGCGTGGCGCGATACGCCTGGATGAGCGCGCGCACGGTCCAGCCGAAGGAGCGCGCGGAATGCAGGTCGTAGCCGGGCATGACCGTGTGCCAGGTGAGCATGGCCTCGCCCGCCTGCGCGAGCGACTCCTGCGCCACCCAGTCGCCCGTGAGCAGCCACTCCTCGTAGATGTCGTCGAGGGTCATGTGCTCGGACTCGCAGCCGTTGTAGCCGTGGCCCTCGGGCGGGATGCCCTTCTTGTACTCGGGGAACTTCGCCTCCATCTCCGAGCGCCCGAGGCGGTTCTCGGGCGGCTCGTTGACGTGCGGCGTGCCCTCGTAGAGGTTCGCGTGGGGGTACTTGTCCGCGGAGAAGCCGAGGATGTGGTACGGGCGCAGGTCCATCGCGTGCCAGGCGCGCGCGCGGGCCTGCTCGAACAGGTCCACGCTGCCGGACTGCACGGCCTCGAGGAAGACCGAGAGGCGATTGCGCGGCGAGCCGGCCGCGTGCGTGTTCTTCACGTTCCACTCGCCCCAGTCGGCCCAGCCCGTGGGCGGGTCCTTGGGCGTGGCGGGCGGCTCGTGCAGCTCGTTGGGCGCGCAGACGTAGAACAGGCCCTCGTCGCCCCAGGCGCGCGAGGCCGCGACGTCGGCGGGGTCCAGCGCCGGGAAGGCCGGCCGCTGCGCCGCCTGCATCAGGCCGCGGCCCTCGCGCCCCACGTCGCGCGCGACGAGCAGGCGGAAGGTCTTCTGCTGCGCGTCGTCCAGCCAGTAGAAGCCCTGCTCCTGCGCCGGCAGCAGGCCGATGCGCAGCGGGCCGCCCGCGTCCCAATCGAGCGCGACGGGATGGTTGTGCGCCGAGTCGAGGCGCAGCACGTACTGCCCCAGCTCGCGGCCCTCGACGCGCGAGACGACCCCGCCCCACAGGTCCGTGAGCTTGACGACCGGCAGCGCCTGGCCGTCGGCGCTGTACTTGCACTGCACGGCCGACGTGCCGAGCTGCTGCAGCGAGAAGGCGTGGTGCTTCTCGAACAGCGCGCTCGGCAGGTCCACGCCGGCGTCGCCCGCGCCCGCGTCGAGCTGCAGCTCGTAGCTGCGGAAGCCCAGCGGCCCGGGCGGGTCCTCGAGCGGCCCGTTGCACAGCGTCCACTCCACGCGCGCCGTGGACGTGCCGGCCAGCAGGTGCACGCGCGCGATGAACGAATGGAAGGCTATGGGCAGCCCGCCCTCGTCGTCGCGGCGGTGGACGCCGTGCACGCGCAGCGTCCAGCGCAGCGGGCCCGACTCGAGGATCTCGGCCGACGCGATGTCGAGCACGCCGTGGTAGCCGTGGCCGAAGCGGTCCACGAGGTGCGGGGCGAGCCCCAGCACGGAGTCGCCCTGCGGGCTGCGCGCGAGGATCGGCCAGTGCGTCTTGCCGTCGTCCACGCTGGCCTCGCCCTGCTCCACGTTCCAGCGCACCTGCCAAGGCGAGGCCTGCGCCGGCGCGTCCGGCGCGAGGCCGATGGCCAGTGCCAGCGACTCGCGCGCCTGCAGCGGCACCTGCGCGTCCACCAGGGCCCAGCGCACGTGGCCGTCCGGCCAGAACTGCAGAGCGCGCGCCTGGCTCGGATAGAGCGTGCCGTCCTGCGTGCGCCAGACGCGCAGGCTCGCGGCGTCGGCTTCCGCCAGCGCGCCCGCGGCGATGGGCACGCCGAAGGTCAGCGGCTCGCAGGCGCGGTAGCTGGCCGAGGTCTCGCGCACCGTGACGTGCGCCAGCGCCACGCGCTCGGGAGCCGGGGGTTGAAGCTGCGCCCCGGAAGAGGCCGTCAGCGCCGCGAGCAGGGCCGCCCCGAGCAGGCTGGGGCCGGCCGCGCGGGCCGAGTATCGTGGCCGCGACCCCGGCCGAAGGGCCTTGGACAGCCACTGCATGCGTCTCGCCGACTTCGCGTCCACGGTGTGCGCCAGTCTACGTGGCGCGCCGCGGCGACGTGTGGCGGTGGCGGCCCTCGCGCTGGCTGCGTGCGGCGAGCAGCCGGCCGCGGCGCCGACGACGGCGCCAGCGGTCGTGGCCACGCCGCAGGCCGCCGCGCCGGCGCCTGCGCCGCCGCCCGTCGCCCCCGTCTCGTCGACGCTGCCGCAGGCCGTCGCGCCGTGGTTGCCCGGCGAGGCTTCGGAGACGACGCACGTCGACCTCGCCGGCGACTGGGACTGCTGGCTCGATCCCGGCGCGGCCGGCCTGCGCGACGACTGGGCCGCGGACCTCTCCGCGCGCCGCGCACCGCGCAGCGCGCCCGGAACGCCCTTCCCGCTGCACGTGCCCGGGCCCATCGAGTCCACCGAGGGCACGCTGCTCTACGACGGCGTCTTCTGGCTGGCGCGCGACGTCGAGCTGCCCGCCGCCGCCGGCGGCGCGCGCGTCGCGCTCACCTTCGGCCAGGTCAACGACCTGTGCCGCGCGTGGTGGGATGGACAGCCGCTCGGTGAGCACGACGGTGGCTACGACGCCTTCGCCTTCGAGCTGACGCCCGAGCAGTGCGCGCCCGGCAGCCACCGCCTCGTGCTCATGGTGCTGGACACCGGCCCGCTCGAGACCTTCGGCCGCCGCCTGCGCACCCTCCCGCACAGCAAGGAGGACTGGTACGACAACTTCGGCGGCGTGCTCGGGCCGGTGGCGCTGGAGCTGCGCCGCGGCTGGGTGGCCAGTGCGCTGGCCCTGCGCGTGGACGGGGGCGCCGGCACGGCGGCCGTGGAGCTGGCGCTGCTGCCGCCGCGCGGCACGCCGCCGGAGCTGGACGTCCCGGTCACGCTGCGCGTCGCGGCCACCACGGGCGGCGCGGCGGACCTCGGCGCGTGGAGCGGGCCGGTGCGCGTGGCCGACGGCCGCGCGACGCTGTCCACGACGCTCGCGCTCGACGAGCACGCGCCACGCTGGTCGCCCGAGTCGCCCGCGCTGCTGGAGCTGCGCGTGGCGGTGGACGGCGCGCGCGTCGCGGCGCTGGACTTCGGGCTGCGGCACCTCGAGCTGCGTGACGACGGCGTCTTCCTCGACGGCCGGCGGCGCGTGCTCAAGGGCGTGCTGTGGCAGCCGCACGACACGGGCACGGGCGGCATGACGCCGCCGCCCGCGCAGCTCGAGGCCGAGGCCGCGGCGATGAAGGCCGCCGGCTTCGACCTCGTGCGTGCCCACGTGCGTCCCGCGCCGCCCGCCTTCCTCGACGCCTGCGACCGCCTCGGCCTCATGGTCCTGGAGGAACCGGCCATCGGCTGGGTGGACGACGACCCCGCGCTGCGCCCGCGCCTGCTGCGCGAGGTGGACTGGATGGTGCGGCGCGACGCCCACCATGCCAGCATCGTGCTGTGGGGCGTGCTCAACGAGCTGTCCGGCCGCGCCTTCCGCTACGCAGACGAGCTGGTCGCGCGCGTAGGCGAGCTGGACCCGACGCGGCCTGTGCTGCGCGACAGCGGCGGCTTCCTCGGCGCGCAGTGGCTGCCGCCCGGCGCGACGGCCGAGCAGCCCATGACCGATGCGCACCTCTACCCGCCCTGGCCGCTGCCGCCCGACCGCCGCGACGAGCTCGCCACGCTGGGCCAGGGCGGGCCGCAGCCCACCTTCGCCAGCGAGTTCGGCTACGGCGCGCTGCTCGACGCCGAGCGTGCCGCCGATGGCTTCCGCACGCGCGGCCTGCGCAGCGCCGAGGCCGGGCGCTTCCGCAGCTTCGATCACGCCGCGCAGGCGGCGGTGGAGAGCGGCGACAGCTGGGCCTCGCTCGCGCCCGACGGCAGCTGGATCGGCCCGGCCGCGCGCGCGCAGGCCGACGCGCTGGTGGACATGGCCGACGCGCTGCGCAGCAACCCGGCGCTGGACATGCTGTGCGTCACGCAGTGGGAGGCCGTGTCGGCCGAGTCGTCGGCGGGCCTGCGCGACCCGTGGGGCGAGGAGCGGCCGTCGCTGGCCGCGCTGCGCACCGCGCTGCTGCCGCTGCGCCCCATCGTGCTGCCGGAGCGTCCTTCGTGGCCGGCGGACAGCGCCGTGCGCGCGCGGCTGGTCGTCGTGAACGACGGCGAGGCCACGGTGCGCGCGCGCGTGCAGCTGGCGTGGGGCGAGCCGTCCGCCGCGGCCTTCGCGACCCGCGACCTCGGTGAGCAGGACCTGCCGCCCGGCGTCTCCAGCCGCGACGTGGAGCTCGCGCCGGCGGACCTCTCGCACGCCGGCGCGCTGGCCGTCTCCGTCACGCTCTACACGGTCGACGGCCGCGGCCACGAGTCGGCGCGCGCGCTGGTCACGCTCGTGCCGCCGCCGGCACTCTCGCCGGACGTGCTGGCGGCTGTGGGCCCGCTGCCGAAGCCGCTCGTGTGGGCGCCGCCGGGCGAGACGGGCGCCTGCGAGGAGCTGAAGCGCCTGGGGCTGCTGGCCGGCAGCCCCGAGGAGGCGCCGGTCGCGCTGCTGCCGCACCCCGAGCGCCTCGGCGCGGACCTGTCCTTCGACGAGCGCATGGCGCTGTGGTCGGGCGTGCTGCGCGGCGGCGTCGCGATCGCGCTGCTCGGGGATCCCGGCGCCGACGACCTCGGGCGGCTCACCGGCGCGGCGCGCGGCGTGCGCACGCTGTTCGAGATGCCCCGGCCGGTGGCCATCACGTCCGCGGCGGGCAACTTCAGCGGCCGCTTCCACGTGCTGCGCGAGGGCGGCGTCGCGCGGCTGCTGGGCCGCGGCGACGAGTCGCTCTCGCCCGTGGCCATGGTGGCGGCGCCGCTGCCCGAGGGCGCCGAGCTGCGCATGATCACGCTGGGCTTCCTCGGCAACCGCATCGGCTCGCCGTGGCTGGTGGTGCCCTTCGGCGCGGGCCAGATCCAGGACGTGGGCCTGCCGCTGCTGGCGCCCGTGCGCGGCGAGACCGACCCGCTGCGCGAGGCCTGGCTGGTCCGCCTCATCGACGACGCGCTGCGTGCGGCCGTCCTCGAGGCGCCCGCGCGCCGCGCGGCGTGGACGGCCCAGACGGGCCGCCCGCTGCCGGCGCCGTGGTCGCCACTGCCACCGTCGCAGGCCGAGGAGCTGCGCCACGGCTTCGCGCTGCTGGACCAGCTCGTGGCGCTGGGCGACCGCGCCACGCCCTACCTCGCCGGCGACGACGCGCCGGCTCTGCCCGCCTCGGTGCAGGAGCTGCTCGCGCGCCGGCTCGACGCGCTCACGCTGCTGCTCCTGGGCGACGCACCCGGCGCGCGCGAGACGCTGCGCGCGGCCATGACGCCGCAGTGGACCGAGGAGACGCGCGCCTTCGTCGCCGGCGAGGCGCGCGTGCTGCGCGTGCTCACGGACAAGGCCGCGCAGGGCCCGGCGGCGTGGGACCGCGCGTGGGACGCCGTCGACGCGTGGAGCCACGCGCTCGTCGCGTGGTTCGGCGGGCAGCACAAGGAGGCCTTCGACTGGCTCGGCCGCGCCGCCGAGGTGGAGGGCCTGCCGCCCGAGGAGTCGGGCGGTTGACGCCCGCCCGTGCGATCCCGGGCACGCGACGCTTGAGGCGCAGCCGTCCGCGGCCGAGAATGCGGGCGTGAGGCTGCTCCGTCCGCTCGCCGTCCTGCTGCTCGCCGGCTGCGGCCTGCTGCCCGGCGACGAGGTGGGCTTCCGCAGCTACCCGCTCAAGGACACCACACTGCCCGAGGCCGCGCAGGTGGTCAACGACACGACGCGCATCTTCGCGCTGGATCACTTCGGCGGCATCGGCATGTCCTGGGACCCGGTGGAGCACAACCTGGTTCTCGATCCGGTCTACAACAGCCAGCGACGCATGCGGCTGTACATCCACCTCGAGCCGGTGGGCACCGACGTGAACATCGAGATGTTCGCGCTCGTGGAGACGCTGCACTCCGACGCGGGCGCGGTGGGCTGGAGCGACCCGCAGCAGGACGTGCCGCTCGAGGAGCAGCTCTACCAGGCCTACATCGCGGCGCTCGTGGCGCGGCGCGGGGGCGCGCCCTGAGCCGCAGGCGCGAGGTGCGGCTGGCGCTCGTCGTCGGTCTGCTGGGTGCGGTGCTGGCCGTGCTGCTGTGGCACAAGCTGCTGCCGCGCCTGCCCACGGACGTGCGCCGCGACCTGTTCCTGGACGGCGAGCGCGTCACGCTGGTGTCCGGCTTCCAGGGCCACACGCAGCTGGAGACCTGGGCCGACACCAGCGCCAGCACCGCGCGCGATCCGGTCAACCCGGACCGCGACGACGTCGCGCTGCTGGTGCCGCGCGCGGGCGAGCTGCGCTGGGACGTCGGTGCGGACCGTCCCGGCACGCTGCGCCTCGGCGTCGCGCGCCTCGCGGCCGGGCCCGCCGCGGATTCGGCGCCGTGCGAGCTGGTGGTGACGGTGGACGGCGCGCCATCCCGGGTGCAGCTGCCGGCCGCGCCCGCCGAGGCGGGCCTGCCCGAGGGCTTCCTGCGCGAGGGCCCGGCCGAGCGCCTGCAGATCGAGCTGCCGCACGGCGCGCAGGTCGTGGACGTCGCGCTGCGCGGCAGCGGCGGCTACGCGCTGCTGCTCTCGCCGCACGTCGACCTCGCACCGCAGCCGGTCCTCGCGGACGAGCTCGTGGCGACGGTGGACCGCGAGACGCGCCTGCTGCCGCGCGTCACGCC
>DASUFI010000226.1:0-17748 GCA_036274635.1 Planctomycetota bacterium
ATCGCTGCGATGCAGGTCCGGTGTGGTCGGTGCGGTGTCGCGCGACCCGCCGGCGAGCGCGCCGGACACCGTATCGTCATGGCTTCGTCCTGCGGTCTTCACAGCGCTCCCGTAGCTTGCTGCCTCGTTCCCACGGCGCCGCGAGATCAGCGTCCGTTCGGGGGACGTGAAGTGCGACCGGCCTGCTGAGCCTGCTCAGCGCCCTTTTTTGGCTCGCGGTCACGCACTTCGCGATCTCCGGCGCCGGGGTGGACGAATGCGACGTAGCGGGGGGCCTCCGGCGGCCGTTCGGGGTCCGCCGGAGGCTCCTGACCTCCCGAACCCCCCTTCGTCACGCGGGCCCGGCGCCTCCCCGCCGGGCCCCTTTCTGTGGCCCCCCCGGGTTTGGACACTGTGGCGGCATGCCCAGCCTGCACCACATCCTGGTCGTCGAGGACGACACCGACATCGCCAACCTGGTCCGCATCCACCTGGAGCGGGCCGGCTACCAGATCAGCCGCGCGGCCGACGGCAAGGCCGCGGTCAAGCGCTTCGACGAGGGCGACTACGACCTCGTGATCCTCGACCTCATGCTGCCGCTCATGGACGGCATGGAGGTCTGCCGCCACATCCGCAACTCCGAGCGCTACGTGCCGGTGATCATGCTCACGGCCAAGGGCGAGGAGGCCAACAAGGTCGCGGGCCTCGAGATGGGCGCGGACGACTACATGACCAAGCCCTTCTCGGTGGAGGAGCTGCTCGCGCGCGTGAAGGCCATCGGCCGCCGCATCGAGCTGGTGGGCAAGGCCACCGCGGGCCGCGGCGACGAGGAGCAGGTCATGAGCTTCGGTGACCTCTCCATCGACCTCGGCAAGCGCCTCGCGCTCAAGGACGGCCAGGACCTGCACCTCACGCAGAAGGAGTTCGAGATCCTGCGCATCCTCGCGCTCACGCCGGGCCGGCCCTACAGCCGCCGGCACCTGTGCGAGCGCGCGGGCGTCGAGAGCTTCGACGGCACGGACCGCACCATCGACACGCACATCAAGCGCCTGCGCGCCAAGCTCGAGACGGACCGCAACCGTCCGCAGTACGTGCTGACCGTCTGGGGCTACGGCTACAAGTTCACCGACAAGCTCTGCTGACGCGATGGCGGACGCGCAGGGCAGCCCGGCGCCGGTGACGCGCGCCGTCCTCGCGCGCCTGGTGGCCTGCGCCGCGCTGGCCGTCGCGGTCGCCGTCATCGCGCGCTGGGCCCTGGAGAAGGCGGGTCTCTCGCACGGCGCGGCCGACCTCCTCGCCGCGCTGCTGGCCGTGGCGCTGGTCATCGGGAGCGTGGAGCTGCTCGTGCTGCGCCGTCTGCGCCTGCTGAACGCCGCTCTGCGGCCCGTCGCGGGCGGAGACCTCTTCCCGCCCCTGCCGCGCAGCAAGGCCGACGAGCTGGGGCAGCTCACGGACTCGATCCAGTCCATGCTGACCACCCTGCGCAGCAACTACGAGGACCTGCGCAGGCACGACGAGCTGCGCCGCACGCTGGTGGCCAACGTGAGCCACGAGCTGCGCACGCCGCTGACCTCCATGCAGGGCTACCTCGAGACCACCAAGCTGGCCGGCCCGACGAGCCCCGACTGGCAGAAGAACCTGGACGTCTGCCTGCGCGAGACCCGCAAGCTCGCGGCTCTGGTCAAGGACCTCTTCGAGCTCTCCAAGCTGGACACCCAGCACCTCGAGTTCCACTTCGAGGAGGTGTCCCTGGTGGAGATCGCGGACCAGGTGGGGCTGGCCTTCGAGCAGCGCATGGCGGACAAGTCCATCACCTTCTCCGCCACCTTCCCCGACGACCCCCTCGACGTGTGGGGCGACGGCAACCGCCTCGGCCAGGTCATCCAGAACCTGCTCGCCAACGCCGTGCACTTCACGCCCGAGGGCGGAGCCATCACGCTCACCTGCGAGCGCCGCGGCCAGCAGGCCGTGCTCACCGTCTCCGACACCGGCATCGGCATCGCCGCCAAGGACCAGCCGCACATCTTCGAGAGCTTCTTCCACCTCGAGAAGTCCCGCAGCCGCAACCTCGGCGGCACCGGCCTCGGCCTCGCCATCTGCAAGGCCATCGTGGAGAAGCACAAGGGCCGGATCTCGGTGAGCAGCCAGCCCGGAGAAGGCTCGACCTTCGTCGTCGAGCTGGACCTCAAGTCCGACTGACTTCCTCCGCCGTCGGATACAAGCCTCTCGTCGCGAGGTCGACGGGCATGCCTCCCTGCCGGCTGGAAGGAATTCGCGCGCACACGCCCCGGCAAGCTCGTGATCGCAAGCGACTCCGAGCATGTTTTTCACTCTGCCCGCACCAAGCTCGTGTGCCCACCCGCTCCCGCAGAGTGAAAAAGATGCTCCGAGTCGTTGCTACCTCGAAGGGCAAGCCTTCGAGCAGGCAGCTACGGCCAAGGGCAAGCCCTCGGCACGCAGCCACGTCGAAGAGCACGCTCCCAGCACGCAGCCACATCGAAGGCCACCAGTCCCCGCATGACGAATGCGTCGTTCGCCGCTCCATCCTTGCCTTGTTACAAGGCCACCGGCAGCTGAGGAGGGCCGGTGGACGCGGACGAGCGACGCGACTTCGCGCGGGCCGTGTGGTGGACGGTGGGCTTCACGGCGCTGCGCACCGTCTGCGCGCTGCTGGTGCCGCTGTTCACGGTCGAGGCCTACTACTGGCTCTGGTCGCGGGCGCTGGCGCCCGGCTACGCCGATCACCCGCCGATGGTGGCGCTGCTCATCCGCGCCGGCACGTCGGTGCTGGGCGATTCGGCGCTGGGGCTGCGCCTCGGCGGGCTGGTCGCGGGCGCGATCGGCTCGCTGGCCTTCTTCAGCTTCTGCCGGCGGGTCGCGGGGCCACGCAGCGCGCTGGTCGCGCTGATCGCCCTGAACGTCTCGCCGTGCTTCGGCGAGCTGCCGGTCATCGCGACGCCGGACCTGCCGCTGGGCGTGTTCTGGATCCTCGCGCTGCTCGCCTTCTGGCACGCCTACCGCGGCGAGGGCACCGGGCGCTGGCTGCTGGCGGGCCTCGCGACGGGTCTCGCCGTGATGAGCAAGTACAACGGCGTGCTGCTGCTGCCGGCCTGCCTGCTGTTCCTGCTGCTCACGCCGCGCGGCCGCGGGCTGCTGGCGCGGCCGGGACCGTGGCTGGCGATCCTCGTCGTCGCCGCGGTGGTCGCGCCCAACGTCCTGTGGAACGTGCAGCATGGCGGCCGCACGCTGGCCACGCCGGCCGGGCACATGGACGAGCCCTTCTCGCCGCTGCGGCTGCCCGCCTACCTGGGCGAGTGCGCGCTGATGCTCACGCCGGTGCTCTTCGTCGCCTGGGCCTGGGCGCTGCTCGTGCGGCGCCGGCGCGCGGCGCTGCGGGCGGACGAGGGCCTGCTCTTCTGCGCTTGCGCCTCGCTCGTGCCCTTCGTCGCGTTCGCGGCGGTCAGCTTCAAGTCGGAGGTCCACCTGCAGTGGATCGCGCCGGGCTTCCTCTCGGCCATCCCGATCGCCGTGCACGTGCTGCAGGACGCGGGCGCGACCGGGCGCCGCTGGCTGCTCGGCGGCCTCGTCGTCAGCGCGGTGTTCGTGGTGGGCCTGCTGGTGATCGCGCCCGTGCTGCTGGGCCTGCAGTGGGTCGCCACGCCGGACGCGCCGAAGGCCGTGACGCGCCTCTCGCGGGTGCTGCGCGGGCAGCCCGAGCTGTCCGCGCGCCTGCATGACGAGATCGCGCGGCACGGGCCGAAGCTGCTGCTCATGTCCTCGGACTACCACGAGGCCAGCCTGATGGCCTGGCTCGTCGACGGCGCGGCGCCTGCGCTGCCCTTGCAGCGCGATCACAGCAAGCAGTTCAACGTCTGGGTCGGGCGGCAGGACTATGCCGGCTGGGATGCGATCTGCGTCGAGGTCGACCCCGAGGGCAAGCCGCCACCGTTCGCGAAGGCCTTCGACAGCCTCGAGGAGCTGCCGCCCGTCGTCGCCCAGGTGAACGGGCGGGAGGCCCGACGCATCGCGCTCTGGCTCGGACACCACTTCCACGGCCAGCTCGATTGATGCGCTCGTCGATGGCGCGACTTCATCAGAACCGTTAGTCTGCTGTTGTTCCGGGCCCGAACTCGCGCGCTCTGCTGCAGGGCCCGTGTCCCGTACGTGCGCCATGACTCGGCGGAGCTGGACAGCAAGGGCCTGTGCCACTTCATGTCGGAGTGCCTCGTGCCGTGCGGCCCGCTGGGCCTCGACCCGCAGCCGACGGCCGCCTGTTCGAGCCAGAAGGACCTCTTCCCCCGGCGTGGGCCATCCCGAGTCGACCCTCAAGGCAGCGACCACACCCCGATCGCTGCCGCGCCAATCCCCAGCAGCAACCCGATCGCCCCCGCCATCCGCCGCCCGCCCTCGTGGAAGATCTCCGGCAGCAGATCGCCCACCGCGACATACAGGAACGTCCCGCACGCCAGGCCCGCGAGGACCGGCGTGAGCGCCTCGCCCAGCGCGCCCAGCGAGAGCGCGCCGCCCAGCAGCAGTCCCGCCGGCGTCGCGGCGGAGTAGGCCAGCAGCAGCAGGGCGGAGCGGCGCAGCGGCAGCCCCGCGAGGCGCATCACCGTCGCGAGCGAGAAGGCCTCGCCCGCTTCGTGCACCGCCATGGCGCCGAGGAAGGGCCAGACGAGCGTCGGGTCGGCGGCCACTGCCGCGAAGCCCAGGCCCGTCGCGAAGGAGTGCACGCTGAGCCCGATGTACGAGGAGGACCACACCAGCGCGTGCGCGTCGGGCTCGTGCCCGGGCCGCGTGAGCACGATGCGCTCGAGGAGGAAGAGCAGCACGAGGCCGGCCAGCGCGGCGATCCAGGGCAGGCGGTCGGGGTGGCCGCCGGCGCCGGGGCGCGCGGCCAGCTCCGGCAGCAGGTGCAGGAAGATGGCGCCGAGGAAGACGCCCGCCGCGACGGAGACGCAGAAGTGCAGGCCGCGCCGCGAGAGGCCCAGCAGCAGCGGTGGCGCGGCGCCGAGGACGTGCACCGCGAAGAGCAGCACCGCTGCGAGCAACAGGGCGTGCGACAAGCGGGCCTCCGGCCGGGGGGCCGGAGAGTCTAGGGATCGCGCGGGCCCCGTCCCACGGGGCGCGCGGCGTCAGGCCTTGGCGGCGAGGAGCGCGGCCTTGACCGCCTCGAAGTCCGACGGCAGGCGCGCGACCAGCTCCGCGACGCCCTCCAGCGTGCCCTCGCGGCCCTTGGCCTCGAGCTGCTTGCAGCACTCGGCCAGCGTGCGCGCGCCGAGCTGCGCGGCGCTGGACTTCAGCGCGTGCGCCTCGCGGGCCAGCGCCTGCGGCTGGCCGGCGTCGAAGGCCAGGCGGATGGCCGTCAGCCGCGGCGGGGTGTCGGTCAGGAAGATCTCGATCAGCTCGGCCAGCAGGCCGGTGTCGTCGGGGTCGCAGGCGCGCAGCTCGTCCAGGGCGGCCTGGTCGAGCACGTCGATCGAGTGGGGCATGGACATGCTGGTCTCCTTCGATCCCGCGGGACCGGTCGGGACTTGATCGACCGTTCGGGGTCGGGGCCTTGAACGCCGGCGCTCACGCCCGTCGGGGCCGGCCGTTTCCTACGATGCGCGCGCCACGAGCCGCGCCGAGCAGGGCCGGTGGCAGGAGGTCGGCCGATGCGCTGGATGGTGCGCGGTGACGTGGACGGGTTCTTCGGGCTGGCGCTCGACAACCTGGTCCAGCTCATCCTCATCGACACGCTGTGCCGGCACGTGCTGGGCTTCTCGGACGCGCTGCTCTACGGACACGTGCTGCCGGGCGTGGCGGTGTCGCTGCTGGTGGGCAACCTCTTCTACGCCTGGCAGGCGCGGCAGCTGGGTCTGCGCGAGCGGCGCGGCGACGTGTGCGCGCTGCCGTACGGGATCAACACGGTGTCGCTCTTCGGGCACGTGTTCCTGGTCATGCTGCCGGCGCGCATGGCGGCGGCGCAGGCGGGCGCGGCGGATCCCTCGCTGGTGGCCTGGCAGGCCGGGCTCGCGGCCACGGTGGGCAGCGGGCTCATCGAGCTGGGCGGCTCGCTCGTGGCCGAGCGCATCCGCAAGGCCACGCCGCGCGCCGCGCTGCTGGCCACGCTGGCCGGCATCGCGCTGACCTTCATCTCGATCGGCTTCCTCTACCGCACCTACGCGCGGCCGGTGGTGGGGCTCACCACGCTGGCCATCGTGATGATGACCTACTTCGGCCGCGTGCGCTTCAAGGGCGGGCTGCCCGGCGGCCTCGTGGCCGTGGCGCTGGGCACGCTGCTGGCGTGGTTGTCGGGCGTCGCTCCGGTGGGCGACCTGTCCGCCGCCTCGTTCTCCTTCCGCCCGCCGGTGCCGGTGCTGGGCGACCTGCACGCCGCGCTCACCAGCCGCGCGATGCTCACCTACATCTCGATCATCATCCCCATGGGCCTCTTCAACCTGGTGGGCTCGCTGCAGAACATCGAGTCGGCCGACGCCGCGGGGGACCGCTTCCGCACCGGGCCGTCGCTGGCGGTGAACGGCCTGGGGTCGCTGGCCGCCGCGCTCTTCGGCAGCTGCTTCCCGACCACCATCTACATCGGCCATCCGGGCTGGAAGGCGCTGGGCGCGCGCGCCGGCTACTCGATCCTGAACGGCGTGTTCATCACGCTGCTGTGCCTCACCGGCACGCTCGCGCACGTGGCCTGGGCCGTGCCGGTGGAGGCGGGCATGGCCATCGTGCTGTGGATCGGCCTCGTGATCACCGCGCAGGCCTTCCAGGCCGTGCCGCGCAGCCACGCGCCGGCCGTCGTGGTCGGGCTGCTGCCCGGCGTGGCCGCGTGGGGCGCGCTGCAGATGAAGGCCTCGCTGCGCGTGGGCGCCGAGTGGCTGGGCGTCAGCGCCAACGGGCCGCCGCATCTGTCCGACACCCTGGTGCCCTTCTTCGCGGCCAGCGACATGTGGATCAAGGGCGTGTTCGCGCTGGAGCAGGGCTTCATCTTCACCTCGATGATCCTGGCGGCCGTGGTCGTGGCCATCATCGAGCGCCGCTGGATGCAGGGCGCGATCTGGTGCGGCGTGGCCACGGCCCTGTGCTGCGTGGGCCTCATGCACAGCTTCCGCTGGGCCGCGGGCGACACCGTCATCGACCTGCAGCTCATCGCGCCCTGGCGCAACCCGTGGGCGACGGGCTACCTGGCGATGGGAGTGGTCATGCTGCTGGCGCGCTGGGTCACGGTGCCGGACGAGGCGGCGTAGCGCAGCGCGCCGTCAGGGCATGACGTGGAAATCCATGTGATCGGCGCCCGTGACCCGCTGGCTGGCGTCGAGGACCTCGAGCGACACGACGTTGCCTTCCGCGTCGAGATCGAGGATGACTCCGGGGCTGGTCTCGTCGCTCTCCGCCACTGGCGTGTCGGCGCGCAGCTGGACCACGAGCGTGTCGGTGTGCCGGTCGTACACTACTCTCACGGCGGAACTCTCCTGATGCTGCCCACCTGGCTCGCGGCCGGCACTCGACATCTCTAGTCATCCCAAGATACCGCGCATGACCGCCGAGTCCGCTCTCGAACCCGCCCACGCCTTCGGCGGATTCATCGGCCCGCGCACGCTCGTGGGGCTGGTGCGCACGGCCGCTCCGTATCTCTTCGACGGCCTGCATCCGCGCGTGGCGGAGCTGCCGCGCGTGCCGGATGACGGCGCGCGGCTGCACGCACTCGCCTTCCACCCGCTCGGCTGGTGGTCCATCCTGCTGCATGCCGAGCGGCTGCCCGCGCGTGAGCGGCCGGCGCCGGCGGACGTCAGCGACTACTTCGCGCTGTGCCTCGCGGCGCACTGGGGCTCGGTGGCCAGCTACGTGCCCACGGATGTGGACGCCAAGATCCGCAATGCGCTGTGGCTGGACCAGACCGACCCGCAGGAGCTGGCCACGATGCGCGCGCTGGCGGCGCAGCTCGCGCGCTGGGACGTGCGCGGCTTCTCGGCGCGGCTGGTGGACGTGGAGGCCGCCAGCGGCGAGGCGGGCCACGGCCTGCACTCGGGCCACGACGGCGAGCGCCTCGCGGTGCTGTGCGGCGCGCTCGGCGCGCATCGGGCGCGCGGCGAGGAGGCGACGGCCACCGAGCTGGAGGACGAGATCGAGGCCGAGCTGGCGCGGGAGGCGCGCGCCTTCGCCGCCCTGCGCCGGGCCGCAGGCCGCGCGCGGCCCGGCGACACGTCGGCGGGCGTCGCCTTCCTGCGCCTCGCCTCCGTGCTCGCCCACAACGCCGGCGACCTGAACCAGGGCCTCGCCGGCCACGCGGGTCGCAAGGCAGGGCCGGCGGCGGCCGCGCGCTTCGGCGAGCTGCTGCAGCGCGACCCGCGCCGCCACGGCGGCGCCTTCGCGCAGGCCGGCATCGTCTACCGCGCGCTGCTCGCGGCCGAGGGCCACCGCAACTACCCGCTGCGCGAGGTGCGCGCGCTGCGCGAGCGGGCCGAGCTTCTGCTCCCGATCGGCCCGTGCCTCGACGCGTGGGGCGCCGCGCTGGCGCGGCATCCCGGCTGGACGGCTTCGACGCGCGCCGAGGTCGTCGAGGCGCTGGTCGCCGGCTGCCGCAAGGTGCCCGGTCAGTCCGGCTACTACCGCGCGCTCGCCGGGCTCGATGCGGCCCTGCCGGGCGGGCTGTCGGCGCCGGGCGTGGGCGAGCACTGCAGCGCGGCGACGCGCCGCGGCCTCAAGGAGGCCGAGCTGCGCCGCCGCGTGGCGGTGCCGCGCGTGTCCTTCGAGTCAGGCCTCGTCTCCATGGCGCGGCGGCTGCTGGACGGCGCGGCGGGCTGAGGGCGCGCGGCGCGACGCGCCTGGCGGCCGCACGGCGCGGCCGCTGTCGGCGTCCACGGCGGTGAGGCGGTCGAGCCCGCGCACGGCGCGCGGCAGCAGCAGCGCGGCGAGCGCCGCGACCGCCAGCGGAGCCCACGGGTTCAGCCAGCGCAGCAGCGCGTGCGCGCCGCCCGTCGCGATCACCAGGCCCGAGAGCAGCAGGAAGACCCCGATGTTGCGCATGTCGTAGTCATTGGGGCGCGGCGCGTCGGTGAAGGGCACGCGCAGCTCCAGGGCGGGCAGCGGCAGCAGTGCCAGCAGCGCGCAGCCCACCAGCGCGGGCAGCAGGTCCGGCAGCGCGGCCCAGCCGGAGAGCAGCATGATCAGCGCGGACACCGCGACGACCACGGGCGCCACCCAGCCCAGCAGCAGCGCGAGCGTGCCGCCGCGCAGCAGCGCACGCGGGCTGCTGACGGGCAGCGCCGCGAACAGCCAGCGCGCCGACCAGTGCTCCGAGTAGCGCGCGGTCTCGAGCAGCATCGGGGCATTGATGGCCAGGAAGTAGATGCCCAGAGGCAGGATGAAGGACAGCGCGCCGGCCGCATTCTTGTCCAGGCGCCCCGGCAGCAGCAGCGACAGGCCCACGAGTCCGGTGCCCATGAGCCCCGGCACGACCTGCCGCAGGAAGACGCGGTCGCGGCGCGAGATCGCCAGCGCGAAGTCGAAGGCCGCGTGCTCCTCGCGCGA
Organism: Planctomycetota bacterium; assembly: GCA_036274635.1. GTDB lineage: Bacteria > Planctomycetota > B15-G4 > B15-G4 > B15-G4 > DASUFI01. The sequence goes on from DASUFI010000226.1 coordinate 9,505, forward strand.
GCGCGCGAGGCGCGCGCCCCAGGCCGAGAGGCGGCTCGCCGGCCAGCGCACGCCGCGCGCGGCCTTTGGCACGAGCGCGCCCGCGACGCCCGCCACGAAGTGCCGGCCCGCCACGAGCACCGAGGCCGCCAGCGCCAGCAGCGGACCGAGCAGCGCCGCCGCCGCGAGCCGCCCGTCCCCCGGGCCCGCCTCGCCCAGCACCAGCCGGAACAGCCCGCCGAAGTGCAGCGGCGGCACGAGCAGGCGCAGCGCCGGGCGCTCCGTGTACAGCTCGCCGAGATGGCTGCCGCGAAGCAGCGGCAGCGCCACCTGGAGGCCGCCCATGAGCACCACCGTCACGGCGATCTGCACCGCGAACACGACGCGCTGGAAGCGCGCCGGCCCGGCGAGGCGCAGCGCCAGCGCATAGAACAGCGCCACGAGCCCCAGCGTGAGCAGCGCCGACAGCAGCACGCACGCCGGCACCACCAGCAGCACCGCCCAGAACGGATACGCGAGGCACCCCAGGAACATGGGGAAGCACGAGAGGCACGCGCACGAGAGCAGCAGGTACACGCAGACGTGCGCCAGGCGCGCTGCGAAGAGCGTGCGGCCGGACACCGGCCGGCTGGCCAGCACGCCGATGTCCGTGGGATCCACCAGCAGCGCGCCGTAGGTCAGCACGAGCTGCAGCCCGAGCAGGCCCATGGTCGTGGCGCTGACCGCCGCCATCCAGATCTCCGGCGGCGGCCGGAACACGGCCAGGATGCCGGGCGCGAAGCCGGCCAGCCACTGCACCGAGAGCAGCAGCGCGAGGCCCATCGAGAAGAACGAGTCGCGGCCCGCGGCGCCGCCCGACGGGGCGCCCAGCGACAGGCCGGGGATGCCGCGCATGTCGAGGCGCAGCCGCGTGCGCAGGATCTCGCGGAAGGCCGGCGGGTCCACGCCGAGCGCAGCCAGCGGGTGCGTGAGCCGGCCGGCCGCCGCCAGCGCCGCGCCCACGATGAGCCCGTCGCCGCGCGTCTCCCAGCGGCGCTCGGCGGGCGTGCGCGTCACGTCGCCGCGGCGCCCGGCGCGTGCCCCAGAGCCGCCAGCAGCGCGCGCGCCCGCTCGGCCTCGTTCCCGGCGGAGGTGAGGCGCGCGAAGATGCTCTCGAGCGAGCCCTCGTGCACCTGGCGCTCGAGCTCCTCCAGCGTGCCCTGCGCCGCGATGCGCCCGCCGTCGAGGATGACGATGCGGTCGCAGATGCGCTCGACCACGTCCATGACGTGGCTGCAGTAGAAGACCGTGCGGCCCGCGGACGCGAATCCGCGCAGGAACTCCTTGATGAGGATGGCGGAGCTCACGTCGAGGCCGGAGAGCGGCTCGTCCACGAAGAGCAGCTGCGGGTCGTGCAGCAGCGCCGAGGTGACCAGCACCTTCTGGCGCATGCCCTTGGAGAGGGTGGCGATGCGCGCGGGCAGGTGGCCGGCGAGCTCGAAGGCCTGCAGGAAGGCCTCGCCGCGCGCGCGGATGGTCTCGTCGGGCAGGCCGTGCAGGCGTCCGACCAGCAGCAGGAACTCCGCCACGGTGAGCGACTCGTACAGCACGGCGTTCTCGGGCACGTAGCCGATGCGGCGCTTGATCTCCAGCGCCTGCGTGCGCGGGTCGAAGCCGGCCACGCGCACCTCGCCCTCGAAGTCGCCCAGCAGGCCGCACAGGATGCGCACGGTGGTGGTCTTGCCGGCGCCGTTGGGGCCGATGTAGCCGAGGATGGTCCCGCGCGGCACGGAGAGGTCGATACCGTCGAGCACCACGGTCTCGCCGTAGCGCTTGCGCAGGCCGCTCACACGGACCAGCTCCTCCATGGCGCGCGATGGTACCGGCCGCCGCGTCGCGAGCCGCGTGGCGCCCGGGCGGCGGTTGGCTGCTAAGGTGAGGGGATGAGCAGCCCTGCCCACTCGCCGACGCCGCGCACGGGGCGCCGGCGCTTCCGCGAGCGCATCGCGGGCCTGTCGCCCTTCGGGTGGGGCACGACCAAGCCGCACCATTTCACGGACATGGCGCGCATCGCCTGGCGCAACCGCGACGCGCTGCCCTATGCCTGGCGCGTGCTGACGCGCGGCGTCTGCGACGGCTGTGCGCTGGGCACGTCCGGGATGCGCGACTGGACGGTGCCGGGCGTGCACGTGTGCCTCGTGCGCCTCGAGCTGCTGCGCCTCAACACCATGGGACCCATGGACACCGGCCGCCTGCGCGACGCGGCCAGCCTCGCGGCGCTCTCGTCGCAGGCGCTGCGCGAGCTGGGGCGCCTGCCCGTGCCGCTGCGCCGGCGGCGCGGCGAGCCGGGCTTCACGCCGGTGGCCTGGGACGAGCTGTGGGCCGACGTCGGCGCGCGCTGGCGCGGCTTGCACCCGGCGCGCACGGCGATGTACGTCACCAGCCGCGGCGTCACCAACGAGACCTACTACGCCGCGCAGAAGGTCATGCGCTGGCTGGGCAGCAACAACGTGGACAACAGCGCGCGGCTGTGCCACTCGCCCAGCACGTCGGCCATGAAGGACACGCTGGGCGTCGCCGCCAGCACCTGCAGCTACACCGACTGGTACGACGCCGACGTGCTGGTCTTCCTCGGCAGCAACCCGGCCAACGACCAGCCGGTGGCCATGAAGTACCTGTTCGCGGCGCGCAAGCGCGGCGTGCGCGTCCTCGTCGTGAACGCCTACCGAGAGCCGGGCCTGGAGCGCTACTGGGTGCCGAGCGAAGCCGAGTCGGCGCTCTTCGGCAGCAAGCTGGCCGACCGCTTCTGGCTGGTGCGCGTGGGCGGGGACCTGGCCTTCCTCAACGCCGTGGCGCGCGTGCTGCTGGCGCGCGGCGCGCAGGCGGCCGACTTCGTGGCGCAGGCGACGACCGGCTTCGAGGCGTGGCGCGCGGAGCTCGAGCGCCAGCCGATGGACGCGCTGCTCGCGGCCTGCGGCCTGTCGCTCGCCGAGGTCGAGGCCTTCGCCGACGAGATCGCGCGCGCCGGCAAGGGCGTGCTGATCTGGAGCATGGGCATCACGCAGCACGCGCACGGCGGCGACACGGTGCGCGCCATCGCCAACCTCGGCCTGCTGCGCGAGTGGGTGGGGCGGCCGGGCACGGGGCTCATGCCCATCCGCGGCCACTCGGGCGTGCAGGGCGGCGCGGAGATGGGCGCCTACGCCACGGCGCTGCCCGGCGGCGTGCCGGTGGACGCGGCCTCGGCCGCGCGCTTCGCGGCGCTGTGGGGCTTCCCGGTGCCCGAGCGCCCGGGCCTCACCACCACGGAATGGATCGAGGCCGCCGGGCGCGGCGCGCTCGATGGCCTGTACTGCATCGGGGGCAACTTCCTCGAGACGCTCCCGCAGCCGGCGCGGGTGGCCGAGGCGCTGGGGCGGATCCCGCTGCGCCTGCACAGCGACATCGTGCTCACCAGCCAGATGCTCGTGGAGCCGGCCGACACCGTGTACCTGCTGCCGGCGCGCACGCGCTACGAGCAGGCGGGCGGCGGCACCGAGACGTCCACCGAGCGGCGCGTGATCTTCTCGCCGCACGTGCCGGGCCACGACGTGGGCGAGGCGCGCGCGGAGTTCGAGATGCTGGCGCAGTTCGCGCGGGCGGTGAAGCCGCAGGGCGCCGAGCGGCTGGGCCTCGACGACTCGGCCGCCATCCGCCGCGACATCGCGCGCGCCGTGCCGGCCTACGCGGGCATCGAGCGGCTGGCGCGGCAGGGCGACCAGTTCCAGTGGGGCGGCGCGCGGCTGTGCGAGGGCCGCCGCTTCCCGCGCCCCGACGGCAAGGCGCGCTTCCTGGCCGTGCGGCCGCCGCAGCTCGACGCCGCCGCGCCGCCGACCGACGCCTTCGTGCTCTCCACGCGGCGCGGCAAGCAGTTCAACTCCATGGTGCAGCACGACCGCGACCCGCTCACGGGCGCGCAGCGCGACCACGTCTTCATCGCGCCGGCCGACGCGCAGCGCCTCGGCATCCGGCAGGACGACCCGCTGCGCCTGGAGTCGCCGCACGGCAGCTATCGCGGGCGCGCCTTCCTCGCGGACGTCGCGCCGGGCACGCTGCAGGGGCACTGGCCGGAGGTGAACGTCCTCATCGCGCCGGGTGTGGTCGAGCCGGGCGGCGGCGTGCCGGACTACAACGCCACGGTCACGCTGGCGAGAGAGAAGGTGCGCGGCGGGGGTGGGGCGTGAGCGGGCGCGTGCCGGCGCGGCGGGCGCGGGCCAGCGTGCCCGTCGTGCGCCTTGGCGAGCGCACCCGCGCCGCGCGCGACGACGTGGTGGTGGAGGAGCCGCTCGAGGTGCGCCTGGGCCGGGAGACGCTGCTGGTCACGATGCGCACGCCAGGCCGCGACCTCGACCTCGTGCGCGGATTGCTCTTCACCGAAGGCCTCGTCAGCCACCCGCAGGACGTGGCCGCCGTGGCGCACTGCGTGGACGTGCCGCGAGCGGCGCGTGGCAACGTGGTCACGGTCGCGCTGCGACGGGGTGCCAGCCTGAACCGCGACGGCACGCTGCGCGTGGGCCTGGTGTCCTCGGCCTGCGGCGTGTGCGGACGCGCGGTGGTGGACAGCATCGGGCGCGAGGTGCCCGTGATCGCGGGCGGCCCGACCGTGACGCGCGCCGTGCTGGCCGGGCTGCCATCCGCGCTGCAGGTCGGCCAGGATCTCTTCCGCGCCACGGGCGGGCTGCACGCGGCCGGGCTCTTCGACGCGCGCGGCCGGCGCCTGGCGCTGGCCGAGGACGTGGGCCGGCACAATGCGGTGGACAAGGTCATCGGCGAGGCGGCGCGCTTCGGGCGGCTGCCGCTGTCCGAGGCCGTGCTCGTCGTCTCCGGTCGGGCGGGCTTCGAGATCGTCCACAAGGCGCGCCGGGCGGGCATCCCCATCCTCTGCTCGGTGTCGGCGCCCTCCAGCCTGGCGGTGCGGCTGGCGCGCGAGGGCGGCCAGACGCTGGTGGGCTTCCTGCGCGAGGGGCGCTGCAACGTGTACTGCGGGGCCGGGCGCGTCGAGGGGGGCGGCGGGGCGGCGACGCGCGCCGCGCGGCGCGGCTAGATCCCCGGGACGCGGGCGTCCCGGCCGCGCGGCCCGGAATGGTGCCTGCAGGCTTCCCCCGGCCCTCCCCTCCGCGCTACGATCCGAACGAGTCCATGCCCGGGTCGCGAGACACAGCGCGCGGGACGGGCATGGGACGCCCTGGAGCGGGAGCGACCGGTGCCCGACAACGCCCTCAACGACTACCTGCCTGTGGTCCTGCTGGCCGCCTTCGCGGTGGGCTTCGCGGCGCTCAACGTCGTGCTGAGCTGGGCCCTCGGCAAGCGCGGCAAGCCGAACCGCGACAAGGACGCGCCCTTCGAGTGCGGCATGACCCCCTTCGAGGACGTCGGCCGGCACCGCTTCCCGGTCAAGTTCTACGTCGTCGCGATGCTCTTCATCCTGTTCGACGTGGAGGTCGTGTTCCTGTACCCGTGGGCCGTGCGCTACCGGCACCTCGGGCTGTTCGGGTTCGTCGAGATGGCCCTGTTCCTCGCCGTGCTGACCGTCGGCTGGTGGTACGTGGTGCGGAAGGGCGCGCTGGACTGGGCACCGCGCCGGAAGACGCCGGGCGCGGGCGGGAGCGACGGATGAAGCACGGCTGGCTGGATCGCGCGGGTGAGGAAGGCGGTGGGGGCGGCACGCAGAAGGCCGAGATCGTGGTGCCCGAGGCGCAGACGCCCACGGGCCTCAACGACGAGGGCGGCTACTTCGTGACCCGCGTCGACGCGCTGGTGGACTGGGCCCGCAAGAACAGCCTGTGGCCGCTGCCGCTGGGCCTGTCCTGCTGCGCCATCGAGTTCATGGCCACGGCCAGCAGCAAGTTCGACATGGCGCGCTTCGGCGCCGAGGTCGCGCGCTTCTCGCCGCGCCAGGCCGACGTGCTCATCGTCGCCGGCACCTGCACCTACAAGATGGCCGAGGCCAGCCGGCGCGTGTACGACCAGATGGCCGAGCCCAAGTGGGTCATCTCGATGGGCGCCTGCGCCAGCAGCGGCGGGATGTACCGCAGCTACCCGGTGGTGCAGGGCATCGACACCTTCCTGCCGGTCGACTTCTACATCTCCGGCTGCCCGCCGCGGCCGGAGAACGTCCTCAACACGCTCATGAAGCTGCAGGCCAAGGTCGCGCGCGAGCGGCCGGTGACGGGCGCCGGCGGCGGCACCAACCGCATCGACCCGGTCATCGCGCGGCCCGAAGGGCTGCCGCCCACCGTGCTGCGCAACCTCGGCGTGCGTGACGCCCTGCCCGGAGCGGAGCCGCCCGCCCGCCCATGAGCACGCGCACGCTGATGGATCATGGCGACCCGGCCGCCGGAGCGGCGCTGCACGCGGCGTTCCCCGCCGTGACCGACGCGCCCGTCACCTGGCACGGCGACGTGACGGTGCAGGTGCAGCCGGCGCACGAGGCAGCCGTCATCCGGCACGCGAAGGACAAGCTGGGCTTCGAGCTCTTCGTGGACCGCTTCGGCGCGGACCGCGGCGAGGACGCCGACCCGCGCTTCGACGTGATCACCATCCTCACCAACCTGCAGAGCGGCAAGCGCCTGCACGTACGCACGACGCTGCCGGCGCTCGACCCGGTGTGCCCCACGCTGGTGCACGTCTTCCGCGGCGCGGACTGGTTCGAGCGCGAGGCCTGGGACATGTACGGCATCCGCTTCGAGGGCCACCCGGACCTGCGGCGCATCCTGATGCCCGACATCTTCCCGGACTTCCCGCTGCGCAAGGAGTACCCGATGGAGGGCCTGGGGGCCTTCGCCGCGCCGCGCCGCGCGATCGGCGGGAACAAGGACGCGACGGACGGGCACGTGGCCATCATCAAGAGCCCGCCGGCGGAGGCCGCGCGGTGACGGACGCGCGCACGCTGGACGTGGAGGTCGGCGACGACCGGCGCGCCGAGGCCATGATGATCAACATGGGGCCCCAGCACCCCAGCACGCACGGCGTGCTGCGGCTGGTGCTGGAGCTCGACGGCGAGGTCATCGTCAAGGCCGACCCCGTGATCGGCTACCTGCACCGCGGCAAGGAGAAGATCGGCGAGGCGCTCACCTGGAACCAGTACGTCCCCTACACGGACCGGCTGGACTACCTCGCGCCGCTGGCCAACAACGTGGCCTACGCCGTGGCCTGCGAGAAGCTCATGGGCCTCGAGGCGCCGCCGCGCGCGCAGGCCATCCGCGTGATCTGCGCCGAGCTGGCGCGCATCAGCGCGCACCTGCTGGGCCTCGGCGCCTACGCCATGGACCTCGGCGCGATGACGGTCTTCCTGTGGACCTTCCGCGAGCGCGAGGCCATCTACTCGCTCATCGAGCGCATCTGCGGCGCGCGCTTCACCACCAGCTACACGCGCGTCGGCGGCCTCGAGCGCGACCTGCCCGCGGACTTCCCGGCCAAGCTGGACGCCTTCGTCAAGGAGTTCCCCGGCCGCGTGGACGAGTACGAGGGCCTGCTCTCGCGCAACAAGATCTGGATCAAGCGCACGCAGGGCGTGGGCGTGATCAGCAAGGAGCAGGCGCTGCAGTACGGGCTCACCGGCCCCAACCTGCGCGGCAGCGGCATCGACTTCGACCAGCGCAAGGCCAACCCCTACTGCGGCTACGAGCAGTACGAGTTCGAGGTGCCCATCGGCTCGGTGGGCGACTGCTACGACCGCTACATGTGCCGCGTGATCGAGATGCGCGAGTCCGCGCGCATCCTGCGCCAGGCGCTGGACACGCTGCCCGCGGGCCCGGTGCTCAACCGCGAGAGCACGGACGCGCTCAAGAGCGTGCTGCCCGAGAAGGAGAAGGTCCTCACCAACATGGAGGCCCTCATCCACCAGTTCATGGTGACCACGGACTCGATCAACGCGCCGGTGGGCGAGACCTACTTCGGCCACGAGAACCCCAAGGGCGAGCTGGGCTTCTTCCTGCGCAGCGACGGCGGCCTGCGGGCCGACCGCATGCGCATCCGCGCGCCGTCCTTCGCCAACCTGCAGGTGCTGCGCGAGGTGCTGCCCGGCCACATGGTGGCGGACGTCATGGCCATCCTGGGCAGCATCGACTTCGTGATGGGCGAGTGCGATCGCTGAGATGCCCCCGGAAACCCCCATGTTCGACGCCGCCCTGACCGCCGAGCTCGAGACCCTGCGCTCGCACTACCCCCGGCCCAAGGCCGCGCTCGTGCCCGTGCTGCGTCGCGTGCAGAAGCAGGCCGGCTGGATCTCGCCGCAGATCCGCGACT
>DASUFI010000227.1:0-5438 GCA_036274635.1 Planctomycetota bacterium
CGTCACGCGCGACCAGGAGGCCGCCCCGCCCGACGGCGTGGTGCGCCTCGGCGGCTGGTACTTCTCCAGCGAGGAGCAGCCCTTCCGGCGCAGCCGCTACGTCGCCAGCGTGCCGCGCGAGCTGCCGCTGAAGCTGGTGGAGCGCAATGCCGAGGGTGTCGTGCGCCACGAGCAGCACGTGCAGGGCGACGCGGTGGTGCACGAGTTCGAGGCGCTGGACCAGCCGCGCGAGCTGGACGAGCCGCACGCGCCGCCGCGCGCCTGGTGGCTGCCGTGGATCGAGTTCGGGATGGACGCGGACGTGCCGCGGCACCTGGCCTCGATGGCCATCGGGATGCGCGAGCCCACGGAGGTGACGCCCGAGGTCCGCGCCGCCGCCGACAAGGTGGTGGCCGGAGTGCAGGGCGACGAGGCCCGCGCCCGCGCGCTGCACGACTTCGTGTCCAAGGCGCTGGACAAGCGCGGCTGGGAGGGCGCCGCGGCCGCGCTGCTCGGGCGCGAGGGCAACGCCGCCGTGCTCTACGCCGCGCTGCTGCAGGCCGCGGACGTGCCGCACGAGCTGGTCTGGTCGCGCGGTGTCTCGCCCGAGGCCGACCCGGAGCCCGACCCGCCCTTCGCGGAGGAGGGCTACTGGGCGCACAAGCTGCTTGTGCTGGTGGAGCCGCGCGACGGCGCGCCCGCCTGGTGCGACCTCGACAGCGAGTCGCTGCCCTATGGCCAGCTCATGCACGATGCGCCGGGCGCGCCGGCCGTGGCGCTGCCGTCGCGTCGGATGCTCGCCGTGCCCGCCGCGCCGCTGGACGACCGCCCGACCTTCGACTTCGCGCTGCAGGTGCAGCCGGCGACCGACGGCTCGGCGCAGGTGCAGGCCACCGCCGTGCCGCGCGGCGGCCTCGAGTGGATCTTCAAGGAAGGCCTGCGCCAGGCGCCGGCCGCGGCCATCAAGAACTGGGCGCAGGAGCTGTTCGCGACCCTGGCGCCTGGCATCGACCTCTCGCGACACGAGCTGCCCGGCCTGCGCGAGGCGGACGTGCCGCTCACGATCACGGGCGAGGGCCGGGTGCCGCTCTTCCTCGACGACGACGGCCGATCGCTGAGCTGCACGCTGCCCGTGCCGCCCCTGGACCTGGGCGCGCGGCTGGCCGGTGGCGAGGGCCGGCGCCGGCTGCCGTACTTCCTGCCCGATCCCGTGGTGCAGTTCACCGACGCGCGCATCGCGCTGCCGCCCGGCCTTGCGGTGGCCGAGCTGCCCGCCGGCCTCGCGCTGGACTGGAAGGGCGGGCACTACGAGCTGTCGGTGGAGCCTGACGGCGCGGGCGGAATCGCCGTGCGCCGCCGCGTGGCGCTGCCGCCCTTCGCGCTGGAAGCCGGGGACTACGCGGCCTTCGCCGACTTCTGCGCGCAGGTCGACGCGGCCGAGCGCGGCCGGCTGCGCCTCTCGCGCACCGCCGTTGATCCACCGGGGAGCGCCCGGTAAGGTCGCGCGGCCATGATCCACAGCGTCCTCTTCCGCAACGAGAACGTCAGCGTCCACGTCCCCGCGGGCGCCAACCTGCGCCGTGTCTGCCTGGACAACGGCGTCGACCCGTACCCGGTCCTCGGCGGCCTGCTCTCGTGCCACGGCAAGGGCTTCTGCGGCACGTGCCTCGTCGGCGTGGACGATCCCGCGAAGCTCTCGCCGCCCACCAAGCGCGAGGCGCGCTGGCTCAAGCGGCACGACGCGCGGCCCGGCCTGCGCCTCTCGTGCCAGGCGCAGGTGCAGGGCGACCTCATCGTCACCACGGACCCGCCGCGCGGCACCGGCTGGCACGCGCACGAGTACTACAGCGGCCGCATCGATCGGCCGTGGGAGCGCGTGCGCCAGGAGCTGGCGGCGCCGGCAACGCCGGCCGAGCCGCCCCAGTGAGGCGCGCCGTCGCGCTGGCGCTCCTGCTCGCGGCCTGCGCGAGCGAGGACAAGGCCACGGCGCCCGCGCCGGGTCCGACGGCGCTGCCCGGCGGCGCGCGCGGCGCCGACGCGGAGCGCATCCACGAGGACTCCGCCGGCCGCGGCCCGTTGCCGCACTCCGGCGAGATGCACGCGCCCGGCGCCACGGCGCCGCTGCCCGCCGGCTCGGACCTGACGCTGCCCGGCGAGACGCACCTCAGGAACGTGCGCCAGCTCACCTTCGGCGGCCAGAACGCCGAGGCCTACTGGAGCTGGGACGACACGCGGCTGTGCCTGCAGATCACGGACGACAAGGATGCCGCGCCCGGCACGCACCCCTGCGATGCGATCCACGTGCTCGACGTGGCCAGCGGCAAGGACAGCATCGTCAGCGCCGGCGGCCGCACCACCTGCTCGTACTTCCTGCCCGGCGACCACCAGCTGCTCTTCGCCAGCACGCACGAGCACGGCCCCGAGTGCCCGCCCGAGCCGGACCGCAGCCAGGGCTACGTCTGGCCGCTCTACGACTACGACATCTTCGTGCGCGACCTCGACACCGGCAGCTTCCGGAACATCACGCACACGCCGGGCTACGACGCCGAGGCCACCGTCGCGGCCGACGGGCGCATCGTCTTCACCTCCGTGCGCAGCGGCGACATCGAGCTGTGGATGATGGACGGCCCCGACGGCGCGCCGCGCCAGATCACGCACGAGCCCGGCTACGACGGCGGCGCCTTCTTCAGCCACGACGGGCGCAAGCTGGTGTGGCGCGCCAGCCGCCCGGCGGACGAGCACGAGCTGTCCGACTACCGCGCGCTCCTCGCGCAGGGCCTGGTGCGCCCCACGCGCCTCGACATCTACGTGGCCAACTCCGATGGCTCGGACGCGCGCCAGATCACGAACAACGGCAAGGCCAACTTCGCGCCCTTCTTCACGCCCGACGACCAGGCCATCGTCTTCGCCAGCAACATGGACGACCCGCAGGGCCGGGCCTTCCAGCTCTGGAAGGTGAACGTGGACGGCAGCGGGCTGGAGCCGATCACGCACGACCCGTCGGGCTTCAACGCCTTCCCGATGTTCAGCCGGGACGGGACGCGCATCGCCTTCAGCAGCAACCGGAACGGCAGCGTCCCGCACGAGACGAACGTCTTCGTGGCGGACTGGGTCCCCTGAGCCGGGGGCGGCCTTCGGGTCCGGGCTTCGCGAGCGTGGCTTGGCGTCGTGGCGCGCCGAGACACGCGGAATCGTTGTCGCGCGAACGTCCAGGTGACGCGAGCCGTGGCCCGCTTCCGGGGAGCTCGCGGCCCCGCGGTACACTGGCGCGCGCATGAAGGACGTCGTCGGGATCATCATGGGCGGGGGCCAGGGCACGCGCCTCTTCCCGCTCACGCGCGATCGCGCCAAGCCGGCGGTGCCGGTGGCGGGGCGCGTGCGCCTGATCGACATCGCGCTGTCCAACTGCATCAACTCGGGCGTGACCAAGGTCTTCGTGCTGACGCAGTACAACAGCGCCTCGCTCAACCGGCACGTGGCGCGCACCTACAACTTCGGCGTGCTGGGGGACGAGGGCGTCACGGTGCTGGCGGCCGAGCAGACGTCCGAGAACAAGAACTGGTTCCAGGGCACGGCCGACGCGGTGCGGCGCAACCTGCGGCACGTCCTCGACCGGCGCACGCGGCTGGTGCTCATCCTGGCGGGCGACCACCTCTACCGCATGAACTACGAGGCCTTCGTGCGCCGGCACGACGAGGCCAAGGCCGACGTGACCGTGGCCGTCTGCCCCGTGGCGGAGGAGTTCGCGAGCAGCTTCGGCCTGCTGCACGTGGACGACAAGGGCTACGTCACGCGCTTCTCGGAGAAGCCCACGGGCGGCTCGCTGCAGGCCATGCGCGTCGATCCCGGCAAGGTCGCCGCGGGCGGGCAGCACCCCTCGGCGCCCTTTCTCGCGAGCATGGGCATCTACGTCTTCACGCCGCACGTGCTCACGGAGCTGCTGGCCGGCCACCCGGACAGCCACGACTTCGGCAAGGAGATCCTGCCCGCGGCGCTCGAGCGCTGCCGCGTCGCGGCGCACTTCTTCCAGGGCTACTGGGAGGACATCGGCACCATCGGCGCCTTCTACCGCGCCAACATCGCGCTGGCGCGCGAGGGCCAGTTCGCGCTGTATGACCCGGAGTTCCCGCTGTACACGCGCCCGCGCTTCCTCTCGCCCACGCGCATGGTGGAGGCCACCGTGCGCGAGGCGCTGCTGGCGGAGGGCGGCGTCATCGGCCGCGCGCTCATCGAGGACAGCGTGGTGGGCATCCGCGCGCGCATCGGCGACGGCGTGCAGCTGCACGGCGCGCTGGTCATGGGCAACGACCGCTACCAGACCGAGACCGAGCGCGAGGCCGACTTCGCGCGCGGCATCCCGCCCCTGGGCATCGGCGACGGCAGCGTGGTGCGCAAGGCCATCCTGGACAAGGACGTGCGCATCGGCCGCAACGTCCAGATCCTCAACGAGGCCGGCCGCCGCGAGCACGACGGCGGCAACTTCTACGTGCGCGACGGCATCGTCATCGTGCCCAAGTCGGCCATCGTGCCGGACGGCACGGTGATCTGAGGGGCGCGGCGGGCGCTGCAGACGGCGCGCGGCGAGCCGCGCTATGCTCCCCGCGTGCTCACCGAGGACGCCGCCAGCGGCCTGTCCCTGCTGATCGAAGGGGCCCTCGCCCTCGGCATCGGCCTCGTCATCGGCATCGAGCGCGAGCACCGGCACATCGACGAGCGCGATCGGCCCGAGGCCGTGCTCGGCGCGCGCACCTTCGCCCTGCTGGGGCTGACGGGCTGGCTCGCCGCCGTGCTGGCCGAGACGTCGCCCTGGCTGGCGGGCCTGCTGCTGGGCCTGACGGGCCTGCTCGTCCTGGCGAAGTACCTGCGCGAGACGCGGGACGGCGAGCATCTCGGCATCACCACCGAGCTGGCCGCGGTGCTCACGCTCGTCTTCGGCTGGCTCGTGCACGGCCAGCAACGCCTGGCCGTGGCGCTGGCGCTGGTGGCCACCGTCGTGCTCATCAGCAAGCCGTGGATCCGCGTGGTCATGCCGCGGCTGGTGCGCTCCGAGCTCCTCGCGGCCCTGCAGTTCCTGATCATCGTGATCATCGTCCTGCCGGCGCTGCCCAAGGAGCCGCTGGACCCGTGGGGCATCCTGCCGCCGCAGCGCATCGCGAAGTTCGTGGTGCTGGTCGCCGGCGTGGGCTTCGTCGGCTACATCCTCACGCGCCTTCTCGGCGAGAAGCGCGCGGCGGCGCTGACGGGCCTGGTGGGCGGCCTGGCCAGCAGCACGGCGGTGACGGCGACGATGGCGCAGCGCGCGGGCCGCTCGGCCGCGGCGCGGCCCGCGGCGGCGCTGAGCACGCTGGCCGCGAACGCCGTCGTCGCGCCGCGCGTGGCCCTCATCGCGGCGGTGGTGGCGCCGCCGGTGGCCCTGGCCATCGCCGCGCCGCTGGGCGCGTATCTCGCGCTGCTGCTCG